>PMST01000102.1 GCA_003168295.1 Actinomycetota bacterium
CCGGTACGCCGTACGCGGACCCCGCGGCGCTGGATCGATACCTCGGCTCCCTGCGTGCCGCCGGGCCCCTAGGCGACGGGACCTGGGACGACGACGGCTTCGACGGCAAGGTGGCGGCGCTGTTGGCCGATCCGCCCGCGATGGTCAGCTTCACCTTCGGATGCCCCGACGCCGAGGTCGTCATGGCCCTGCAGGACGCAGGCAGCCTGGTCGCGGTCACCGTGACCAGTCCCGGTGAGGCGGCGATCGCGGCCGCGGCGGGCGCGGATGCGCTGTGCGTCCAGGGTTATGAGGCCGGAGCCCACCGGGGGACGTTCATGAACGACGACGAGCCCGGCCGAGACTACGGCCTGCTGGCGCTGATCGGCGAGGTGGCGAGAGTCACGAGTCTGCCGCAGATCGCCGCCGGGGCCATCATGGGCCCGCGTCAGGTCCAGGCCGTGATCGCGGCGGGCGCGGCGGCCGCGCAGTGCGGCACGGCGTTCCTGCGTTGCCCGGAGAGCGGCGCGCATCCCCGGTACAAGGCGGCGCTGGCCGACCCGCGGTACACCGCGACCACGCTGACCCGGGCCTTCAGCGGGCGGCCGGCCCGCGGGCTGGTCAACCGGTTCATCCGCGACCACCAGGGCGCGCCCGCGGCCTACCCGGAAATCAACAACGCGACGCGTCCGCTGCGGGCCGCGGCCGCCGCCGAGGGCGACACCGGCCGGATGTCGTTGTGGGCCGGGCAGGGCTACCGCTCGGCAACCGAGTGCCCGGCCGGCGAGATCATCGAGCGGCTTACCGCGACCAGCTAGAACTGCGGCCGTAGATCGTGATCCTCGTTGGCGGAGCCGGCGAAGTCTCATCCGCCTGGCCTCGGCGGAAGCCGGGCTCACCGGGCATCAGGCGCCCGCCGCGCCGGGGCACATTCCTGGACCGCCTCGCGTGCCCACGCCCGTTGCTGCTCGGTGCCGACCCGCTCTGCCCATTCCTGCGCCTGCAGGAACGCTGCCAGCGCCTGGTCGAGGTCGCCGGCCTCGGAGTACGAGCAGCCGAGGTTGTTGTACAGCGAGACGAGCCAGCGCCGCGTACGGTCATCCGGCGCCGCCAGAGCGCGATCGATCGCCTCGGCCACCCGCTCACGGGACCGCGCCCTGTCGGCGATGGCGAGCATGTGCAGCGCGTCGATCTCGAGGAACAGCAGGCCGCCGGACCGGGCGAGCGCGGCCGCGTCCTCGAACTCGACCACGGCCTCCTCCGCCTTTCTCGCGCTGTTCAGCAGGCGGCCGGCCTCGAGCTTGACCCGCGTCCTGACGGCCGCATCGGCGGCCTGGCCGAGCGATTCCAGCAGCGCCCGCCCCGCGTCGAAGCGTCCCTGCAGCCCGAGCGCCCGGGCCTGCTGCGTGAGCAGCTCGGCCTGCTCGGCGTCAGTGTGCGCCTGCGACGCCGCCTCACACGCGAGCCGCAGCTCCGACCCGGCCGGGTCGCCGAAATCCCAGAGCTCGTCGAGCAGTTCCTGCGTGATCACCCCGTTAACCTAGCGCGGCGGCCCCCGATCGCCGCCCCTGACCGCTCCCGGGCCCGGGCCTCGTTGGCGTTCTAGGCGGAGGCCTGCTGGCGGTGGGCCCACTCGGCGATGTCGCGGCGGTCGATGGCGGCGGCCATCAGGTCACCGAACGAGTCGGGGGTGCAGGCGAAGGCGGGGACGCCCAGCGCGGCCAGGGCGGCGGCCACCTCATGGTCGTAGGTCGGCGCACCGTGGTCGGAGAGCGCCAGCAAGGCGATCACTTGGGTGCCTGCGGTGGTCAGGTCCGCGACCCGGTGCAGCATCTCGCCGGTGTCGCCGCCCTCGAACAGGTCACTGACCAGGATGAGGATCGTCTGGGCGGGGCGGGTGATCAGCCGCTGGCAATAGGCCAGGGCACGGTTGATGTCGGTGCCGCCGCCGAGCTGGGTGCCGAACAGGACGTCTACCGGGTCGCCGAGGTGCTCGGTCAGGTCGACGACCGCCGTGTCGAAGGCGACCACTGACGTGCGCAGGGACCGGATCGAGGCCAGCACCGCGCCGAACACTCCGCCGTACACTACCGACGAGGCCATCGAGCCGCTCTGGTCCAGGCACACGATGACGTCCCGCGCCACCGCCTGCTGCTTCCTGGCGTAGCCGACGAGCCGCTCCGGCACGACGGTCCGCTGCTCGGGCAGGTAGTTCCGCAGGTTGGCGCGGATGGTGCGGTCCCAGTCGATGTCGGCCGGGCGCCTGGGCCGGTTCGTGCGGCTCGCCCGGTTCAGCGCGCCGGTGACGGCCGAACGAGTCCGCTGGGCCAGCCGCCGTTCCAAGTCTTTGGTCACGGTACGCACCACGGCGCGGGCCGACTCCCGTGCCTGCTCGGGGAGCACCCGGCTCAGCGACAGCAGGGTCCCGACTAGGTGCACGTCGGGCTCGACCGCGGCGAGCATCTCGGGCTCGAGCAGCAGCCGGGTCAGGCCGAGCCGCTCGATCGCGTCCTTCTGCATCACCTGGACGACGCTGACCGGGAAGAACGTGCGGATATCGCCGAGCCAGCGCGCGACCCGGGGGGCCGACGCGCCCAGGCCAGCCTGGCGCTTGGCGACGGGCTCGAGCCCGGCGCCTTCATCGGAGTCGTACAGGGCGCCGAGCGCGGCGTCGATCCGCGCGTCGTCGCCGTGTAGCGGCATCCCGGTACCGTCGGCAGCGCCGAGCACCAGTCGCCAGCGGCGCATCCGCTCGTCGTGGTCAGCGGTCATAATCCGCTCACCGATGCAGGGCGTCGGCCCAGGAGCGCGGCCACGGTCCGCACCGCGATCGCGGCCCGGTCCTGATCCAGGTCGTCGTCCGGCGATACGGGCATGACCGGCGGCCCGTTGCTGCCGCCCAGCCGGGCCGCCTTGTCACCGATGGCTCGCCGCTCGGGCGGGGCGAATTGGCCGAAGGTGCGCCGGAGCGCGGGCAGCACGGCGGCGAAGGCGTCCGCGCTCAGCCCGGCCAGCCACGCATCGGCCAGGGCGAGCAGCGTGTCGTCGTGCAGAAGCAGCAGGCCGCTGCCGGCCAGGAACCCCTCGGCCCAGCCCGCGGCGGCCGCGGCCGGCACGGCGACGGACAGCTCGCGTGACATCCGCACCGCCACGTCGTCCGGAGAAAGCCGTCCCGCGTCGAGGAGCAGCCTGGTCAGGCGGCCGGAGATAAGAGGAGGACAGCGCGGGACGACACGGGCGAGCGTATCCAGCCAGCGCGTGCGGCTGCCGGGGTCCGCGAGCAGGCTGGTGGCCGAATGCACGGCGTTGATGCGGTCGCGCATGGCCCGTTCGGCCGCCTCGTCCAGGGATATCACCGCGGCGGGCAGGCCGGCGCAGATCCGGGTGATCATCTCGACTGCTACTTCGCCGAGCCGGCCGGGGTCGGTGCCGCGCACGTCGCCGTACCGGACCGCCCGGACCAGGGCAGGCAGCGCCGCCATCAGGTGCGTCACGTCGCCCTCCAGCGCGGCGCGGTCCCTGACCGCCGCGAGCACCTCGGGCAGGGCGTCGCCCAGATCGGCGAGCAGGCACCGCTCGACCAAGCCGGTCACGTCCGCCAGCGCGGTGGCCTCGACGGCCAGGGAACGGGCTCGCTGCGACGCGGCGGCCACCACCGTGCTGCCCCACATGCTCGCCTCGATCAGGGCTAGGTCGAGCTCCGGTCCCCAGGTCAGCTGCCAACTTTCCCGGAACGTCCCGATGTTCTGGGTCCGGCCCTGCTGCGGCGCGCCCCACCGCACCCCGAGCAGGGTGAGCCGGTACAGCAGGTGGCTGCGGGCCAGGTCGTTCGGCTTACGTAGGTCCAGGTCATAGTCGCGGGGCTGCACCTCCGGGCGCAGCCGCAGGCTGCGCTGCTGATCTTGCAGGTCCCGCTGCAGCGGCATCATGGGCGTGGCGGCCGGCACCGCGCCGAGCCGCTCGCCGACCACCAGGCGCCGCTGGATGAGCCCTACGAGCAGGTCACTGCCCTCACANNCGGGCCGCCTCGGTGACCTCCTCCAGGCCCGCCAGCGGCCGCCCGCGCAGCGCGGCCAGCGCCTCGGCCAGCCGGACCGACTCGATCACGTGCGCGGACGACGCCGGAACGCCCTCGTCCCGCAGCACGGCGGCGGCCTTGGCCAGCCACCGCTCGACGGGCTGCCCATCGCAGGAGAACAAGTGGTCGTACCAGCCCGGGGAGCGGATGCCGGCGCCGTAACCCGAGGTGTAGGCGAGACGGCCGTAGGTCCACGGGATCCAGGTGAAGGTGGCCCTTACCTTCGGCAGGCCGCGCAGTAGCCGGTCGTCGGCCGCCGCGGGCGGGAGGTGCTGCAGCGCTGGAACGTGCCAGGCGCCGCAGACCACCGCGATTCGCTGGTAGCCCTCCTTGGTCGTCCGGCGCAGCACCTTACGCATGTACGCCTCGCGGGCCACGTCGCGCTGATCGGGTTCGGGATCTTCCGCGCGGAGGAACCCGATGGCTTCCGCCAGGGCGTCGAAGACTGCGGGTCCCGGGACGTGCTCGACCACGTCTTCCCACCAGCGCTCCGGGTCGTCGTAACCGGCTGCCGTGGCCAGGTCGCTGATCGGGTCGGTGCGTGACTGCTGTCTTCTGCTGTCGGTCATGGCCAGCTGGTGCGCGGCTGGCAGGTCGCAGAACCGGACCGGTACGCCCGCGCGCAGCGCGTACCTGATCGCCTGCCACTCTGGCGAGAACACCGCAAACGGCCAGAACGCCGCCGTCTTCGGCTGTCCCGGCACGTACCCGAGCAACGCCACCGGCGGCCGCATCTCCGGATCGCGCACCAGCTCCAGCAGCGCGTCCGCCTCGGGCGGCCCCTCGATCAGCACCACATCAGGCTCGAGTTCAGCCAGGGCCTCGCGCAACGACCGCGCCGATCCCGGTCCGTGATGCCGGATGCCGTACAGCGCCGGGCCGGTCACTAGCCGGCCGCCTCGCGGCACGCGCGGTAGAAATCGCTCCAGTCGTCCCGCTCGCGGACCACGGTTTCCAGGTACTCCTGCCACGCCACCCGGTCGGACACCGGATCCTGGATGACCGCGCCGGTGATGCCGCCTGCCACGTCGGCGGGGCGGAGCACGCCGTCGCCGAAGTGCGCGGCCAGGGCCAGGCCGCTGGTGATGACCGAGATCGCCTCGGCGGGGGACAGCGTCGCGCTCGGCGACTTGACCTTTGACCGGCCGTCTTCGGTGACGCCCTGGCGCAGCTCGCGGAAGACCGTGACCACGCGCCGGATCTCCTCGGCGCCGGGCTTGATCTCCGGCAGCCCGATCGAGCGGCCGAGCTGAGCGACCCGCCGGGTGACGATCTCCACCTCCTGCTCGGCCGAGGACGGCACCGGCAGCACCACGGTGTTGAACCGCCGGCGCAGCGCGCTGGACAACTCGTTCACGCCGCGGTCCCGGTCGTTGGCGGTGGCGATGACGTTGAAGCCGCGTACCGCCTGCCGCTCGCTAGCTAGCTCCGGGATCGGCAGCGTCTTCTCCGACAAGATGGTGATCAGCGCGTCCTGCACGTCAGAGGGCATCCGGGTCAGCTCTTCGACGCGGGCGATCTGGCCCGCGGCCATGGCCCGCATGACCGGGCTGGGCACCATGGCCTCCCAGGACGGTCCCTCCGCGATCAACCGCGCATAGTTCCAGCCGTACCTGACCGCCTCCTCGGCGGTCCCCGCGGTGCCCTGCACCATCAGCGTCGAGTCGCCGGAGATGGCCGCGGCCAGGTGCTCAGACAGCCAGGTCTTGGCCGTGCCCGGCACGCCGAGCAGCAGCAGGGCGCGGTCGGTGGCCAGCGTGGCCACGGCAACCTCGACCAGGCGGCGGGAGCCGACGTACTTCGGCGTGATCTCGGTGCCGCCGGCCTGCCCGCCCAGCAGGTAGGTCGTCACCGCCCACGGGGACAGCCGCCAGCCCGGGGGACGCGGCCGGTTGTCGGCGGTGGCCAGGGCGGCCAGCTCGGCTCGGTGCTCGTCCTCGGCGTGCGGACGCAGCACCACCTGGGGCTCAGCCGTCGTTTCCGTCATCGCTCAGCTCCTTCAGCATGTCGTGGCGAAACCGCAGCACGCCAAGCGCCGCGCCGACGACCGGCAAGGCGTCCGGCCGCGGCTCGGGCAGCGTATCTGGTGCGCCCAGCGCGGGATCAGCGCGGCGGGCTAGTCGCTGCAGCGCCTGGATCTCCCCGGCCATGCGCGGCGGGCGGCCGGTGAGCGCGTGGCCGATCAGAGCGGCCGTCCATTCGTGGTCACGCTGGGCGATCGCCGCGCGTACCCAGCCGGTGAACAGTACCGGCGCCCAGTCACCCGAGGGCAAGGCCGCGACCTGCGCGGCGGTCAGGCCGGATCGGTCAGTCCAGGTCCGTAGCGGAGTCCGGGCGACGATCTCNNCTCGATCCGTACGTAGCGTCGGGCACGTTCGGTCATCTGCTTCCCCAACGCCGAGCCGGGCAGGCTCGCCAGCAGATCGGCGGCCTGGCGGCGCACGTCCTCGGGGTGGTCGTGCCGAGCGGCTTCGAGCAGCGGCTCGTCCGCCGGACTGAGCCGGTCGGCCAGCACGGACAAGAACATTACCCGCTCGGCGGGGCCCGCCGCGTCCCAGCCGCCGCGGATCAGGTCCCGGGCCGCGTCCGGATCACTGGCCAGCAACCAGGCCAGGTAGCGGCGCCGCTGGGCGGTGTTGCCGAGCCGCCACGCGTCCTGGCCGGACAGGGCGGATGCCGCCGCGAACTCCCAGTCCGGGTTGAGTCCGGCCAGCCATCTGGCGCGCGGCCCGCCCGCCTCGGCGACCAGATCCGCCAGTGCGGGATCCGCCGACCTGGCGCGGCGTGCCCGGTCAAGGAGCACGGGAAGTGACTGGGGCGCCGCCCGCAGGCCGCGGGCGGTGACCGCGGTCAGCCACTCGGTCAGCAGTTCCGGGTACTCGCCAGCGAGCAGCCGCGCCAGCCGACGGTCAGCGGCCGGGCTCACCACGGGCCGCGAGTCGGGCTCGGACTGGGGGAGTGGCTGGGCGTAATCGGGCCGGCGACCCGCCCGGCGGGCCGCGGTCAGCAGCGCGGCCCGGTCGAGCAGGACGGCCGCTGGATCGCCGCCGTCGTCTTCGGCGGGGGGCAGGCCGGGGATACCGACCGCGGGAACCACGGCCCGTTCGGTACCGATAAGACTCGCGGTGACCAGGTCGTGCCATGTACTCACAGCGGTACCGGCCTTCCGCCCTGGTCCCAGGCGGTCAGCGGCCACAGGCCGCGCGGGGTCCACTCGCCGGCCACCGTCAGCGGCTCGCCGCCGGACAGCGCGAACAGCGCCCAGCAGTCGCCCGCGCCCGGGTGCAGCGGCACGGCGTCGCCGGCCTGGTCGTACAGGCTGGGTAGCGGGGCGCGGGCCGGGGTGGCGTCCAGCACGACGGGCCAGGTGTCTAGCCAGGGGTCCTCGCCGAGCGCGGCCGCGTACCCGGCCAGCAGGCCTGTGACGGTGACACCCGTCGGCGGGCGGCCGGGGAAGGTGTCGCGTCGGGTCGCGAGCAGGGCGCGGAGCCGGACGGCGGCGGGGTAGAAGGCCAGGTCAGCGTCGACCTCGGTGCCGACGCTGAGCGAGTCATCCAGCGACTGGCCGACGGCGGCAAAGCTGAGCACGAGCGCGGTCCGGCCGGTGTCGCGGCCGCGCAGCCAGACCCGGCGGGTCCGGATCCGGTCCTGGTCCAGATCGCGCCTGGCCAGCACCTGCCAGTAATCCCCGACCGGCGTGGCGCTGGCCAGCACCTCGGCCTGGCGGACGGTGAAGCCGACTCGCGATCGAACGGTGTCCCGCAGCGGCGGCGGCAGCCCGGCCTGGTCCCGGCCGGCCGCGGCCAGCAGCCAAAGCAGCGCGTACTCCTCGAGCAACCGCCCCTCCCAGCCAGCCCCGGAGTACGGGACCGCGGCCAGCGCGCGGAGGCGTTCGGCCAGGCCAGGCGCCTGAGCATCGACCATCCGGGCGGCGATGTCGTCCCAATGCCGATAACCGGCCCGCTGGCTGGCGGCTAGGCCCTGGCGGACCTGATCGCAGAGCCAGCGGTCGAGCTCGACCAGGCCGGTCGCGACGCGGGCCTCCCGTTGCTCGGCTCGGCGCTGGGCCGCGGCGGGGTCGGCCGGGGCCTTGGGGTTCTGCGGGTCACTGGTCCTGGCGGCGCGTTCGGCAATCCAGCTCGCGGCCCACTCGGGCGGGTCGTCGTTCGTCCCGACCACGCCGTCGGACCACAGCAGGAGCAGAGCGAGCGCGTGCTTGCACGGAAACTTCCGGCTCGGGCAGGAGCAGCGGTACGCGGGACCCGACAGGTCGATCACGGTGCGGTAGGGCGCGGTGGCGCTGCCCCGGCACTCACCCCACAGCGCACGGTCGTCCGCGGCCGCCGCCACCAGCCACGACCGGCCGGACGTCAGGGGCTGCGCGGCCCGCAGCGACGACGCGTCGGGCGCCAGTGCGAGCACTCCAGCGCGATCCCAGCGACCGGTCACAGAGGCACCTTATGCGCGCCGCCGACATTCTCCTCGTGGCGAGGGCTGCGGGCGGCATAAAGGGGAGCGGCCGGTAGTTGGCTACAGCCGGAAATAGCCAGGGATTAGGAGGCAGGCCAGTGAAGGCAGTCCGGTTCGATGAGTACGGCGGGGTCGAGGTCCTGAAGGTCGTGGACGTGCCGCGCCCGGTGCCGGGGGCGGGACAGGTCCTGGTCCAGGTCAAAGCGGCGGGGATCAACCCGGGCGAGGCCAAGATCCGCGAGGGGCTGCTGGCCGCCAGGTGGCCTGCCACGTTCCCGTCCGGTGAGGGCAGCGATCTGGCCGGGATCGTGGCCGAGACCGGGCCCGGAGTGAGCGGCGTTTCGGTCGGCGACGAGGTGATTGGCTGGACCGACAACCGGGCCAGCCAGGCCGAGTACGTGGTGGTCGAGGAGCAGCACCTGACCCCCAAGCCGGCCGGGGTGCCCTGGGAGGTGGCCGGGGCGCTGTTCGTGGCCGGGGCCACCGCGTACGCGGCGGTCCGGGCGGTCAGCCTGACCGAGGGCGACACGGTGGTCGTCTCCGGCGCCGCCGGCGGGGTCGGCTCGCTCGCGGTCCAGCTGGCCCGGCGGGCCGACGCCACCGTGATCGGGCTGGCCAGCCAGGCCAACTTCGGCTGGCTTGCCGGGCACGGCGTCATTCCCGTGGCCTACGGCGACGGGGTGGCCCACCGGATCCGGCTGGCGGCCGGCAAGGTGGACGCGTTCATCGACACGTTCGGCGCGGACTACGTACAGCTGGCCCTCGAGCTTGGCGTCGAGGCGTCTCGCATCGACACGATCGCCAACTTCGAGGCGGTCGCCCGGTACGGGGTCAAGGGGGATGGCAACGGAGCCGGGGCCAGCGCGAGCGTACTCGCCGAACTTGCCGGGCTGATCGCGGCCGGCGAGCTCGAGGTGCCGATCGCGGCGACGTTCCCGCTCGACCAGGTCCAGGACGCCTACCGGCAGCTCGCAACGGGCCACATCCTCGGCAAGATCGTGCTGCTGCCATAAGTCACTATCCCGGCCGACCCGGACAAAGCGTACTGTCATGGTATGGCCGAGATGCTGCCGTTGTTCCCGCTCGGGGCCGTGCTCTATCCCGGCATGCTGTTGCCGCTGAATATCTTCGAGGAACGCTACCGGCAGCTCGTCCGGGATCTGCTCGCACGGCCCGAGCCCCGGCGGTTCGGCGTGATCGCGATCCGCAAGGGTCGTGAGACCGGGATCGACGGGGTGCAGTCGCTGTACGAGATCGGCTGCACCGCGATATTGCGGCGGGTCGACCAGCTCGACGACGGGCGCTTCGACCTGGTCACCGTGGGCACGCAGCGGTTCAGGCTCCTGTCCCTCGATCAGACGCTGCCGTACCTGCAGGGCGAGGTCGACCTGCTCGCCGAGGATCCGGTCGACCCGGCGCTCGCCGCACCGTTCGTGCGCGCGGTCCAGGTCGCGTTCCGCGCCTACCTGGAGGCGCTCACCGAACGGGGCGGCGCTACCGTCCGGATCGAGGAGCTGCCCAGTGAGCCGGGGCTGCTCTCCTATGTCATCGCCGCCACCATGGTTATCGACCTGCCCGAACGGCAAGGCCTGCTCGACCAGGCCGACACCGTACGCCGGCTGGATGCCGAACGCGCCCTGCTGGCCCGGGAAACCGCCATGCTGCGCGCCACCACGTCCCGGCCCGCTCCGGACCTGCGGTATACGCCGTACAGTCCTAACTGAACAGGTAAACCGGCCGGTCAGGTGGATTGGCCGCAGGGCCGGGTAGGTTCATGCCATGTCTGAACCGGAAACCCAACCGGACGAGATCTCGGTGCGCGCCGCCGAGGTAGCCGCCGACGTCACCGAGGCCGAACGCCCGCAGGACCGGCAGCGGCTGGCCGCGGCCTTCGTCAAGGCCGCGGGCTCGAGCGCGCGCGTGGCCGGGCGCGGAACCCGGGCCGTATGGCGCGGGATGGGGACGGCGCGGCGCGGGGCCGGCTCGGGCACCGGCTGGCTGGCCGGGCAGGTGACCGCGATGGCGCCACGGCTGCGGGTACGGGACCAGGCGGCGCTGCGGGAGCAGTTCCCCGGCCAGTCCGCCGATGACATCGCCGACAGCCTCATCGACGGGGCATCTCGTGCTTCGGCGGCGGCCGGGGGAGCCGCGGGGGTGTGGGCCGCGCTGCCGGCGCTACCCGCCTTCCCTGTCGAGATAGCGGCGGAGACCTTGGCCGTGGTCGGGATCGAGATCAAGCTCATCGCCGAGTTGCACGAGGCGTACGGCACGCCGGCCCAGGGCAACCTCCCGGAGCGGATGAGTGCCTACGTGGCCGCCTGGGCGCACCGCCGGGGCGTGTTCATGATTCCCGGCGGGGTGATATTCGCCGCCGGATCCCCACTGGCCCGGCTGCTGCGCAGGCGACTGGCCGCGAGGGCGGGCCGGAGTGCGTTTTCGCTGGCCCCGCTGCTCACAGGCGCCGCCGCGGGCGCCTACCTGAATAGCCGCGAGACGCGCAGGCTCGGCCAGGCCATACGCCGCGATCTGCGCCGCAAGGCGCTCCCGGGTCCGTGAGGCCGGCAGAGACCGGTCGTCGGCGCGGGCCGACTAGGGTTTGCCAGCGACGTTTTGCAGCCGCAACTCGCCGTGGGCGATGAGCCGCCCCGATTCGTCGGTGATGTCGACGCGCCACAACTGCTGGGTGCGTCCCTGACTGAGCGCGGTGGCCTCGAGGTTCACCCGTCCCTGGGTGGCCGAACGCAAGAAGTGGGTGGTGTTCGTCAGCCCGACCGCCACCTGACCCTGATCGCGTACCGCCGTGCTGGCGCCGACGCTGGCCGCGCTCTCGACGGCGGTCGTGTAGACGCCGCCGTGGACGATGCCCCACGGGGTGTGGTGGTCCTGGTTCAGGTCCAGGTGCCCGGTGACCCGGGTCGCGGTGATCTCGTCGAAGACGAGGCCCGCCGCCCGCAGGAAGGCGCTGCCGCCCTCGAGCGAGGCGACTTCGAGGCTCGGGGTGACCGCGGGACGGGTGGTCAGCGTGCCTTGCTCAGCGGCCATGGCCGTTCCCTCCTGACGGGGATTGGTGTGGTTCGATGACCAGGCACGTGGTGGTGCCATGCGCATACAGCGTGCCATCGGGCCCGGTGATCTCGCCCGACGCGGTGATAACCCGACGGCCGGAGCTGATCACCCGCCCGGTCGCCACCACGCTGGGGGTGTTCACGGTCAGCGGCTTGACCATGTTCACCTTCAGCTCAAGGGTGCTAAACACCCGGCCGCGGTCGAGGGTGGAATGCGCGGCGCAGCCCATGGCCGAGTCGAGCAGGACGCAGAACACGCCGCCGTGGACCGATCCGATCGGGTTGTACAGGTGCTCGCCGACCTCGAGCGAGAACGCCACCCGGCCTGGCTGGACATCGACGATGCCCATCCCGAGCAAGACGGCGATCGGCGGCGGCGGGATGCGCCCGTCTGCGATCGCCCGCAGGTAGTCCAGGCCGCTCAAGTCGAGCGCCAGCGCGGCGCCGACCATGGGGTCCTCCCAGGTGACCTCGCGGCGTCGCATAAGTTTCTTCACAGAACTCACTCTAGGGTTAGTGCGTTCTATAACGCAACCCTCTATGCTGGGCTCGTGCAAAGGACCAGCTTCGAGGACGTCACCTGCTCGGTCGCGCAGTGCCTCGACGTCGTGGGCGAGTGGTGGAGCCTGCTCGTCGTCCGGGACGCGTTCCTCGGCGTGACCCGCTTCGATGACTTCCAGGCGCGCCTGGGCATTTCCCGCAACATCCTCACCCAGCGCCTGAACGATCTCGTCGACAACGAGATCCTCAAGCGGGTTCCCTACTCCGATCACCCGCCGCGCTCGGAATACCGGCTCACCGCCAAGGGCCGCGACCTGTGGCACGTGGTGATGGCCATGCGGCAATGGGGCGACCGATGGGCGGCGCCCGGCGGCCCGCCCGTGCAGACCAGGCACACGGCCTGCGGGCACGTCATCACGGCCGTGCCGGTCTGCTCGCATTGCGGCCAGATCCTCGACGCCCGCGCGGTGACCGCCATCCCCGGTTCCGGCGCATCGGAAGACAGCGTCGACCGCACCGCTCTAGCCGGGTCAGTACCGTAGCCGCACCATGCAGGTAACACCGCCGCCGGGCGAACCGGTACCGGATTTGCCGCCGCGCCTTCGGTGCTTAGCAGGATCACCGTCGTGTCCGGCCCGATGGCCAGCGCGGCCCGCCGGGCGCCGGCACCTTCCCCGGTCAGGGCGGCGATAGCGCCCGCCAGCGAAGCGGCCCCGCACGGACCGGCGGGTATCTCATGACCGGCCAGCTCGTGAGCCGCGGCGATGGCATCGCCATCGGAAATGGCGAGCGCGGCATCTAGGCCTTCACGCAGGTAAGGCCACGCCAGCGTGGATGGGGTCCCGCAGTTTAGCCCGGCCATGATCGTGGCGTCGGTCGGCACGCTGACCAGCTCGCCTCGGGTGAGGCCGGCCAGCACGCCGGCGGCCGACTCGGGTTCTACCGACAGCAGGGCCGGCGCTGACCGGCCAGCGCGACTGCGGTAATGCGTGATGGCCGCCTGCGCCAGTGAGCCGACTCCGACCGGGATGACAACGAGCCCGGGCCCGCCCACCCCAGCGTCCCCAAGCTGCCTGTCGATCTCGGCGAACAAGGTGGAGTAGCCCTCGACGATCCAGCCCGGCACCTGCTCGTAGCCGGGCCATGCGGTGTCCTGCACCAGCTCGGCCGACGGCTCGCGCGCCGCCACCGCCGCCTGCCGTACCGCGTCGTCGTAGGTCCCGGCGACTTCGGTCACCCGCGCCCCTTCCGCCGCGATGGCGGCGATGGCCACCGGATGCACGCCGTTTGGCACGAAGACATGGGCCCGCTGGCCGAACAGGCGTGCCATCCGGGCGACCGCACGTCCGTGATTGCCGTCGGAGGCGGTCATCAGGAGCAGGTCGGCGCCGGCCGGATGCCGCGACAGGACCTGGTGGACGGCCCAGGACGCGCCGAGCACCTTGAACGCGGCCAGGCCCATCCGGGCGGACTCATCCTTGACGAAGACCTGACCGACGCCGAGCAGAGCCGCGAGGACCGGCACCTCGATCAGCGGAGTGGGCGCGTACCCGGGAAGCCCGGCATGGAAGACCCGGACATCGACCGGGGCCGGCGCGCAGGTCCAGGCCCGGGCGGCGGGCCGGGCGAACCAGGGCAGGCGGCTCGCGGGCGGGCCGAGGGGAGTGATCACGCCACCAACCATGCCGCACGTTTGCCAGGTTGACAGGCAGCCCCTATCGTTGGCACATGCCAATGGCTAAGACCCCTGGCCTGCGCTCGTGACCGGGATGAGCCCCACGGCACAGCAACGGGAACTTGGCACCCGGCTGCGGGGACTTCGCTATGAGCGAGCCATGACCGTGGAAGATGTCGCGGAGAAACTCCTGTGTTCCGCCACCAAGATCAGCCGGCTGGAGACCGGAGCGCGTCGCCCGAGCCTGCGCGACGTCCGCGATCTGTGCGCCCTGTACGAGGTTGACGAGTCAACTTCGGCTGAGTTCATGAGCCTTGCTCGCGGGGCACGGGAGCAGGGCTGGTGGACTCAGTACGAAGACCTTAATCTGGACCCGCTTATCGGGCTGGAACAAGAGGCATCGAATATAACATGTTACTCGATGAATTACCTGCCCGGATTGCTTCAGACTGAGGATTATGCCCGCGGGATTATTACTACGGTTGCGCCGGAAATGAATCCGCATATAGTCCGGCACCGAGTCGAGGCCAGGCTGCGCCGCCAGCAGCTGCTGCAAGGAAATAAGAGACCCCGGTACCATGTGTTGCTGGATGAGTCAGTCCTCCGTCGCGGTGTCGGCGGCGCGGCGCTCATGGTGGCGCAGCTTGACAAGGTCCTAGAAGCCGTGCGCCATGACCAGGTAACCGTTCAGGTCATCCCGTTCGCCTCCGGTGCTTACCTCGCCGCCGACGGATACTTCGTGCTGCTGGAATTCGGCGCTGATTCAGGCCTCTGGCCAGTGGTATTTATCGAGGGCCTTTCGGGTAATCAATACCTTGAGCGTAAGGCCGATATTGCCCGTTATCGCGAGGCCATTGATTACCTGCGTGATTGCGCGCTGGAGTCGTCCGCCTCGGTAGACCTTGTTATCAAGGCGCGAGAAATCTATGCTGGCTAGCAGCCGCGCTTCAGCTGTATTCCTGGCAAATCAGGTACCTGAAAGGCTTCTCATGTCAAAATACATGTCCGCGCAAGAAGATCTTCACTGGCACGTCTCCCGAACTTGCGATAACGGCCAGTGCATAAGGGTCGCGCGTAAAGGAGAATCTATCCTGATAGGCAATACGAACAGTCCTGACGGGCCCGTCAGCGAGTTTACGATGGATGAATGGCGCCAGTTCCTTGCCGGTGCGAAGCTGGGCGATTTTGACGGGATCGCCTGAGGACTTCCAGCGTCGCCGTTGTCGCGGGCCAGGCAGGTCGCCGGGTCAATCGCCGCTCGCCAGACGTGCCGTATCACCTCGAGATCCGGTAACCGCCGGCTCCGGCCAGACCGACACGGAGTCCGTGTCGGTCTCCACCCAGCAGGCGGCGCCGACGCTGAGGTCGGGTACCTCGAGGGTCCGGGCCCGGAGTTCGATGCCGGAGGACAACACCACCACCACCTCGACGGTGCGGCCTAGGTCGATGACGTCGGTTACCCGGCCCCGGCCGAGGTCGACGGTCGCGCCCTGGGCGTCGGTCGGCGCTGGTCCAGGGCGGACCCGGAGGGCTTCGGGCGGCACCTGCCACAGCAGCGGAGTGCCGGCCGGCAGACCCGTAGCGAGGCCGACCGGGACGCGGTCCCCGCCGGCGAGCAGCACGCCGTCCGCCCCGGCCGCGCCCTCGAAGAGGTTGTCGATGCCGAGCAGGCGGCCGATCTCGGCCGAAGCGGGACGCTGGTACACGTCGCGGCAGCTCCCGGACTGGAGCACCCGCCCGTCCCGCACGACCATGATTTCGTCGGCCAGCATCGCCGCCTCCTCCGGATCGTGGGTGACGAGGACCGTGGACAGGTTGACCTCGCGCTGGAGGCGGCGCATCTCCCGCCGTAGCTCGGCCCGTACCGGGGCGTCCAGCGCGGAGAACGGCTCGTCGAGCAGCACCACCCGAGGATCGGTGGCGAGCGCCCGGGCCAGGCTGACCCGCTGGCGCTGCCCACCGGAGAGCTGCTCCGGCAGACGGTCGAGGAGGCCGTCGAGGTGGAGTGTCTGCAGCCACCAGGCGGCCCGGGCCGGATCCGCGTGGACGCCGAAGACCGCCTGCTGCCAGACCGTGCGTCCGGGCATCAGGCCGAAGCCCTGGGGGACGTAGCCGATCCGGCGTCGCTCGGGCGCGGTGTGGCTCACGTCGGCACCGCCGTAGGTCACGGTCCCGGCGTCCGGCCCGAGCAGCCCGGCGAGGACCCGCAGCGTGACCGACTTGCCCGAGCCTGACGGCCCGACGACCGCCAGCCGGTGGCCGCTTTCGGGGTGCGCCACCCGCAGGCGGAACGTTCCGACGGTGGCGTCGATATCGAAGCCCACCGGCGCCAGCGGCGCCGGCACGGGAGCGCGCGGCGCCGGGATCGGCCGGCGCCGGACGCGGGCCGGGCGCTTGAGGCGGCCGACGGCGACCACTAGCACGGCAACGCCGAAGGCGAGGATCGTCGGGGCCTCGGCCAGCGACAGCGGGCCGGAGGAGAACAGGTTGTCGACGTAGACCGGGAGGCTGTAAGGGTGGTAGGCGAGGACCACGGTCGTGCCGTACTCCCCGAAGGCCCGCAGCCACATGAGGATCATCCCGGTCCTGAGGCCGTCCGACGCGGCGGGCACGTCAACACGGAGGAACCGGGCCAGCGGACCGTGGCCGAGGGTGGCGGCGACGTCGCCGAGGGACGGGTCGACGGCGCGGAAGGCGCTGCGGGCCACCACGACCAGGAACGGTGCGGAGACGAACGACTGGGCGATGACGACCCCGTACATCGTCTGGGTGAGCCGCTCTCCCGACAGCTGGCCGAGGAACGAGTACGGGCCGANNAGAGGCGGCACGGCCAGCGGGAGCTGGACGACCACGCTCACGGCCGAGGACAGCCACCCTCGGTGGTGAGCCAGTACGTAGGCCAGCGGGATGCCGGCCACCACCCCGATCAGCACCGAGATGGTCGCGCCCACGACCGATACCCACAAGGCCGACCAGAGCCCGGGGTCGTTCCAGCCTTCGCCGTGCCCGCCGATGACGCGGTAGACGAACGCCCCGACCGGATAGGCCAGGTACAGAACCAGCAGGGCGCCGAGCCAGCGGAGCAGGCGCGGCGCCCCGCCAGGGATCACGAGCTGAAGAGGCTCGCGAGAGCGCTCGGGACGCCGGACCCGGTCACCGTCGCCGGCGAGACGATGTTGAAGTTGTCAGCCTTCATCTCGGCTTGACCGGTGGGGCCGAGGAGGAACTTGATGAAGGCCTCGGCCGCAGCCAGGTGGGGGGCCTTGTTGACCAGCGTGATCGTGTAGTCACCGGCGAGGCTGGTGCCGGTGAGCGGCACGAAGGGGCTGCTCTGGGAGTTGGCGTCGGCCTCGTACATGAACGCGCCGTCGAGCTGCCCGGTCTGGATGTCGGCCTCTTCCGGGTCCTCCGCGTACACGTCCGAGGACTCCGTCGCGAGCGTCTTCAGCGCCGGGAGGTTCTGCGCCGTCGCCGTCTCCTCGAGGGCCTTGGCGGCCAGCACGCCGCCCGGGTCCTGGGACGGGTCGGTCCGCCCGAGGCGGAAGCCGGGCAGGGTGATCACCTTGTACCACGGCATGGTCTTGAGGTCCTTGGCGAACTTGCTCTTGGGGTAGTACCCCAGGACCTCCGGCGACGTGGCGAAGGCCGCGTACCACGAGACCCAGTCACCGTTCTTGGTGCCCTCAAGGGTGGTGTCCACCGCCGGCGAGGCGCTGACGAAGACGTCGGCGACCGCGACCTTGTTCTTGATATCGGCCGCGAGGGTCCCCGACCCGTGCGAGGTGTCGACCAGCGTGTAGCCGGTCGCGGCGTGGAACGCCGGTCCGACCGACTTGGTCATCAGGGTGTCGAGGGACCCGGCGGAGAACACGTCGACGTCGCCGCTGGGCATGGCGGTCGGGGAACCCGACGCGGAGCTCGACGTAGAGCTGGAAGGGGAGGTCGACGCGGAGGTGGAAGAGGAGCTGCTGCACCCGGCAGCGGCCAGGCTGGTGCACGCTATGGCCAGCAGGGCGGCGACCGGCGCCCTTTTCTTCGTGAAGACAGTGATCATCCACCGAACATATACCGGTAGTTGCGTCCCGCAAGTAATCGAGACACTACTGAAATGAGCTAGGAGTCGTCTTTTTACCAAAGGCGCCTCGCGAGGCGGTGATAACCGCTTGGCACCTTCGCCTGCCCTCGGGCATTGTTGACGGAGTGAGCATTCCCGATGTCCCGCCTGCCCCCGATCCCCAGGACCTGCGAGCGCTCGCGCGCGGCCTGCGCCAGCTTTTCGAGGTAGCGACCAGGACGCTGACCGAGGACACCGGCCCCTCCGAGCTCGCGCGCCAGGTCACCGGGCACCTGGGCTGCGACCTGACGGCCGTGGTCCCGGTGACCGAGAGGTTCCCCTCCTGGGAGCACGTGAACATTCAGCGCGGAGTCGACGCCTATCTCGCCGCGCATCCGGGCGGACCGTGGTTCGGCGCGTCAGGCCTGGGTCACCGCCCGCGCGAGGACATGCTGTCCCTGATCAACATGCCGTCGCCGTTCGGCGGGCTCAGGCCCGGGGCCGCCAGCTACGGCACCGCTGCGGTCGGTCCGGCGCAGAACGCCGAAGTGGTGATGTTCGGCCTGGTGACGGCCACGGCGCCGGACGGTGCGCCGGTGGTGATAGGGATCCGCAACGAAAGTCAGTTCGGGCCGCCCTTCTGCAACCTCGAGGTGCTCGCGGCGGACCAGCCGACGGCCACCGCGACCCGCGACGAGATCGGCCGGCTGATGCGCGCCCACGACGTGTTCCGCGGTCAGGTGCTCAGCTTCGCGGCCAGCGAGCACCACGGCAACGAGCTGGTCACCTTCCTGCCCCGGCCAGCGGTCGCGGCCGGCGACGTGGTCCTGCCAGAGGGCGTGCTCGAGCACATCGAGCAGCACATCGTCGGCGTCGCGGACTGGTCGGCCGAACTGCTCTGCGCGGGCCAGCACCTCAAGCGCGGCCTGCTTTTGCACGGGCCGCCGGGGACGGGAAAGACGCACACCGTCCGCTATCTGACCGGACGCCTGGCCGACTGCACCGTCATCCTGCTGACCGGGCTGTCCATCCGGTTCATCGACCAGGCCGCGGCGCTCGCCCGCCGCCTGCAGCCGTCCGTCGTGGTGCTCGAAGACGTCGATCTCGTCGCGTTGGACAGAGACTTCGCGCCCGGGGGACAACCGCTGCTGTTCTCCCTGCTCGAAGCGATGGACGGCATCGGCACCGATGCCGACGTCACCTTCGTGCTGACCACCAACCGGGCCGACGTACTCGAGGTCGCGCTGGCCGACCGGCCCGGCCGGATCGACCTGGCGGTGGAGGTCCCCCGCCCCGATGAGCGCTGCCGGGAGCGTCTGCTCCGCGTCTACGCCCGTGACCTGACCGTGGACGCGGACCTGGATCCGGTGGTGGCCGGCACCGAGGGCGTCACGGCGTCGTTCATCAAGGAAATGATCAGGCGGACGGTCCTGGTGTCGCTGCGAGCCGGTGAGCGCCCGCCGGTGCTGCGCGCCTCCCATTTCGCNNGAGATGAACGGGGAACGCCACGAGCTGACCCGCTCGCTTCTCGGCTCCGGAACTGGCGCCGGCGTCAGCCCCGGGGAATACGCCGAACGGGGACCCACGGGCCAGCCCGCTCCCGTCCGCCGCCGCCGGTACTGACGGCCTTGCGGTCAGTGGCGCGTCGCGGTAGGCCCGATACCAGCTGGCCTGCCTGACGCCTGGTTCGCCCGATCTGCTAAGTGTTGGGTTAGGCACTCGAGGAAGAGAGGTCAGTCAATGTCCCGCAGAACCAGCCCGCCGTTCCGGGCCGACCACGTCGGCAGCCTGCTGCGCCCGCAGCGGCTCCTTCAGGCGCGTGACGACTTCGCAGGCGGGCGGATCACGGCGGATGATCTGCGGGCCGTCGAGGACGAAGAGATCGTCGGGGCCATCCGGATGCAGGAGGAGGTCGGCCTGCAGTCCGCCACCGACGGGGAATTCCGCCGGGCTTCGTGGCACATGGACTTCATCTATGCCCTCGGCGGGGTCTCCAAGGCCCCGGGCAATCTGGCGGTGAAGTTCACCAACCCGTCGGGCACCATCGAGTGGACCCCGGCCGCGCTGCACGTCGGCAGCAAGGTCAGGCTCGAGCAGACCATCTTCGGCGAGGACTTCACGTTCCTGAAGTCCCACGTCACCACGGCCGTGCCCAAGCAGACCATCCCGTCGCCGAACATGGTGCACTACCGGGGCGGACCGGCCATGCTCGATCCGGACGTCTACCCGGACCTCGAGCAGTTCTGGACCGACCTGGCCGCCGCGTACGCCGAGGAGGTCCGGCGGCTGGGCGAGCTTGGCTGCACCTACCTGCAGTTCGACGACACGTCCCTGGCCTACCTGAACGACCCCGCCCAGCGAGCCGAAATCAGCGAGCGCGGCGAGGACGCCGAGCACATGCACCTGCGGTACATCAAGCAGATCAACGCGGCGGTCAAGGGCAAGCCGGCCGGTATGGCGATCACCACGCACCTGTGCCGGGGTAACTTCCGGTCCTCATGGGCCGCCTCCGGCGGCTACGACTTCGTGGCCGAGGCGCTGTTCTCAGAACTGAACGTGGACGGGTTCTTCCTCGAGTATGACGACGAGAGGTCCGGTGGCTTCGAGCCGCTGAGGTTCGTCCCCCAGGACAAGATGGTGGTGCTCGGCCTGGTCACCACCAAACGTCCGGAGCTCGAGTCCAAGGACGATCTCAAGCGGCGTATCGACGAGGCCGCCAAATACGTCCCGCTTGACCAGATCTGCCTGTCCGGGCAGTGCGGGTTTTCCTCGACCGTGGAAGGCAACGCACTGACCTACGATCAGCAGGTCGCCAAGCTCCGCCTGATCGTAGAGACCGCCGCCGACATCTGGGGAGGCTGATCCCGGTTCCCACGCCTCTCGGCCCGCCGGCGGTAATTCAGTAGCCGCTACGCCGAGCTTTTCACCTTGCAGGCATCCCAGTACGGGCTGTGAACACCGATGCTCTGCGGCTAGCTTCTGAGCCACTTGGCCTCGCCATTTACTGCCCCGAGGCAAAGGTCATTTGCCCGGCGGGACTGGTCGCGCGGACATTTTCCGCCGGCATTTTGACCCACCGCGAATGAACGCTTCCCGGGGCCGGTACCGTCGCGGTTAAACCCGGTTAGCGCGGTGCGATCGGGGAAGCAGTGAGGCATGCTAGCCATCATCGCGGCGATCCTCTTCGGTATCGCCTGGATTATCAATGCCACGGGCACCGCGACCAACGCATGGTTCTCCGTCACCGACCTGCTGCTTCTCGGACTGGCCTGCCTGGCCCTGCATCAGGCAGGCATCGGAAGCGCCTGGGTCCGGCGCCGCTAGGACACGCGGCGTCGTACTGAGCCCAGCGCAGCGTGCTGGGTGCGACGCTCCGTATCGGTGCGCCGCACCCGCATGGTTGTGCGTCGGAAGGTTTGTGCCTGCTACCAATAGTGCCTGCGACCGCCGATGGCGTGGCCGATCGAGCCGAGCAGGACGGCTATCAGGCCGAGGACCAGAATGACGATCCCGATCGTCCAGACGATAGCGATCTTGGCTACGAAGCCGATAATCAGCAGAATAATCCCGAGTATGATCATGATTTCCCCTAGCCGCTGGTGGCGAACCCTGGATTCCGCCGATGCGGTCAGAGGGCCCTTCGACGCGATGTCTTAAGGCGATGACGAGCATCGGCTTCGTTGGCAACCGCGGGGCTCTGGGCGGCCTTGGTCCTGCATTACCTCCTATGCCGCAGATCGCTTCAGGTAAACCTCCGCATCGCGGCCATTTTCGCCTGTCCGCCGCGATCCCTTTCAGGACGACCCGTCCGCCTGGCGGACCGCGCTGCGTACCAGCTCGGCGGACAGGACCGCGAGCTTTCGGCGCTCAGACCGAGCCTGCGCCCGCAGTTGCTGGTAGGCGGCATGCGCGGAAATGCCCTGGCGACCGATGAGGATCCCCTTGGCCTGCTCGATAATGGCCCGGGAGTTCAGCGCTGACTGCAGTTGCCCGGTCAGCTCGGTCTGCTGCTCGCCCATGAGCATCGTGGCGATGAGAAGCGCGGCGAGATCAGTAAACGCCAGCAACCCGAGCTCAGCCTCGGCGGACCAGGGACGACTCTGCTCCGACATCACCGCGACGACGCCGACGGCGTCCTGGTTGTAAGGGATGGGGCTGGCGAGCACGGCCCGTACCCCGCGGGCGACCGCATGCTTGCTAAACGACGGCCAGCGCATCTCTTGGGAGAGGTCCTCGGCCCGGACCAGCTGCTTGTCTTCGAAGGCCGAGATGCACGGACCCTCCTGGTGGCGTATCTGCAGCTCCTCCAGGTGACCCATCCGGACATCGGATACCGCGGCGTTCAGCAGGTGGTGGTCGGCATTGGCCAGCATCAGGCCCGCGCCGTCCACCGAGAAGATCGCGTGAGTGGTCTGGACGACCTGGTGCATCGCATCTTCGACTCGCATCTCGCCGAAGCGCAGCCGGCCGAGCTCGTTCAACGCGTGGCGTACATCCTGTATCGAGACGCTGCTCATCTGCCTGCTCCCGGAAATGTCTTGTGGCCTTCGCGAGGCGCCGTCCGGATACTACCCACGAGTCATCCCTCTATCTCGCAGTTAGCATCAAGCCCGGTGAGCTCAAGAATCCGCCGGACCCCCGGGCTCGGACGCCGGATGACCGGACGCCGGCCCGCCGGCAGCGAGCGGCCCGTCGCGACGATCATCCGGGCGGAGCCGCAGTCCAGGAAGCCGGTCCGGGTCAGGTCGAGCACGAGCCGCTCGGGCCTTGTTTGGTGGACCAGCGCCAGTTGCTCGGAAACGAACGGCATCGTCGCCAGGTCGAGCTCACCGCTGATGAACACCGTCGTCGTGCCCGGACTGACCTCTACTTCTATCTCGACCCGGCCGGCCGCGGACCGGAGAACGCGCGGAGGGACTGGGGGACTGAGGCACATCATGAGGACTCCTGCCCAGCAGCGACGGCGGGGGTCTCAGCCGGATGCTGTCAGAGGGCCTCTTTCTCAGATTATCCAAGAAAATGCGGGGCCAGCATCGACCTAGCGGCGGGCCGCAGGAGTCTGGGCGGCGTCATGGTTGCCCCTTAGTATGCCCCACTTTGGCCGCACTGCAAGCCACCTCGCCGGCCGCGGGAAGGGCACATGCCGGTCACCTTGCCGGGCCGGCGGCTCCATCTGCCAAGGTGTTGTCATGGCATGGATTGAGCTTGAGGGTGCGGTCAACGTGCGTGACCTGGGGGGCCTGCCCACCGAGGATGGCAGGCGAACCGCGGGAGGCCGGCTGCTGCGTGCGGATAACCTGCAGGAGCTGTCGCCATCCGACGTCGCGAAGCTGGTGCGCGACATCGGCGTGACCACGGTCGTGGACCTGCGCAGCTCCAACGAGCTGAAGTCGGAGGGCCCGGCGCCGCTGGACGCCGTCGCGGGGGTGCGCCATGCTCACCACCCGGTGCTTCCCGAACGCGGATCCAACACCGACATGATCGCCGAAGCGCTGCTCACCATGGCCGATCGCGATAAGTCGCGCTACCCGGATGATCCCGTCTGCGGGCACTACCTGGGTTACCTGGAAGACCGTCCCGATCAGATTGTGGCCGCGCTGCGCAGCATCGCGCACTCTGAGGGCGCGGCGCTGGTCCACTGCGCCGCGGGCAAGGACAGGACCGGTGTGGTGGTGGCTCTCGCGCTCACCGTCGCCGGAGTCCGCGCGCAGGACGTGGTCGAGGATTACGCCGCGTCGGGGGATCGCGCCGAAGCCATCGTGGCCCGGCTGCGCAGGTCCCGCACGTACGCCAGGGACATCGACAGCAAGCCCGTCACCGCGCACCGGGTGCGGGCAGAGACGATGGCAGCGTTTCTTGAGCAGATGGCAGCTCGCTACGATGGGGTCACCCGGTGGCTGACCGACCACAGCCTCGTCGCCGAGGACCTGCAGCTGCTGCGCGCCAAACTCCGCGATTCCGCCGACCGGCAAACCCCCGAAGACAGCCGCCGCTTAGCTGTCCGCCCCGGACAGCCGCCCGAGGGGGAAAGGCGGGAGGACGCGTAGTTCGGTGTTCCTGTCGCGGGGGGTGCCGGGCAGGGCGGCGGTGCCCCAGGGGATGTTGGCCGCAAGCTCGCGATGCAAGGCGGCGAGGTCGTCCGTGGTCTCCAGCGACGCCGCGGCGGTCGGCGTGTCATGGTCGACCATCGTGGTCACGATGGACAGGTACTCGCCATGATCGAGGATCTCGACCACCCGGGTCTGGCACGGCCAGTCGACCACCGCGCAGGTGGTGACCTCCCAGAATCCGCGGGCCGGGTCGGCCGGGTCACTGCGCGGCCGGACCGCGTTGGTGTGCGTATGGCCGTTCAGCCACAGCACGACGTTCGGGAATCGGTGCAGCAGGGCGAGTAGGTCGGCCGCGCCGAGCAGCGGCTCACCTCCCGGCCCGGCGTGCTCGCCGCGGGTGTTGGTCAGCGTGTCGATCCCGTGGTGGGACAGCAGGATCACCAGCCGGTCCTCGCGGCCGGTCCTGACGTCGGTGCCGTCCGGTTCGCGGTAGGCCGAATGCACCTCGGCGAGCCGGGTTTCCAGCCACCGGGCCTGCTGGCGGTCCAGGCAGCCGGCCGCGCCGCCGGCCAGGCAGTTGGTGTCGAGCGTGATGAACCGCACCGCGGGCGTGTCGTAGGCGTAGTACGCGGTGCCGTCCAGGCGGTTGCGCTCGGCGAACCCGTGTCCGAACGGCCTTGAGCCGGCCCGCAGGTGCGCGTCGACGAAGTCCCGCCTGCTGATCGGCCCCCGGAAGGGATCAGGCGTGACGTGCCGGGACGGACCCGACATGAACACCTCGGGATGGCAGGTGAAGAGCTCAAGCGCGGCGTCATGATCGAAGCCGGCCGGCAACCCGGCCGGCTTCTTGCCGCCCGTCAGCGCGGCGGCCAGACCGGGCGTCTGGACGCCGACGCCCTGGTTAAGGGCCTCATGATTGCCGAAGCAGGATAGCCACGGGACGCGCAGGCCCGAAGCGGAGAACTCGCGCAGCGCGCGCCGCAGCAGCCCCGGATAGTACGGGAAGCCGAATTCGCGCGCGAAGAAGTCGGGACCGCCGGGACCCGGACCGTCCGGTCTCCAGAAAATGTCGCCCGGCCAGTCAGGCGACTGCACGCCCTCGTAATCGGGACCGCCGGAATCCGGCGATACCACCCCGCCCTCGAACAGGGCGATGAACGCCTGCAGTTCATTCCACTGCGCATTGTCGATCGCGTCGCCCGTCGTCACGGCCAGTTGCAGCGCCAGGCCGGTCGCCGGGCCGTGTACCGCTTCGAGGGTGCGGATGGTGGCATCGACCGCGTGCCACGTCAGTGCCTCCTGGGGACGCTGCACAGGGACGATCTCGGCGTACCTGGGGTCCGCGAAGTAAGCGTTGAGGAACTCGAACCGGGCCGGCGACTGGACGTCGGCGAGCTGCAGGTCAGTGATGTGGGCCAGGCAGAGCAGCGCACGACCGGCATCGCGCGCGGGCTCAGGCCTCCCGGGGCGGGTACCGCCGAGTTCGGCGCGGATGAGGTGCGGTTCACCCGCGCCGGCCTCGACGGCCCGGTAGGGCGCCGAGGCCCCGCGGCGGAGTACCGCTCCGGGCTGAAGCCGGCGGTGCGTCGTGAGCGGCGGCTGCCCGCCGCTCACACCTCTTCCTCGACCGCCGGAACGTCCGGATCGGAGCTGGCGGATACGAGCACCGGGTCCGGCCGGATCGTCAGCTGGACCCGGCTGCCGGCCGGCAGCGCGGAAGCGTCCGCGGTGGTGAGCTGAGCCATGATCGAGGTGTCACCGAGGTCGACCGTGACCCGGCTCATCGCGCCGAGGAAGGTGACGGCGATCACCGTGCCGACCAGCGGCCCGGACTCTGCTGAGGAGTCTGATGCCAGCGTGACCGCTTCTGGCCGCACCAGCGCGACCGCCTGGCCGTCGGGTGTCGACCGGTCCACCAGCGGCAGCGTCCGTCCGCGGACGGTGACCTCGCCGTTCCTGACCTCACCGGCCAGCCGGTTGGACAGGCCCACGAACTCGGCGACGAACGACGTGGCCGGGCGCGAGTAGACATCGGTGGGCGGTGCGAGCTGCTCGAGGTGTCCGGCTTGCATGACGCCGACCCGGTCCGCGATGGCCAGCGCCTCCTCCTGGTCGTGGGTGACGAACAGCGTGGTGATGCCCACTTCGAGCTGGATCCGGCGGATCTCGTCCCGCAGCTGCGCCCGGACCTTGGCGTCCAGTGCCGACAGCGGCTCGTCGAGCAGCAGCACCTGCGGCTCGATGGCCAGGGCGCGAGCGAGCGCCACTCGTTGTTGCTGCCCGCCGGAGATCTGGTGCGGATACCGGTCCGCCTGCGTGGACAGCCCGACCAGGTCGAGCATCTCCAGTGCGCGCTTGTCCCGCTGAGCCGAACTGACCCGGCGCAGCCGCAGCCCGAAGGCCACGTTCTGCCGCACGGTCATGTGCGGGAACAGCGAGTAGGCCTGAAACACCATGCCCATATCGCGCTTGGCCGCCGAGACGCGGGTGATGTCCTTGCCGCCGACGGTGATGTGGCCGGCGTCGGCGTCCTCCAAACCCGCAAGCAGGCGCAGCGTGGTGGTCTTGCCACAGCCCGACGGGCCAAGCAGCGCGATGAGCTCGCCGGGATGCAGGGTCAGGTCGAGGCGGTCGAGTGCGACGACCGGGCCGTAGTGCCGGCTCAGCCCCTCCATCCGCACTTCGACGGCGGTCCTGGCCACGCCGTCCTGGGTCCTAGTTACTGGTGAAGTCATGAACGGCACCTCATCCCCGGCCGCGACGGCGGCGGCCGACAAAGGACAGGATCAGCAGCAGCACGAAGCCGAACAGCAGAGCGGCGAACGAGGTGGAGAAGAGCACTCCGGCGTTCGGCGTGGTGCGGCTGATGGAGTACAGCTCCTCCTGCAGGTTGTTGTACAGCAGGAGATAGGCAATGGTGAACTCGCCGAGGACCAGGGCCGAGGTCAGTAGCAGGGCGTTCAGGATAGCCTGCCGCATGTTCGGCGCGATCACCCGGACGATCACGGTGAACCAGTTCGCCCCGAGACTGCGCGCGGCCTCGGACAGGGTGCTCACGTCGATCGCGTTTATCCCGGCGGCGAGCGCCCGGTAGGCGTAGGGCAACGCCAGGATGACGTAGATCCAGAACAGCATGAGCGACGACACGCTGTAATGCTGAATCTTGTTGTAGATCGGGCCGAGGCCGACCACCAGCACGATAGCGGGGATGGTGAGCGGCAGCAGGCAAAGAATCTCCATGGTGCGCGCCAGCCACTGCACCCGCAGCCGGATCCAGATCATGGTCGGCACCAGCAGTACGAGCACGATCACGCAGGTGATGAGCGCCAGTTCCAGGGTGATCTCGATCGAGCTGATCAGGGGAGGGATGCCAGAGTTCTGGAAGGAGGCGATCTGCCGCCAGGCCGTCAGCGACCACGTGCCGAGCTTGGCTCCCTCCAGGGAGAACCGGGCCATGGCTAGCAGGGGCACGAGGAAGAACAGCCCGAACACCGTGAAGACGATGTAACGGAATACGTTCAGCCGTCGGCGGCGGCGAACCTGCATGCCGCCCGGACGGCCGGCCGACGCAGCGGCGGGTGTCTCGTTGAGTGCGGTTACCGCAGCCATCGTGCCGCCCTTCGCTGCAGCAACGCGTACCCGGTCATGACGATAGCCACCAAGACCACCATGCCCAGGGCGAGCAGGTCGGCCACGTTGACGTTACTCAGCCCGACCTCGCTGGACAGGGCCGTACTGATCTGCTGCGGCACGATGTAGGCGATCTGGTTCTCCCAGGCGATGATGGTCGCGAAGGACGACAGCGCGTTGGCGAACAGCAGCAGAAGGCCACCGAGGAAGGCAGGCATCAGCAGCGGGCCGCCGACGTACCGCCAGTACTGCCACGCGGACGCGCCCAAGTTCTCCGACGCCTCTCGCCACTGGACCTTTACCCCATCGATCGCGGGCAGGAAGACCAGCACCATCAGCGGGATCTGGAAATAGGTGTAGATCAGCCCGATACCCCACGGGAAGTCGTAATACCAGCTGGCGTGGAACAGCAGCCCCACGGGGCCGATGGTCACCAGGAACGCGAACGCCAGCGTGACCCCGCCGAACTGGGCGAGAACACCGGAGCCGGCCAGGTAAAGCCTGCGCACCACGCCATCCGGGTTACCTGACGCTATGGCATAGGCCAGGATCGCGCCCAGCACCGCCCCCGCCACCGACGAGAGCAAGCTCAGCTTGAACGAGCCGATGAAGTAACCGCGCACCAGTGAGTTGCCAAGCTCGGTCACGTTGGAGAATGCCCACGCGCCGGTCGGGTTCTTCAGCGAGTCGACCACCACGATGCCGGTCGGCCACAACAGGAAGATTGCGACGTAAACGAGGAACGGGACGGTGCCCACCCAGGTGGGGGCGGAGAGCCGGCGCCCGGCCCGTGAAGGCCGGGCGCCGATCTCAGATGTTGCAGCGACAGCCACGTTCCCTCGCTAGCTGACGGCCTTCGCCCAGTTAGCCGCCAGGTAATTCGCGGCGTCGGTGGACTGGGACGGGCTGAGGAACACCGGACTTCCGGTGACCGCGGGCAGCTTTGAGGCCGCGCTGGTGTCGATGCTGCCGTTGGACGTCATAGCCTGCTGCTCCACCGGCCGGGCACCACCCTGAAGCCAGAGGTTCTGTCCTCCGGTCGCGGACTGCGAATAGAGGAACTCCTCCCACAGCCGGGCCGCCGCCGGGTGCGGGGCGTTCTTGTTGACGGCCTGCGCGTAGTACCCGCCCAGGACGGCGTTCGCCGGGATGAACACCTTCCAGTTCGACACGCCCACGTAGCTCGACAGGTTGAGGTAGTCCCAGTCGAACACGACCGGGGTCGTACCCGCCTTGATGGTCGCGCCGGTCGCCGACACGGGGGAGAAGTTGCCCGCGGCCTTGAGCTTCTGGAAGAAGGACACGCCGTCGGCAATATTGCTGGCCGTGCCGCCCTCCGCAAGGCTAGCCATCATGACGCCGTTCAGCGCGGCGTTGGCCGAGGTCGGGTTCCCGTTCAGGGCGACCGCGTTCTTGAACTTCGGGCTGAGCAGGTCGTTGAGCGAGGTGATCGTGCCGAACTTGCTCGAGTACCCGACCGCCATGTAGCCGCCGTAGTCCTGAACCCACAGGCCGTTCGTGTCCTTCTGCGCCGTCGGGATGCTGCTCCAGGTGCTGACCTCGTACGGGGCGAACAGGCTGGTGTTGGCCAGGGCGACGGACATGCCGATGTCCATGACGTCGGGCGCCTTGGCGGTGCCGTTCTCCGTCTTCACCGCGTCAACCTCCTGCTGGCTGGTGCCATCAGGAAGGGCGGAATTGACCTTGATGCCGTAATCCTTCTCGAAGGTCGAGATGATGGTGCCGTAGTTCGCCCACGTCGGCGGGAGCGCGATGACGTTGAGCGTGCCCTCCGCCTTGGCCGCCTTGACCAGAGCGCTCATGCCGCCTCCGGCCGACGCGGAAGTCTCGTTGGCCCAGTTGACGCTGCTGCCGCCCGAACTCGAGCCCGAGGAGGAACTCGACGAGCATCCGGCGGCCGCAAACAATGCCGCGGCCGCGACTCCGGCGGCCGCATATCGATAGGACAATTTCACAGTGCCTCCTGAAAGCTTTCCCTGTCCCGAAGCGGATCACGGCGGCCCGAAAAAGGATCCGGGCGGCGGTACCGAGGAGGTCTACCGACCCACTAATCCCCCAGCTGAGAGTGCAGGATAAACGCATCTAAAACGTTTAGAGTTCGAATGCTCACACACGCGCTGGAAGGGTGTCAAGGGACGTTACCGAGTTGTCGCACTGGGCCGTGCGGGCACTGGGTGAACGGACAAAGTCCGGTGCCCGCAGGGACGCGCGTTCGACCAGTTCCACCGGAGCGACGTAATCGGTGGGCGGATCCCAGTCGAGCAAGCGTGTCATCAGAGCCCGGCCCATCTCCTGGCCGTCGACGCGGATGGTCGCCAAGGGCGGATCGAGGAGCTCAGAGGTCGGCAGGTCGTCATGCCCGATGACCGAGACGTCCGGCCCGATCCGCAGGGACAGGTCACGGGTGGTCTTGTAGATTCCGAGCGCCGTGTAATCGGAGTTGGTGATGATCGCCGTGGGGGCGTCCCCGCGCGTCAGCAGGGTCCTGGCGGCCTTGCGCACGTCGGCGACCGTCAGGGACGAGCGCATCACGTGCGGCCGGACGCCGAGTTCACGGGCGTGGCGGCGGAAATAGCGCAACCGGTCGGTGTCGGCCGCCATGCCGCGCGGCGCGGACAGGAAGGCGGCGGAGGTGTGACCTAGTTCGGCGAGGCGGCGCATCGCCAGCTCCACCCCGACCGCATTATCGGGGTACACCCGGGACACCCCGGCGAAGCCCTCCATGGACGCGTTCAGCGCCACCACCGGGGTACCGGGTCGCAACTCCTGCCACAGCCGAACGGACTCGCCGTCGCCGACCGGGGCGATGGCCAGGCCGGCCAGGCGCTGGGCGGCCATTTCCCGCACGTGCATGCGCTCGCGTTCCATCGAGTAGTGCGAGTCAAGGAGCAGCAAGGTTACGTCCGCCTCGTCCGCCGCCCGTTCGGCTCCGGTCAGCACCTCGAGGAAGAAGGGATTGCTGAAGTTGCGGATGACCAGGCCGTAGGTGGTGGTGCGTCCTCGCCGCAGCGCCTGGGCCTGCGGGTTGGCGCGGTACCCAAGCTCCGCCGCAGCCGCCAGGATCCGCCGGCGGGTATCCTCCGCGACCCCAGGCTGGCCGTTGAGAGCGAAGCTCACCGAGGCGACTGAGACGCCGGCCTTCCGCGCAACGTCACGAATTCCCGCTGGCTGCCGCGATCCGCCCTGCTGATTCGTCATGGCCTTATCCACCCTTGACGCTCTGCTTCCCCCGAAAGGAGCGGATGTACGTCGCTGAGCGCACATCCTAGCCACCGCGGCAGGCCGCCAGCCAGATGGCGGTCGCAGCGCATCGCGCCGCGGCCGAGAAGAATTTTCCCGAAGCGGCGGCTGTCACCTCGTGCGACACGGTGGATGGCTCGGCACCCCAAGTCAGGGACATCACCAACCTGACCGCTAACTAACGCCTGACCGTCATGGCCTGGCTACCTCCGGTTTGCCTTGACTAGCCATGATCTCCACTTGTCTAGCCAAGATTCGGCGGCTTGTCCCCATATTCGGGGGCTGTGGTTTGGGAGGGATAATTTTGCGAGCAAGGCATGCTATTGCGGCAAGCGCCGCGGTTGCCAGCGGCCTGCTGCTTACCGTCGGCTGCGGTTCCTCGAGTTCAAGCAGCGATAGCACAAGTGGTAGCACAAGCAGCGGGACCAACTGGGCCACCGCCAGCTCTGTCTCGGCGGGGGGTGGCATGACCGCGCTGATCGCGGCGGCCAAGAAGGAGGGCCAGCTCAACGTCATTACGCTGCCTGCCAACTGGGCCAACTACGGCACGATCATGAAGGACTTCACCGCCAAGTACGGCATCAAGATCAACGACGCTAACCCGGACGGTTCCAGCCAGGACGAGCTCAACGCGGTCAACCAGCTCAAGGGCCAGAGCCGTGCACCTGATGTCCTCGACGTGGGCACGGCGTTCGGGGTTAAGGGCGACCAGGAGGGCATCCTGGCCCCTTACAAGGTGGCGACCTGGAGCGACATCCCGGCTGAGGCCAAGGCGGCGGACGGCACCTACTACGCCGACTACGGCGGCTACGTGGCCATCGGGTACAACTCGGCGAAGGTGAAGACCCCGCCGACGTCGTTCGCGTCCCTGCTGAATCCTGAATACAAGAACGAGGTCGCCATCAACGGCAACCCGACCCAGGCCAGCGCTGCCTTCTCGGCCGTGTTCGCCGCGGCGCTCGCCAACGGCGGCTCGCTCGACAATATCGCGCCCGGCATCGCGTACTTCAAGAAGCTGCACAGCGCGGGCAACTTTGTGCCGGTCACCGCGAGTGCGGCGACCATGGAGAGCGGCCAGACCCCGATCGTGATCTGGTGGGATTACCTGCTGGCCTCCGAGATCGGCCCGAGCGTTCCCGGCCTCAAGATCGTGATCCCGTCGGACGCTTCGTACGCCGCATACTACGACCAGGCCATCAGCAAGTACGCCCCTGACCCGGCCGCGGCCAGGCTCTGGGAGGAGTACCTCTACTCCACCACGGGCCAGAACCTTTGGCTCCAGGGAGAGGCCCGGCCAATCGAGCTGCCGTCACTGGTGTCAGCCGGAACGGTCGATCAGACGGCGTACAAGGCACTGCCGCCCGCCCCGGCCGGGAATGTGACCTTCCCGACCCAGGCACAGCAGTCCGCGGCGGAATCCCTTGTCGCCCAGCAGTGGTCTAGCGTGATCGGCTAGCTGTGGACCAGACAGTAGCGGCCTCCGGGGCCCCGGGATCCTTCACGGATCCCGGGGCCCCCGGGCCGGGCCCCGCCGCGGCACCCGGGCCGCCCGCGAAGCTGACCGTGCCGGGTGCCGTGCGCTGGCTGCGCCGGGTGGCGGGGATCGTGCCTTTCGGCGTCTACGTGACGCTCGGCCTGCTGCTGCCGATGATCGCGGTGGCGGTCGGAGCATTCCAGAGCAACAGCGGCGGCTTCACGCTGAGCAACGTCCACGCCGCCACCCACGGCGTATACCTGCATGGCTTCGAGCAGACCATCATCTTGTCCGCGGTTACCTCCATCGTGCCGGGGATCCTCGGGCTGCTGATCGCGTACGCGATCTTCACGGCCAACCGCGGGACGATCCTGCGCCAGGTCGCGGTGACCGCGTCCGGCGTGTTCGCCAACTTCGGCGGGGTGCCCTTGGCCTTCCTGTTCATCGCTACTCTGGGCTCCAGCGGGCTCGCCACCCAGTGGCTGACCGACCTCGGATTCAACCCCTATGATCACGGCTTCAGCCTGTACACGCTGGCTGGCGTAGTGGTCGTGTACATGTACTTCCAGATCCCGCTCATGGTGCTTGTCATCTTGCCGGCTCTGGAGGGGCTTCGTCCGGCCTGGCGCGAAGCCGCCCAGAACCTGGGCGCGCGGACCTGGGATTACTGGCGCTTCGTGGGTGGCCCGGTGCTGCTGCCGTCGTTCCTCGGGTGCGTGCTGCTGCTGTTCGGCAGCGCCTTGTCCGCTTACGCCACCGCTGAGGCACTGACCACGGGAACCATCCCGCTGACCGCGATCCAGATCGGGTCGTTCCTGAACGGCAACGTCATCGCCGGCCAGGAGAACATCGGCAAGGCCCTCGGCCTGGGCATGGTCGTCATCATCGCGGTCGCCATGGTGCTCTACGTCGCGCTGCAGCGGAGGTCGGCCAAATGGCTGCGATAACGCGCCCGCCAGGAGCCGGAAGGCGGGAGTCGCTGCCGATCTGGCGCTGGGTGATACTGGTCCTGGCCGGCATCTACTTCGTCATCCCGCTGATCGCGGCGTTCCGGTTCACCGGAACCAGCGCCTTCGGCTCGGTCATCAGCGAGTCGGGCTTCACGGCGTCCCTCGCGCTGTCGGTCAAGCTCGCCGTCATCACGACGGTGATCACGATCGCGCTCATGCTGCCCACGGCGGTCTATGTCCACCTCCGGCTGCCCAGGCTCCGGCGGCTGCTCGAGGGAATCACGATCCTGCCGATCGTCATCCCGCCCGTGGTGCTGATCGTGGGCGTGCTGCAGATCGCCCCGGGCTTCATCAAGAGCACGCCGTACCTGCTCGCCCTGGAATACGTCGTGCTGGCCATGCCGTTCGCGTACCGCGCCATAGACGCCGGGCTGCGTGCGCTTGACCTGAAGACCATCACCGAAGCGGCCAGCTCACTGGGCGCGAGCTGGAACAGCACGCTGTGGCGGGTGATCCTGCCGAACCTCAGCACGGCATTGCTTTCCTCGGTGGTGCTGACGGTAGCCCTGGTTCTCGGCGAGTTCACCATGGCCAGCCTGGACCTGTACCAGACCTTCCCGGTGTGGATCTACGTCAACAGCCAGACCAGCGGTCAGGTCTCGGTCGCGGCCTCATTGCTCTCGCTGTTCGTGACCTGGCTGGTCCTGATGGCCATCACGGTGATCGGTACCCGGCGGTCGCGCAAGCGCGGCGGCGGCTCAGTCACGTTGTTTACCACCGCGCGTCAAGAAACAGCTGGGGGAGAATTATGACCGCCAACAACGGCAGGAACGCCGCCGCAACGGCGGCTGGTATCGGGCTGGCCGACGGGAGTAGCGGAACCAGCGTGCTCCTGGAGGACCTGACTCGTATATTCGGGGCCACCCGGGCCCTGGACGGGCTGTCGATTCAGATGGCACCCGGTGAGCTCGTCGCGCTTCTTGGTCCCTCGGGCTGCGGCAAGACGACCGCCCTGCGCATCGTGGCCGGCTTCGAGTTCGCGGACGGCGGCTCGGTCCTGATTGACGGCAAGGACATCTCGTCGGTGCACGCTTCCCGGCGGGACATGGGCATGGTGTTCCAGAGCTACAGCCTGTTCCCGAACATGTCGGCACTCGACAACGTGGCCTTCGGGCTCCGGATGCGCAAGATGGGCGCCGGAGAGCGCCGTAAGCGTGCCGCCGGGCTGCTGGACATGGTCGGCCTGGCCGGTCAGGCCGCACAGTACCCGCACCAGCTATCCGGCGGTCAGCAGCAGCGCGTCGCGCTGGCCCGCGCGCTGGCCATCGAGCCCCGGGTGCTGCTGCTCGACGAGCCGCTGTCCGCCCTCGACGCCAAGGTGCGCCAGCAACTGCGGGAGCAGATCCGCCTTCTGCAACAGCAGCTCGGCACCACCACCCTGTTCGTCACCCACGACCAGGAGGAGGCCCTGTCGATGGCCGACCGGGTCGGCATCATGCGGCAGGGCAAGCTGGAGCAGATCGCCGCGCCCGACGAGCTGTATTCGGACCCAGCGACTCCGTTCGTGGCCGAGTTCGTCGGCGTCATGAACCGGATCCCCGGCGAGCTGCAAGCCGGCGGGACGGTGCTGGTACTCGGCACTAACGTGCCGGTCCGCGGCCAGGGCCCCGACGGGGTCGACGGCAACGCCGTGGACGTGCTGGTGCGGCCGGAAGGGCTGAAGATGGAGGTCACGGAGCACGGAAACGGGATCGTGACCACCCGGACCTTCCTCGGCTCGGTGACCCGGGTCGGGGTCCAGCTCTCCACCGATGTCGCTGTCCGGATCGACAAGTCGAGCGTCGAGGCGGCCGCACTGGCCCCGGGCACGTCGGTGTCGGTGACGCTGCCGCCAGAGGCGGTACACGTCGTCCCTCGGTCAGCCAGCTGACCCGGGAGCTAGACGCGCAAGAGCCAGCTGGTCGGCCTGCCGCACGAGGCGGGCCGGCCCAGCTGGGTTAAACCGCGGAACAGGGTGCCGTCAGGCCAAGGAAGAATCGATATGCGGAAGGATGCCCGCGATCGTATCCAGGATGATGGGCGCGCCCGCCTGTTCGAGGTCGGCGCGGGAGCTGGCGCCGGTCAGCACGCCGGCGACGATCGCGGCCCCGGCCCGCAGCCCGGACTCGATGTCGCTGCCTGTGTCGCCGGCTACCGCCAGCTCGCCGACGGCGCCGCCGCGCAGCCGCAGCAGGGCGGTCAGCGGCAAGTCGGGCCAGGGACGGCCACGGCCCGCATCGGCGGGGGACAGCGCCAGGTCGATCAGCCCGCCCCAGCCGAGCTTGTCGATGATGGCGTCCCTGGTGACCGGGGAGAAGCCGGTGGCCAGGCAGACCTGCACGCCGGCGTCGCGCAGCCGCGTGATCGTGTCCTCGGCCCCGGGCACGGCCGAGATCGCACCGCGCCGGACAGCCGCCGCGTAGTGATCCTCGAACGCCTCGTTGGCCTTCCGCGCGCTGGCATCGTCGCCGAGGATCCGCCGGAACACCTCGATCTTGGACTGTCCCATGCTCGACCGCACGTCGGTCATGGCCTGCTGGTATGCCGCCTCGGGCAGGTTCTGCTCGGTGATGGCCCTGGTGAACGCCTCCATCACCGTGCCGTCGTCGGCCACCGTCGTGCCCGCCATGTCCAGGCAGGCCACCGTGATGCGGGTCATCGAAACGTCTCCTCGGCGATCGCTGGGGAACATGTCATGCCGCGCCCGCCTGGCCCGGTGACCAGGACCACCCCGGGCTCGACTTCGGATCGGTGGTAGAGGGCGTGTCCGGCCACCGCCGGGGCTACTTCGCTGTAGACGCCGGCCCAGCGACGCTTTATCCGCGGGATGGGCAGGCCGAGCAGTGTCTGCGCCCGGGCGCGCAGGTGATCGTAGGCGTCTTCGTCCACGTCGAACGCGAACGGCTCGGCGTATTCGTGCGTGTCCCCGATGGTCAGCCCGCCGTCGGCCCGCTGGACCAGCAGCAGCTGCGCCCGCGCCCGCGCCGCGGCGGCGGTCTGCGGCGTGAGCTGTCCCCGTCCCGGCAGGTCATAGGCGGGGTAGTAACGCAGCGAGTCACCGTCGGCCAGCGCCGTGGTGATCCGCTCGGCCAGCGGTGCCGTCTGCATCATCTGCAGCCGGACCCGGCGCACTGCGCCTGCCCCGCCGCGGGCCAGATACCGGCCGGCCACCCCGGTGTGGGCTGCCCCGGTGCACAGGACCACCAGATCACCGTGGTGCCAGGTCCCCGTGTGATCGCGCACCGCGTTGGGCACGACTTCGGCGACCTCTCGCCCGGGCCGCCATTGGTATGCCTCGCCAGCAAGATAGCCGCGCAGCGCGGGCAGCACGTGCCGAGGCTCCACGATCGCATCGAGCCGGCACAGCAGGCCACCCGCGAACTCGCCGCGCAGCGCCGGGTTGACGGCGCGAACGGCACCCGGATCGAGCAGCTCGAACCCGCGGCGCTGGGCGTCCGGCAGCGCGGCCGCCTCCTTGAGCACGCCGAGTTCGGCGTCATCGGCGGCCAGCGTGAGCGAGCCCGCGGCCCGGAAACCCAGGCCGGGTATCTCGGCGCCCAGCTCCTGCCACAGTTCGCGGGCTCGCAGCGCGACCGCGAGTTCCGGGCCCGCCTTGCGGCCGCTCACCCAGACCAGGCCGAAGTTCCTGACGCTGGCCCCGCGGGCCTCGGCTTCCCGTTCCAGCTGCACGACCTCGAAGCCGCGCCGCCGCGCCGCCACCGCGTGCATGGTGCCGAGCACACCGCCGCCGACAATGATTACCCGTTGCCTGGATGCCACGCTCAAAAGTATAGTCATCTTTGAACTTGTATAGCCAACTTTAAGTGCTCGGGAGTCTCAGGCACCCGGGGAGAACGCCTTATGGAGGCACCACCTTGACCGACGGGGATCGCCGCGGAGCCGACGGGTACGAGGCGCTTGAGCTGGTGACCGGCGGACGGAAGCTGCGTTTCCCGGCGGTATGGCTGCGGGACAACTGCCCGTGCGTCCAGTGCGTTGATCCCGGCAGCGGGCAGAAGCTCCACGACATCACCGATATCCCGAATGAGCTGGTGATCACGGCGACCGAACAGGCAGAAGACCTGGTGGAAGTGACCTACGCGCCAGGCCAGCACCGGTCCGCCTTCTCTCGCCGGTGGCTGGCCGAGCACGCGCTTGACGGCTACGGCGACGGCGACGGGCGCACCGAGGACGACAAGGAACTCTGGCTGCCGGCCGACCTCGGCTCAAAGACCGGGCACGGTGCTGGCCGGAGCCAGGGGCCGCAAGCCAGCTGGCCCAGGTACCTGACCGAGTCCGCGGACCGGGCCCGGGCCGTGGACGCGGTGCTGCGCTGGGGTTTCGTGCTGCTGCGCGACGTGCCGGCCGAACCCGGCATGGTACTCGAGGTCGCCGCGAGCTTCGGGTTCGTGCGCGAGACGAACTATGGCGCCCTCTTTGACGTGCGCGTCCAGCCGGCGCCGGGCAACCTGGCCTACACCAGCCGCGCGATCCTGCCGCACACGGACAACCCCTACCGCGACCCGGTGCCGACCGTGCAGCTGCTGCACTGCCTGAGCACGGCGGACGACGGGGGAGAAACGGGCCTGGTCGACGGCTTCGCCGCCGCCGCTGCTCTGCGCGCCGAGGACGCAGAAACGTTTGACGTGCTCACGAGAACCGCCATCCCGTTCGGATATATCGATAAAGAGACAGAGCTGCGGGCCAGCCAGCCCCTTATCCAGCTCAGCCCGCGCGGCCGGATTCGCTGGGTGCGGTTCAACAACAGATCGGCGCGGCCGCTGCGGCTGCCGTACGCCGAGGTCGTCGCGTTCTACCCGGCCTACCGGCGGTGGGCCGGGTTGCTCGCGCAGCCGGAGCGGCAGCTGAACTTCCGGCTGGCGGCGGGGGACTGCCTGGTCTTCGACAACACGCGGATTCTGCACGCCCGCACCGCGTTCAGCATGACCCCGGACTCGCCGGGGCGCCGCCTGCAGGGCTGCTACGCGGACCTGGACGGTCTGGCGAGCACCCTGGCCGTGCTCAGACGGCCGGGGAACCACGAGCTGAGGGAGGAATCGTGACAGGAATCGAGGCCATCGCGGAGCTGTTCGCTGGCCCGGGGGCGCGGGACTACCTGGGTGAGCCGGTGACGATCGGCATCCACATGCGGCAGGCCGGTGCGCTGGCCGAGGCGGCCGGGGCAGAACAGCCGCTGGTGGCCGCGGCCCTTTTGCACGACATCGGTCACCTGCGCCAGGAAAGCGACAGCCGGCACGGGGACGCGGGCGCGCAGTGGCT
>PMST01000625.1:0-143 GCA_003168295.1 Actinomycetota bacterium
CCAGTCACACTGGCAGGACTACACCTGCGTCGTGGAGCACGGCACCGCGGTTGTCCGTTCGGCCGTGCCGGAGCCGGCCGGGTTCGCGATGCTGGGTCAGGACGTCTTCGCCGACGATTTCCGCGGCTCGACGGTGGTGTTCC
>PMST01000625.1:246-32551 GCA_003168295.1 Actinomycetota bacterium
TCGAGCTGCGCAACCCGGAGCTGATCCGCCGCGATTGACAGCTGGTGGGCGCGCGCGATGAGTCAAATGGCCTCAGGCCGCTCCGCCGCGGACAGCCCGGCAAGAACTGCGACTGCGCATGATACGAAACTGACTTTATACCGAAGAAATATTGACCCTATGAGCTAGCCAGCAATTGTTTCCACGCGTCGGCGACCGTAGTAAGGGCGGCACCTGGGCTCTGAACACCATCAAGGGCAGCTGCGATGCCGGGGTCGAACGCATCGAACAAATCTCCATCCTGTGGGATGACTGGTTGGGGAAAGACCGTATGCGCCAAATTAAGGAATTCCGAAATGAACCCTTCACCGCGGACTGCATCTCGAGCCGATATGCGTGTCGGCAAGGTATGATTCGCCTTGGCAATGGCAACCTGGCTGGCCGTCGAGCTCATGAATGAGATGAACTTGAACGCTTCACGAGGATGCGTTGTGCCTGCAGATATAACATACGACTGCCCACCGCTCGGCGAGCCGGTCTCGCCAGCGCGGCACGTTGGTATTCCAGCGGGGCACGCCGGAATACTAGCAATGCCCAGATTACCGGGATGGTTCTTGAAGCTGGGACCGGCCAGGATTCCGGGTACGTCATAGGGCCCGCCAAAGATCATCGCTGTCATACCATTGGTGAAGTCAGTGACTGGGGAGCTGACAGGACCAGTGCTGAAGTTAACATTCGCTGGCATCACCTTATCGACGTTCTGCAACTTCAGCAGAAACTCTAGGCCCTTGACCGACCCATTACTGTCCACCAGAATGTTATTGTGCTGGCCGAGCATGCCGCCACCGAATGCATAGAGGAACGGCAGCACATCGTAAGCTGTCCCGTCTGTTTCAAATCCATGTATTTTCGGGTTGCTCTGCACGACTTTCTCGGCATCTCTTTCAAAATCAGCCATAGTGGCGGGAGGAGAAGCGATGCCTGCGTTCTCCAGCTCGGTCTTGTTATATAGCAGCGCCAAGAAGTCGGTCACCTGCGGCAGGCCGTAGTAGTTTCCATTGTAATCATCATATGCCAATGCAGCGGACAAGTAATCTGAAGGATCATCCTGAGAGATATACGAGTCAATATTGAGCAGGTAGCCCTGCGAGGCAAACTGGGCGACCCAGCTCACGTCGGAGCGCAAGACATCGGGAGCCCTGTCGCCCTCGGCAGCATATTCGAATGCGGACTCTGTCTGGTAGTAGTTCTTGTTCACAGCATCGATATGGATATCGGGGTTTTGCCGCTCGAATTCACGGATCAGTTTGAGGATCACAGGCACTTCTGCGGGTGCTTCGGTATACCAGTAAGTCAAGGTGATCGCAGCGTTGTGATGACATTTATATCCTGTAGCCAGGGTCGCGAATGTGCATGAGCTGACTGCATCGAGTTGGTCTTGAGTGAGACTGGCGGCACTCAGGAGGTCGGCGTCGCTGAGGTCGGCACCACTCATGTCAGTATGAGCTAGGCCGGCATCGACCAGGTCGGCACCGCTCAGATGAGCACCATTCAGCTGGGCTCCCGTCAGGTTGGCACCGTTCAGGAAGGCGCCAGTAAGAATGGCACCATTCATGTTGGTACCGCCCAGGAAGGCACTAGTGAGGGTGGCACCGCTCAGGACGGCACCGCTCAGGTCGGTGCCGTTTAGGCGGGCACCGAACAGATAAGCATTGCTCAGGTCGGCAGCACTCAGGTCGGCACCACCCAAGTCAGCGCCGCTCAGGTCGGCACTGCTCAGATCGGCACCGGCCAACTGGGCTCCAGTCAGTGTGACTCCAGCCAGGTCGATGCCACTCAGGTCAGCACCGCTCAGATCATCGTTACTCAAGTCGGTATTGCTCAAGTCGATAACTGCACCCTGCATGCCGATGAGGTGGGCATCCCGCAGGAACTGCACTACAATTTCATTGCGGCCCGCATCCAACCTCCGTAGCGTGGTAAGTGTCTGCTCCCTTGCTGCCTGACTTATCTCATCTGCTGAGCTGGAATTACTTAGGCTATGATTTACTAGCAGGTCTTGCATGTTATCTATGTACGTTTGCAGAATGGCTGCCCGTTGTTGATCGAGCGCACTCTGCTGGTCGACTTGATTTTGCAGATCAGCAAGATGAGTTTGCCACGCGCCAAAGCCGATCGTGGCCCCGACTACGACCAGAGGAATCGCAAGTTTCGAAATCAAATCCAGCCAATTCCAGATCGATTTTCCGCCCATCCACGGCCGATCGAGAAGTCCGTGCTGCTGGCCCCGCGGCGGCGCGGTAAACGGTGATGGCGACGTCGGTCCTTGTCCCGACGCTCCTTGCCCTGCCGTGTCATGTCCGGGACTTTGCGGTTCCGAAGCACCGGGTTCTGGGATGCTAGTCACTGGATTCCCTCCGGTGTCTTTGCTTAACTGTAGGAGTAGCCTTGGCCCCACCCGTGTGTCCCATGGCATTGTGCATCATTAAAACCTGCAGTTAAGGGAGGTTGGTCCCGCTCCCGGCTATCATACGTCGCACGACGCGGAGGGGCAGGAGAAAAATGGCGCGATCTTGCACCGGGAGGACCTGTATTCCATTCACATCGTGGACTGGCACGTGTTGATATGTCTAAGCCGTTCCTGAGAGCTGGTGCGATCTGCTCGACGGTGGCGTCCGATGGCATGCACAAGCCCATGCCGGTGATGCGTTCGGCAGAGCTAGGCGCCGGTACTCATCGACCGGGACTACCACGGTCTCCCCGGCCGTTCGGGACCGCGCTCGGCCCGGTGAACCGGTTCCTGACCACCGGCTTCCTGCCCCCGCCGTTCCGCGAGCAGATGCAGCTGCCCTGGACCGAGCGCGACCAGCGCCAGTTCGACCTCCTCATCGAGCTGGTCGCGGCGGTGAACCGCCGGCTGCCCGGCCCGGTCTCCCGGTTCCCGTTCAACGTCAGCCTGCACGAACTGCGACTGCGCATGCTCCGGAATCGCCTCATACAGGTAGGCCGGACCGTGACACCACGTCCCGTTCGGGAAATAAAGATCTTTTTACCGAACGGAGCGTGGTACCCGCCCTGAGCAAAGTGCGACCGCGGATATCGTCATTCTGGCCGACGCAGTATTAATTGTCGGGAGTCGCTCTAGCGATCGCCACTAGCGTCGTCGCTCTCAAGGATGGGTTAGTAATGGACTGGGCGATGCGTTCCGCGCGGTCCGGGTCGGTGGCGGCCAGTGCCCTGGCGACCTCGGCGAGCGCGCGGGCTTTCGGGCCTTCGTCGGCGATGGTCTGGGCGATGTGTTCCGCGCGGTCGGGGTCGGTGGCGGCCAGCGTGTTGGCGATGTCAGCGAGCAGGCTGGCTTTCGAGAACGCGAAAATGATGGACTGGGCGATGTTTTCGGCCTCGGCGCCGAGCCGGTCCGCGCGGCCCGGGTCGGTTGCGGCCAGCGCCCGGGCGATCTCGGCCAGCGCGCGGGCTTTCCAGCCTTCGTCGGCGATGGTCTGAGCCATGCGTTCTGCGCGAACCGGGTCGGTGGCGGCCAGCGCCCAGGCGATCTCGGCCAGCGCGCCGGCTTTCGAGTCTCGGTCGGTAATCGAATCAGCAGCAAGTATCGCGCTGGCCAGCGCACGAACAATATGCGTTGGGTCTTTCCGGTCAACTTCAAGACCGGCGAGTACCCGCTCGACCAGTTCCAAGAGGCGTTTTGCATCGTACTCATATCGGCTATGACTCAGCTCCAAGGAATTGAGTCGCGCAAGTTTATGCAGTTCGGGTGGCAGTTCCTCCTGCCGAAGCGGCCGGCCGCCATCGACCAGCACCGGGATCACCCGAAGCCAGAGCTCTAGCGCGGCCCGGATTTCAAACCGCACCCAGTCATCTGGGTCATCAAGCCGACGGTGTCCCTGCTCATCGATAAGTGTTGCCCACTTAGGTCCGATCAAGGCCAATAGCACCGCACATGAATCAACAGCCTCCCGGATGATCTCCGTAAAGTCCAGGCCCGGCTCGATGGAGTCCAGGTCCATGAAGACCTGCGCATCCGGGAAATGCTCATGAAATTCGTACTTCAGCAAGCGAGCGTAAGAGGCGCCGTCGGCACGCCGCTAGCTGAGGAAGATCCCCTGCGACGACACATCAGGCACGTCCCCCAACCTCCCTACGGAAAGGCTATCGCCATTTACCAGGGCGCCCAACGTCACTTGCCGAGGCATGATCAGCTCCGGGTGTAGCTAGCTCCGGCCCAGCAGAAGTACAGTAACCCCACCGACCCGGCCCGAGGGCAGCGGGATACTAACGATTTCTTCCCCGCCTTTTCGCTTGGCCAACGATGTGCTTGCGGCGGTTGAGCGTTGGGCTTGGGCTATCGAGCTGGTAGGTGCCGCTAATTCCCGGTGTGGTGACCGCTATGGGTGCTGATCAGCACGAGCCTGGTGCTGGCGAAGTCCCGGGCGGTCTCGCTGACTACCGCCCCCGCCTGGGGGCGGGGCGGGCGGGAGCCCAGCGCCGTCCGATGATACGATCCGCCCCTCCGGCGCCTTGGAGGAAGGGCCGCGCTGCATTGGCGACGTCCTCGTTGTCGAAAACCCACACCAGCTCACCGTGGTACCCGCAGTCGAGCATCGTCGCCTTCTGGTCGTGCGCCTGCGCCACCATCCCGGAGGTCGCGAACCACGTGACCCCCAGCGTCTCGTACGGCAGATACTGATAGCGAGTCTTGAACTCAAAGAAGTCCTGGCTAGCGCCGTCGTGGCTGTCGTAGTCGAGCGGTACCGAGGCACTCCCACGATAGACACGGAACTCGAGTTCCGGCGAGGCCGGAATATGGAGATCGGCCACCATCTGCCGCGCGAAGTCGTTGTGATAGCGCTGCGACTCGCTGTCCTCTATGCGCGGCACCCAGTCGGTCGAGCAGCGCTTGCGTCGACGACGTTCGTCTTCGCGCGGGTCGGGGTCGGGCTGGGAGACGACAGGCGGGATCGGATCGATCGTCTGCGATGGCTCGTCGGGCGCAGGCGTGGACTGCTCGGCTGGCATCCGCACCGGCTCCGCTAGGTTCCGCAATGCGTTCCCCAGCTGCGCCATCGCGTGCGTGAGGTTCTCCACGACGTGCTGCTCCGGCATGCTCATGCGGCGTGCGGTGTCGGCGGCCAGGAGTACCACGAACAGGGCGAGCGCGGCTGTCAGCGGGTCTACGTCCGTCGTCGTCGTTCCCAGTATCAGGCTCCCTCCGCCCGAGTTGTCCGAGCATTTCCCCTCGATCTCGTTCATGTAGGACTTGAGCGAATCGATCGAGCGCCTGATCGCCTCCGTCATCTCCAGCTTCGACTGCTGGCTCACCGCGGGATCGTTCACTACAGCCTTGAGGGCGTTGTAGGCCCGCTCGATCTTGTCGTACGCCTCGAGCGCGGTCGGGTCCGTGTCGGCATGGCGCCACCCACCGAGGCAAACTGCCCGCTGCACTGTGCCTGGTCCCGGACCCGAGCGCTGATGCTGCACCACGTGCGTCAGCTCGGGGTCGGGTCCGGTGGACGCCGCCGCTGCCGGAGGAGTCTGCTGCACGACGTGCGTCAGCTCATGGGCCAATACCCGGGACGGTTCGGGTGATAGGCCCGAGCCCAGCCAGATATGCGAGCCGTGGGTAAACGCGTGCGCCTGCAGGTCCTCGCTGAGCTGCGCCGCGTCCGGACCGCTGTGCACCCGCACGTCGCCCAGGTCGCGCCCGAAGCGTGGCTCGAAGAACGCCCGGGTTGGGCCGGGCAGCGGCTGCCCCGCGGAATCCCCCGAGCGGATCCGGGATTCGGTGGGCGAGCTGACTTCGGAGCCGCGGGCGGGTGGGCCAGCCGCAGCCGCTTGGCGATGCAGGCCGCCCGAACAGCCGACGCCGCTGGCGCAACCCGAGCAGCACTCGCCGCCCGGTGAACCTGACCCGCCGCCCGCCGGACTGCGCATCACCCGATCGGCGACCTGGTCGGCCTCCTGCTCGTACACGTCACCGGGCTGGTCGACCTTGAGCTTGGCCTGAAAGCCGACGGTGGCCAGGTGCACCGGCAGTTGGCTCGGTCGCAGTTTGGGGCCGGACCGCGTGGCAGTGTCGCCGTGGCCACGCGCAACCTCGCGCCGGTGCAGGCCAGCGTTTCCCGACCAGACCGGCGGCCGTGCTGCTTGGTTGGCTGGAGGATTCCTTTGTGCATACGTTGCCTCAGCCATCGGACGTCCTCCCGATCTCTCCCGCGGCACAATATCCGCACGCCGTCACCCCGGCGTTGCCAAGACGCTGCGCACCGCTTATAAGTCTAAGCTGAGACTCAGACCGGCAACCGGCAAAGGCAGGTCATGTTCGAAAGCCGGGCCAGACGAGCGACTGAGGAGCCGCCCGCTTCCCGGACACCTGAATTTGCGGTTATCTTTGCGCGGGTGCCGGTCATTTCCCGGTACTCGTCCGTGACCTCTTGCGGGGTTTGTATCCGGCCCGAACGCAACGGACGGCTAACAATGCTTCGCAGCCTTTTCGCTTGGCCAACGGTGTGCTTACGGCGGTTGCGCTATCGAGCTGGTCGACGTCTGTAATTCCCGGTATGGTGGCCGCTATGGGTGCTGATGAGCACGAGCCCGGCGCTGGTGAAGTGCCGCGCGGTGAGCAGCCAACCTTGCGCATGCCGACGATTCCTCAAGCTCGCGGTCGAGACTCAGTCGGCCACCCGTCATCAGCCCAGGCAGCGCAACCGCCCGGGCAGCAAAAGGCGCCTGACGGTTCGGCGGCGGTCACCCCTTCGGTTCTGGCCGCCGTTGAGCTTGGCTGGTGCATGGCGGAGCTGTACGCGAAGGTCAAGCCAGATGTTTTGCCGCCGCCCGGGGCGCCTGGCGGGCCACTGCCGCAGGCCAGCTCAGTCCCCGATCCGCGACGTGTCCGGCTTCTGGAGGATCTTCCTGGGCTCGGATCGCTGCAGGACCGGCAGGAACTCCAATTGTTCCTTGATCGCGTAAACGTCGGATTCAAAAAGTTCGAACCGGTCATCAGCCACGCTGGCCTGGCTGTAGCTGCCCCTGAGGACTGGGCTTCGCTGAGGGATCAACTGGCGTCTCCCGAGGGGCGCTATCAGCTGGCCGGGTCGGTGCTGCAGTTTCATTCCAACCTGCTGGTCGCTTTGACCGCATGCGATCATCAGATTGGCCTGGCGTACGGCCTGGGCCGGGCAGTCGCCGATCTGTCGGCGCGCCCGCGCGCGAACAACCAGGCCTCGCTCACAGACGACCTGCGAAGCGGCCGGGTAAAGACCATCGTCGGATGGCTCAAGGAACTGCATACTGTCCTGCCGCGGCACAGTGCCGGCGCCGTGATGGGGTCGATCACGCAGTGGCAGGAATGGGCGGCCAGCCCGACATGGAACGGCGTACCGCTGGAGTGGGGCGCCCACGGAAAGGACGTCGTCGGAGCGCTGGCCGACCAGGGCAAGCGCTGGCGGCTGCTGCTGACCGGCCAGATCGCCGCGCTGGATCAACTCAGCCCTGAAGGCTATGTTCAGGCCGCCGGATACATGGTCGGCAGGATCAGGGAGATCCTCCAGCGGCTGCTCGCGCAGTACTGGCCCTGGGTCACGGTCATTACCCTGCTGATGGTGGCCGGCGTCGTCGGCTCGCTGTTGCTACTGCACTCGCCCGGCACCAAGGGCCTGGGAGTGGCCATCTCGGTATTCGGCTGGCTCGGTTTGACCGGCCGGTCGGTATCCGGGGAACTCCAGCGGACGGTCGGTCGGGTAGAGCAATCACTATGGGACGCCGAACTCGACCTAGCCGCGGCCTGGGCGACGACGATGATCCCCGACGCCGACGCCAACCGCCAGCTCCATGAGGCGCAGGCACCGCGATCGCCGTTCGGGCAGGCAGCCAGCCGGCGGGTCATCCGCCGACAGCAGCCGCCCGGACATCCATAGCAGCCAGCCCTCGGCCGCAAGCGGGGGTAAACCAGTATCCGACCGCCTCCCGGAGGAGGTGGCGGACCAGTGACGCCACGTTGACGCCGGTCTGCCAGACTGGCATGCAATACCGTGAATGGCAGGTAGGCAGCCCATGGATGCCAGCACGACGCTTGCGCAAGAGCCCCGGCCAATTCCGCATCCGCCCGACCGCGTCGGAGCGTCTCCCGACCACCGAGTGCCTTCCCGGTCCGTCGCGCCGCGACTGCGTCCGTCACAAGGCCCGAACGGTACAGCGACAGACAGTGCAGCCTGGAACCCGGCCAAGACGTTGAGACCCTCGCGGATTCCGGCCATGAAGGCTGACTCGCAGACGCCGGTCACGCCCGGACCGCCGGCTGCCGCTGTGACCGCCGATAGTCGTGACCCTGCGGAAATCGAGGCCGCGAACGTCGCGGACGCGATTGTCGCCGGACGCGTTGTGTCCGGCATCTGGGCGCAAGCGCGTCCTGGCGTTCTGCACCGCTGCGGCGACCCCGATCATCCCTGTGCGTGCCCGCCACAGGAACGCACGGGCAAAGCTGAGGAGGGACCGCCCGTCCAGCTGAGCCGCGCCGAAGCACGCCCCGTCACCGACCGCGTCAACACGCGATCGGTCAGGTCCGTGGTCACCGCCTCCGGGCAACCACTTGACACTGCGTCGCGCGCGTTTATGGAGGAGCGTTTTCATCGCTCCTTCGACCGCGTTCGCGTGCATGCCGACGCTGATGCGGCCGCCTCAGCCGCCGGGCTCCACGCGGCCGCATACACCTTCGGCCACCACATCGTCTTCGCCGACGGTCATTACCCGTTGAGCGGCGAGCGGGATGTACGGCTGCTAGCCCACGAACTGACACATGTCGTCCAGCAAGAGAGCGCCCAGCCGAGGATCTCGCGGCTCGCGGAGACCGAGGAGGAGGTCGAGACCGAAGAGGAGACCGAGACCGAAGAGGACGACTTGGAGCGCCGCGGCCTTCCGCCCCGGACGTTCGCTGGCGCGATGGAGAGGGCCCGCCGACACGCCGACATGCAGCAGTCGATCCGGGACTATGAGATACCGATAGCCACTCTGGAACCGGGTGGCCGACCGCCCGACTTCATCACCGTGGAGGGCACCCAGGAGGTAATGGGCGAACACGCCAACTTTAGCTACCGCCTGCGGTCGATCCATGTGATCGATGCCATCACCTACGCGGTCAGCCAGGCCAATACCGAGGCCGACCTGCGCCGGGTACTTGAGCGGTACATCGGCGTGACGCAACCCCGGCCATGGATGCCAACGGTAAGCATACCGGTCGGCCTGATTAGCTACCCGCGGGGTTTCGACCCCGGTCATGCCAAGCGGCTGGCCGCCTACCGTACCGCCGTCGACCGCAGGGTTCAGCAGGTGCCGGCCCTCGCCACCTCGACTGCATCGCAGGTCGGGATGTGGCGGGAGACCGGTTCGCGTGGCTGCAAGGAACGGGCCGTGCCGCCCAAGGGCCAGAACCTCAATCCGATGGCAGACCTTTTCGCCGCGCATTACTGTCGTGACCCGCGCCACCAAGACGTCGAGTGGGAGGTCATGACGCCTTCCGGGCTGTCCGTCACCTACGACGGGAAGATCGGCACTACCGTATACGAGTGCAAGTGCGGGTACCTCGGAATGATCAAGGACTTGGTCAGCGATGAGGAGTGGCGGCGCAGTCGAGCCGAGCGGCGTCTTGCTGAACAATTCGATGAACAGATGAGACGGCAGCTCAGGATCGCTGACGAATGCGGATTCGGGTACCGGTATATCGTCGACAGCGAGCTACTGCGAACTCTGCTTAATGCCCGCTGGCCCATGGTCCCTATTACGGAGCAACCCTGGTCGGAGTCTTGCGGATGAGATTGCTGCCGAGGACAGGGATCAGCAGTATCAGCGCCAAAACAGCCGCGGCGACGGCGACGGCTGTTGCTGCTCACGACGTACCCCTGACGTACAGGCGCCGCATGCGCTCACCCATACAGAGGAGCGACAGGCCGATCTGATACACGCCGTTGATCGGATACCTGGGTTGACGGCATGGCGGGTCAGGACGATGCTGACGGCCATGACCGGGACCGCTGATCATGTGCTGCGCAACCGCGCGGCGTGGGACCAGTGGGCGGAAGAATACGCGGGGCCGGGCTTGCGTAACTGGGCGGCGGCCGAGCCCAGCTGGGGTATCTGGGGGATCGCCGAGGCGCAGGCGGGCGTGCTGCCGGTTGACCTGGAGGGCCGGGACAGCATCGAACTGGGCTGTGGCACCGGCTACGTGTCGGCGTGGCTGGCCCGGCGCGGCGCGCGCCCGGTAGGGCTGGACAACTCCGCGGCGCAACTGGCCACCGCCCGGAAGTTGCAAAACCGGTTCGGACTCCGGTTCCCGCTCATCCACGCCAGCGCCGAGCAGGCGCCATTCGCCGATGGCCGCTTCGACCTCGCGATCTCGGAGTACGGCGCCAGCATCTGGTGCGATCCCCACGCCTGGATTCCCGCGGCGGCCCGGCTGCTGCGTCCCGGCGGCGAGCTGATCTTCCTGGTGAACTCGGTGTTGCTCATGCTCACCGTCCCGGACCAGGACGGCCTGCCTGCCACCGAGCGGCTGCTGCGGCCCTACTTCGGCATGCACCGGTTTGAATGGCCAGATGACGAGTCGGTTGAATTCCACCTCGGCCACGGCGACATGATCCGGCTGCTTCGCAGCTGCGACCTGGAAGTCGAGGATCTCCTCGAGCTCCGGCCCGGGCCAGGAGCTACCACACGATATCCACTGGCCACCTTGGAATGGGCACGGCAGTGGCCGTGCGAAGAAGTCTGGAAGGCCCGCAAACTCCGCTGATTCCAGCTTCGGGCCGGGCTTACCGCACTCGCCAAGATCAGGGAAAGGACCAGGCGCGATGGCCAGCCAAAGGACCTATGACATCCCGCTCGGGCGCCTGTTCAGCGTCGCGCCGGGTATCCCGACGACCGACATGGCACGCACGGTCGAGCATTACCAGCGGCTCGGGTTCACGTTCTCGGTGCCCGGCTCGGCCGCCCCGCCTGCCGAGGCCGGTTTCGCCATCGGCGAGCGGGACGGCGTGGCGCTGCACTTCGCCGTCAAGCCGGATCACGACCCCAGCCGCACCGCCATCTGGGTCTACATCTCGGTCGAGGACGCCGACGAGCTGAGCGCGGAGTTCGACGCGTCCGGTGCCGGCCAGGGCCGGACACCGCGCGATACGGACTACAAGATGCGCGAGCTCGCGCACATCGACCCCGACGGCAACATGCTCCTGTTCGGCTCGCCCCTGCCTCAAGACCCCGAAGACCCCGCAGAGGGGCCGGCGGGTGAGCCGACCGCCGGCCAGGATCCCGGCGCCGCGCACGATCCGCGTGTCTTCGAGTTCACCACCGCCCTCAGGAGGGGGGAGGTGGCCCGGCTGCGGGCACTGCTCGCGGCCGACCCGGGCGTGGCGAGGAGCCTGATCAACTCGTGCACGCCGCTGCACCTGTTCGCCGACGCGCCTGGCCACCGGCCCAACCCGGCCGGGGTGGTGTCCGCGCTCGTCGAGGCGGGTGCGGACCTCGACGCTCACTCCGTCGGGACGTGGCATTACGAGACGCCGCTGCACTGGGCGGCGAGCAACGACGACGTCGGGCTCATCGACGCGCTGCTCGACGCGGGTGCCGACATCGAGCACCCCGGCTCGTCCATCAGCGGCGGTCCGCCGGCCGAGTCCGCCCTGGGTTACACGCAGTGGCAGGCCCTGCGCAGGCTCTACGAGCGCGGCGCGACGATGAACCTGTCCCGCGCGGCGGCACTCGGCCTGATGCCGCTGGTCACTGAGCTCGCGACGGCGACCCCGCCGGACAGCGAAGAGCTCACCATGGCGTTCTGGAATGCCTGCCGGGCCGGCCAGCTCGAAGCCGCCCGCTACCTGGCCGGACGCGGCGCCGACATCAACTGGCGCGCTCCGTGGTCCGGCGAGACCCCGCTCGACGCCGCCCGCGGCAAGCACGAGCGCGCGGTCGTCGCCTGGCTCACCGAATCCGGCGCCACCTCCGGGTCAGGGCCCGCGGCATCCTGACCGGGTGGACATCCGCGAGCGGGATCAGCCCGCCTGCCGGTAGCGGCCGGGCGGCGGCGGAACGGTTTTCGCCTCGAAGATGTCGATGTCACGGACGGTCCGCTCGACCGCGCCGTTACGCAGCAGCCGGTAGTAACCTCCCCGGCCGCGGTTCACATCGTGGTAGGCGAGGTCGAGCTGGGCGATCTCCGGCGAGGACAGCGGCAGGCCGTGCGCGGCCCGGTACCGTTCGATCAGCTGGTACTTGGTGACCCAGTCAGTCTCCCGCGCGATGGCGTCCAGGTTCCCTGCCTCGACCGAGTCGAGGACACGTTCCCAGATTCCGAGCACGCGTCCGCTGGCCGCGTCGGCACCGTTCCGGTCCGCGAAGTCCCTGGCCCTGGCCAGGTACTCGCGCTGGATGTCGAGCGCGCTCGGCTCGCGGCCGTCCGCCAGCCGCACCGGGCTCCGTCCGGTCACGTCGAGGCTGACCGCGCCGAGGGCCCGGAGCGGGTTGTCCAGGACCAGGTCCGGCAGCACGGCGCCCGCCTCGATCATGCGCAGCACCAGGTCGGTCGCCCCAGCTTGACCAGGACGGTGGTCTCGCTCATGTTCGGGTCGCTGACGGCCACGTGCAGGCGCCGGAAAACCTGGCCGCCGGCCCGCGGCTCGTGGCGGGTACTGATGAGCGGCCGCGACCGGATCCGCGCCGGGGACACGCCCCTCCCGATGGGCCCGGGGCCCTGGCTGAGGGAGTAAACGGTACCCCGCGGTGTCTGCAGCACCTTCCCGGCACCGCAGATAACCTGCCGGGTGACCAGGAACGGAATCAGCATGTCGGCCAGCCTGCCGAACCCGCTGTGCGAGCCGACCTGGTAACTTTCGCGGCAGCCCGATGACTTCCCAGCCGGATCGGTGCTGTTCTTGAACAGGTAGACGTCAGCGGCGATACCCGCTTCGCGCAGCCGCCCCTGGGCGTCCACGCCAAGCTGCTCCAGGATCCGCTCGCCCGCCTTGTCGTGCGCGATGAGGTCGAGCACGCTGTCGCACTCCGGCGTCGCGTATTCCGGGTGGCTGGCCACGTCCACGTGCAGCCGCGCCCCGTTCCTGAGCAGCACGTCGCTGCCCTGGCCCTCCGGCACCACGCGCCGGAAGAGGTCGCGCGCTACCTCGTCCGGGGGCAGCCGCCGCTGCCCGGGGAAGACACACGTGACGCTGTACGCGCTCGCAAGCCCGAAAATGCGCCTGTCCACATAGCCACGCTGTGTTTCAGCGCTCCGGCGGGCAACCGCCAAGCGTCTCGGACCGCCTGGAGGATCTTCAGGCCGGACTCTGCTCTACGGGGGAATTGAAGAAGTCCGCCATACGCAACAACGCGGTACTCGAGCCAGCCGGTAGGCCGCTTAGTACCGCGGCGTCTGCGGGGCGTCCCGCAAGCGCGTCGGTGACCTGGGCTGCGGGCGGCCCTGCGGTAACCATCCGGGTGACGGCGAGGGTGACGGTTTCTGCGGTCAACCTACGCCTGGTTCATGACCATCCGCGACGGCAAGATCATCGACGGCACGGCCTGCTACGACAGCATCGCGTTCAACGAACTCTGGGAAAACGTCAAACCCTGACCCGAACGAACGGCTGCCTACGCCGGGGCGGGACAGGCGATAACCGGCGTGCGGATCGGCCGACGCTAGGGTTGGGCCCCATGAGCGAGGCGGACCTGCGGATCGATCCGCTGACGGGCGCGTACGTGGTGGTCACGCCGTGGCGGCAGCAGCGTCCTAATCGGCCCGATGGGGTGTGCCCGTTCTGCCCGGGCGGGCTCGAGGCACCCGAGCCCTATGACGTCCGGCATTTCCCGAACCGCTGGCCGGCGCTGCCCGACGGGTGCCACGAAGTCATCCTGCACAGCCCGGATCACGAGGCGTCCTTCCCGGTCCTGGGCCAGGAACAGGCGGCCCGGGTGGTGGAGCTGTGGTCGGCGCGGACCGCCGCGCTCGGGGCACGCGACGACGTCAAGTACGTGTTCGTGTTCGAGAACCGCGGGCGGCAGATCGGGGCCACGATCGATCATCCGCACAGCCAGATCATGGCCTTTACCATGATCCCGCCCGTCGCGGCGGCCGAGCTTTCGTCCGGAAAATGCGAGCTGTGCCAGGGCACCGACGACGATCTGGTGGTGATCCGCCGGGAGGACTGGCAGGCGGCGGTGCCGTGGGCGCCCTCGTGGCCGTACGAGATGCTGCTCTCCCCCCGCCGCCACGTTGCCGATCTGCCCGCGGCGGGCCCGGAGCTGCGGGCCGGGCTGGGCGCGATCCTGGTGGAGGCGCTTACCCGGATGGAACGGCTGCTGGGGCCCGACACGCCTTACATGCTCTGGATCCATCAGCGGCCGGCCGACGGGAACGACTGGCCCGCCGCGCACCTGCACCTGCATCTGATGCCGGCCCGGCGGGCGCCCGGCATGGCCCGCCACCTCGCCGCCGCGGAATTCGGAGCCGGCGTCTTCTTCGATCCCGTCGACCCGCGGCGCGCGGCGGCGGCGTTGCGGCAGTGAACCGGGCGGGGCCGCCGGACGCCGGCGGGTGGTTCGCCCGGCAGTACGGCCGTGAGCCGGACGGCGTCTGGTTCGCGCCCGGCCGGGTCAACCTGATGGGAGGCCCGGACTACACCGAGACCTTCGTGCTGCCGGTAACCCTCGGCGCCGGGGTCTGCGCCGCGGCTTCGCGCCGCGGCGACGGCCGGATCGCGCTGGTATCTCGGCAGGCGCACGAGGAACCGATCGTTCTGAAAATTGACGCATTGGAGCCGGGGTCGGTCGATGGGTGGGCGGCGTATCCGGCGGGGGTGGCCTGGGCGCTGCGTGAGGCGGGTTACCTGTCCGGCGGGGCGGACGTGGCGATCGACGCCGACCTGCCCGCGGGCGCCGGGCTTTCGTCCTCGGCGGCGCTGGAGTGCGCGGTGGCGCTCGCGCTGACCGGGCTTTACCGGGTGCCGGTGCCACGGCGTGAGCTGGCGGCCCTGGCCCGGCGGGCGGAGAACGTCTTTGCCGGCGTGCCCACGGGGATCATGGACCAGACCGCTTCGCTGCTGGGCCGGGCCGGCCACGCGCTGCTGCTCGACTGCCGGGCCGGCACCGCGGAGCCGGTCCCGTTCGACCCGGCCGCGGCCGGGCTGACGCTGCTGGTCATCGACACCCGGGTCCGGCATGCGCTCGGCGATGGCCGCTACGCGGAACGGCGGCGGGCCTGTGAGGCGGGTGCTGCGGCGCTGGGCGTTCGGTCGCTGCGGGACGTGACCGACGGCCGGGAGCTGGACCGGCTGGATGAGCTGTCCCTGCGGCGTGTCTGCGGGCACGTCGTGGCCGAGAAGCACCGGGTGCTGCGGGCCGCCGGGCTGCTGCGGGCCGGCGGGCGGGAGCAGGTGACCGCGATGGGTGAGCTGCTGACCGTTTCGCATTGTTCGCTCCGCGACCAGTTCGGGATGTCATGGCCGGAGGCTGACGAGGCCGTCGCGGCGGCCGTCGAGGCGGGCGCGGTGGGCGCGCGCATGACCGGCGGCGGGTTCGGCGGCTGTGTGGTCGCGCTCGTGCCCGCCGACCGGGTCGGGGAGGTTCGCGGCGCGGTGACCGAACGCTTTGCCCGGCGCGGCTGGCCAGCGCCGTGCTACCTCGACGTGGTGCCCTCTGACGGCGGCCGGCGCCTCGCCCGTCCCACCACCGGTGAGACGGAGCAGCGCCGCCATACGCGGAGCCGGTGAGATGATACCGGCAGTTATTGCCTCGCTGGTTGACCCGGCTGGGTCATCGTGGAGGAGGGAGCGTTATGGCGGATCCGCGGGATCTCCACCGCCGCGCCGGGGGCATGGCCGGCGATGTCATCGGCCGCGTCCGGCCTGATCAACTCGGGAATGCGACACCCTGCACCGAATGGGATGTGCGCGCCCTGATCAGCCATCTGGCGGGCGGCAGCCGAGGGTTCGCCGCCATGATCACCGGCGAGCATGGGCCCGGGCGTGCGGAGGATGGGCCCGGCGGCGATACGCTGGCCGGCTTCCTCGACGCGTTTAGCGGGCTGTGCGCGGCCTTTGACCGGGAGGGGTTCCTGGAGCAGGTGTTCCCGACGCCACTGGGCGAGGGACCGGGCGAATTGATCGTCGCGATGCGGATCACCGAGCTGACGATCCATGCCTGGGACATCGCGGTCGCGACCGGACAGCCGCGTGACCTGGATCCGGAACTGGTCGGCTTCGCCGACGGCTTTTTGCGGTCCAGGCCGATCCCCCGCGACGTCAATGGCCCGTTTGCGCCGGAACAGCCCGCTCCCCCGGGAGCCGGGGACTCGGACCGCCTGGCTGCCTTCGCAGGCCGGCCGGTCAGCTGAGCTGCGTGCCGCGAAACCGGGTCCGGGGCAGAATGAGCAGGTGCGCTGTCCGATTCTTATCGGCCGTGAGGGCCCGGTATCCCTGATGGCCGACGCGGTGCGCCGGCTGCGCGGTCAGGCCGGCGGCGGAGCGCTGGTCGTGGTGGGCGAGGCGGGTGTCGGGAAGACCAGGCTCGCCGAGTACCTGAGCGATGCCGCGGCCAAGGCGGACGTCAGGGTGGTCCATGGCCGGGCTTTGCCCGAGGGGGTCGGCGGTCCGCTGCGGCCTGTCGCCGAGATGCTTCTGGACCTGACTCGGGACCGTGCCGCGCCCGCGGATGCCGGCTTGGCTCCGTACGTGACGGTGCTGGCTTCGCTGGTGCCGCACTGGCGGGCAGCCGGCTGGTCGGCGCCGGCCGAGCCGGTCGTGGTCACGGCCGAAGCCGTGCTGCAGGTGCTGCGGTGGGCCGCCGGGAAGGCCGGCGGCAACGGGATAGTCGTGATCTTGGAGGATCTGCATTGGGCTGATGACGCGACGCTCGCGGTGACCCGGTATCTGGCCGACCATGCCAGCGAGGTGCCGGCGCTGCTGTTCGGCACGGTCCGGACCGGCGAGGGCCGAGAGGATGTCCCGGCGCTGCTGGAGGCGGGGGGCGCGCGGGTGTGCCCGATCGGGCGCCTTACCCCGGATCAGGCGGGTGACATGGCTCGCGCCTGCGCCGGCCCCGGCCCCGGCCCCGGCTCCGGCTCCGGNNCCGGCGGGGCCGGGTTGTCGCTGGAGGAGACGATCGCGGCGGTCGTGCGGGATGCTGAAGGACTGCCCCTGCTGGTGGAGGACCTGCTGGCTACCGGGGACCTGGGCGGAATCGCGCCAAGGTTCGCCGATACCGTGCGCGCCCGGCTGGCCCGGCTGGATGACCGGCAGCGGATGGTGGCAGGCGCCGCGGCGGTTCTCGGTCGCCGCTTTGACTGGCGGCTGCTGGACCGGGCGGCCGGAGTCCAGGGCGCAGAGGTCGCCGGAGCCCTGCACCGGTGCGCGGCGTTGCAGCTGATCGTGACCGAAGGCTCGGGTTTCGCGTTCCGCCATGCGCTCACCCGGGACGTCATCCTGGCGGAGCTGGCCGGCCCGGACAGATGCCGTCTGTCGCTGGCGGCCGCGGAGGCGCTCGCAGTTACGGCCGGGCGTAATGACGACGATCAGGTGCTGCTCACCGGGCGGCTCCTGGTCGACGGCGGCGAGCCGCTCCGGGCGGCGGAGGTGCTGCTGCAGGCGGGGCGCCGGGCGTTCGGCGCCGGGTCGCTGTCATCCGCCGAGTTGTTCTTGCGGGAAGCGGGCCGCGCCGCCGCGGGCCACGCCGCCGCGGGCAACGCGGACCTGAGCACCGGGATCGCGGGCCAGCTCGCGCAGGTGCTGCTGCACGCCGGGCAGCTTTCCGAGGCGGTCCAGATTGCCTCGCGGACGGTGGCGGTCACCGATGGCCGCGACCTGGCCGCCGCCACCGCCATGCGGCTGGTCCTGGCGCGGGCGGCGGTGATGACGGCTGCGTGGGATGATGCCCGGATCCAGCTGGCGGACGTCCGCCGGAGCCGGCCCGCCGACCAGCACGCGCACGCGGAGGCCGCCGTCATCGAGGCGCAAGTGGCGCTGGGTGACGGCCGGCCCGGTTCCCGGGCGCGGGCCGAGTACCTCGCGGCGGCCGCGGCGGGCATCGCCCGGGACGCCGGCCGGCCCGACCTGGCCTGCGAGGCGCTGGAGGTGCTCGGCTCCTGCGCCCGGCTGCACGACCTCGACGCGGCGGCCGCCGCGTTCGGCCGGGCCCTCAGCCTCGCCGCCGAAGCAGACCTGCGGGTGCACCGCCTCAGGATCCTCAACGAGCTGGGGACCGTGGAGATGCTGCGCGACGCGCAGGGCGAGCGCCTGGAACAGGCCCGCGCCGAGGCGTCGCGCGCGGGTGCCGTCGGGCTGGCCGTCGGTATCGGCGCCAACATCGCGGCGCTGATGGCGATGACCGCGCGGTTCACCGACGCCATGCAGGTGGCCGGCGAAGTGGAGGACACGGCCCGGCGGCTCGGCCTGATCCCGCTCCAGGCCGCGGCGCTGCTCATGCAGGGCTTTGCCATGGCTCACCAGGGCCGGACCCGGGAGAGCGAGCACTACCTGGCCGCCGCCGAGGCAACCGCGCCTGACGACCCCGATCTGCGCGCCGGGGCGTGGGCCATCGGCCGCGGGATCGGAGCCCTCCTGGCCGAAGACCGGGCCGGCGCACGCCAGGCCTTTGCCCGCGCCCGCGCGGAAGCCCCCGACCAGCACGCGCGGATCCTCAACCCGTACGAGGGACCCGAACTGCTGCTCCGGGCGCTGGCCGGCGAAGCGGGCCCGGCCGAGATAGAAGCCGCCGCCGCTGATGTCGTCCGGGCCGCGCGCTGGCCCGAGCTATGGTTCGGCGCCGCGCAGGCAGTAGCCAGGGGAGCCGACGGCGATGCCGCCGGGGCCTGCGCCGCGCTCAGCACCGCGCTTGAGGCCGGCGACCGTTATCCGGTCTTCTCCGCCCTGACGATGCGCCTGGCCGCGGAGGCGGCCATCCGCGACTGCTGGGGAACGCCGGGCATGCTGCTCAGCACGGCGGACTCCACCTTCACCCGGCTACGGCTGGGCCGCGCTTCAGCGGCCTGCCGCGCGCTGCTCAAGACGACGGGTCACGCCGCACCGCGCAGGCGCGCCGCCGACGCCGGATTGCCGGCCGCGCTGATCGCCGCCGGCGTCACCGCGCGCGAGGCCGAAATCCTGGACCTGCTCGCCGACCGCCTCTCCAACCGCGAAATCGCCGGGCTGTTGTTCCTGTCACCGCGCACGGTAGAAAAGCACGTCGCGGCGCTGCTCGCCAAGCTCGGCGGCGAAGACCGCGGCGGCCTGGCCCGGCTGGCCCGCGGCCTGCGCTGAATCCACGATGGGTACGTCCTACCCATGTGCCGCGGTGGCCTTCCGGCCGACGATCAGGTCAACGCATTCACTCACCTGACCAAGGAGAAGTCATGGCAATCGCCGCCGTCTTCGAGTTCCCCGCAGAACCCGTGGAGAAATACCGCAAGGTCTTCGACGCGGGAGAGGCCATCGTCAACCAGCCGAACCGCCTCTACCACGTCTGCTACCGCACCGACACCGGCTTCACTGTCATCGATGTCTGGGCCGACGAACAGTCCTTCGCCGCCTTCGGCGAGACCCTCGGCCCGGCCCTGCACCACGCCGGCCTGGACGCCAAGCCCGCCGTCTACCCCGTCGAGCAAGTCATGACGCAAGACGGCACCCGAGCCAGCTAGCCGAGCGCTCCCGGATCACCGGTGGGGCAGTAGCTTGGCACTGTCTGCTCCACCGGCTTCCGTGTCCGTGAGACGTGAGAATCAGCCCGAGGTTGTCCCAGCACCGCTGGCGCCGTGACGTGGTCGAGGGTGGCGGCGTAGGCGGTGATGTCGCCTACGCCGCCGGGAAGGATCGATGATGACCGGCCGGCGGGTTGCCGCGCGCAGGCCGTGGTGGAGCAGTTGCGCCGTCGGCTTGCCTCGCAGCAGTGCCACGAACATCCCCGCGTCGTGATTCCACCCGGTGGAATACCAGCCACAGGCCCGACAGCATGATCGCGAACACCGGCAGCCAAGCGAGCCGTTCGGCTACCCACAGGCCGCCCGTCGGGGCGGTCAGCAGGCCCGGCACCCGGCCGGCCAGCAGGCCCGCGGAGCTGACCGTGATGAACGCGGTCTGGTGCCACAGGAACAGGGTCATCGCCGACAGATTGACCAGCGCTATCCCGGCCCAGGCCAGCGGGCGGCGCATCAATTGCGCCAGCCGGTCGCGCAGCAGCAGCGCCAGGCCGCACTGGGCGATCCCGAAGCTCACCACGGCCAGGGTGGGCGGGTTCAGGTTCGAGATGTGGGCTCCGTTCACGCCGACCATGCTGGCCGGATACCCGGCCCAGGCGATCAGCGCAGCGGTGGCGGCGGCGCCGCCGGCCAGCATCAGCGCAGGGGCCCGGCGGCCGCGCAGCGACCCCAGCGCCCAGGCGATGCCGAGGAGGTAGGGGACGAGCCAGCCAGCGGCGACATTGACCCAGCCCACCCAGGCCGGCCCAGACAGGCCGAACCGCACCAGGTCGGTGACGGCCACCACGGCGACCGGAAAGGCCGCCGCCCACGCGCCGAACCGCCGGGCCAGCCACACGGCCGCCGGGGTCAGCGCGGTCAGCACGGCATACACGCCCAGGAACCACAGCGGGCTGATGACCAGGAACAAGATGGTATGCACGGTCGCGGCCGGGACGCCCGCCAGGCACATGCCCGCCGTCACCGGAACCCAGACCGCGACCAGGGCCGCGACCGGACGGGCCAGCCGGATCAGGCGCTTGCGCAGCCAGATGGGGTACCCGCCCCGGTAACCGCGGGCCGCCGAGTAGCCGCCGACCAGGAAGAACACCGCGAGCGTCTGGAAGATCCAGGACAGCGGGGTCAGGGCCGGCAGCGAGGCCAGCGGGCTGTCGTCGTGCAGGACCGTGCCGTGGTGGCTGCCGCCGAGCACGAGCGCGGTGACCAGCCAGTGGCCGCCGATGACCCCGGCGATGGCCAGGGCGCGCAGCGCATCGACCGCGCGGTCGCGCTGCGGAGGTGTCGCGGCGTCGATGCGCCGGGCGAGCTGCTGGAGGCCGTTCACCGGGTCACCGCCGCCGGGTCACCCAGCGCGATGTAGGTCAGGTTGCGCAGCGAGACCGAGCCCGGGTCCAGGTAGCCGCTGTGACCGCCGGTGCCGGTGGCGAAGACGCGCGCGCCGAATCCGGGCGACACCGGGTCGGCGCCGAAGCCCAGTCCGAACAGCCGGATGTACGGCACGTACTTGATCGGGTCGCCGCTCTCCTGGCCGGCCCACACCCGGGCCTTGGTGTGGAGCGAGGCCACCGAGGAGGCGTCCATCCCGGGGCTGCCGAACACCGCGATGTCGGTGACCGGCAGGCGCGGCGCGGCCAGCCCGCAGACCACGGACCCGTAGCTGTGGCACAGCAGCGCGACCTGGTCGCCGTGCTGGGCCAGCGCGGTGACCAGCGGCCGCAGGGCCTGAGCCCCTTGCCCAGCGTCACCCGAGGTCATTACGGCCGGGCTGAGCGTGGCCGGGGTGGGGTAGCCGAGCCAGGCGATGATCGCCAGCCGCGCCCCGGGGTCGAGCAAGTGCGCCTCGGCGGCGAGCGCCTTCGCACTGCCGCCGGGGGACGACGATCCCCGGGAGAAGAACGTGGCCAGCGTCGTGTCGGAGCCTGGCACCAGGATCGCGACCCGCGTCGCCGTGGCCAGGTTGCCGATCACCATCGCGGCTACGCCCTGGCCGTTCGGATTGAAGAACAGCACGTGCTGGGTGCGCAGGCTGGCCAGCGCGCCGGCCAGCTGGCTGTCGCCGTCGCGGGCAGCGGTGCGTTCGGCCGTTCCGATCGACCGGGCATCGGCCGCGTAGCGGGTGGTCAGCGCGCTTGACGTCAGCGCGGGTGGTGCCTGGGGCGGGTCGGCGGTGGCGGACGGCCATGCCGCCGCGGTCGTGCCGAACATCGCCGCCGCGATCAGCGGCGCGGCGGCCAGGTAACGAAGTCTCATCGTGGCGTCCTTCCAGCGTGATCTGCGTTCCGATCAGGAAGCTACGGACGCCGGTGGCTAGCCGGCGTCGGCCTGGCGAGCCGTTTGCCGGCCTGCGCCGCTGGTATGAGGCCGGTGGCGCGGGACGGTCCGGCATCGCCGCCGGCCCGGCCGGCCTGGACCACCCCCTACTCGGGTATGGGGTCGCAGATACGCCGCGCGGGTGACGAGGTTCCCGGGTCGCCGCGCCTACGCTGGTGGACATGCAAGAGAACGCCGTGCGCAGGTTCGCGGCGACGTTCGTGACCGATACCACGAGCCCGCCGACGCCGCGCCACAGCCGGCTGCGGCGCGGGCGATTCGACCTGGTCGAGGTCGCCGACGTGATCATCGCGCTGATCTGCTTCGCCATCACCAACTCGGCGCTGACCAACGCGAACGCCACCCACCACGGCCATCATTCGGCCGGCGTGCTGGTCCTGGTCGCGTTCGTCGACTGCGCGCCGCTCGCGCTGCGCACCCGGTTCCCGCTCAGCGCGTGGGCGTTTTCCGCGGCAGCCCTCATCTGGACCAGCCTGATCATCCCGGCGGGCTCGCTCGGCGCCCCTGACGTCCCGGTGGCAGGCGTGCTGGTCTACGGCCTGTGCCTGTACGCGGTGACGGTCCGCTGCCGACCGCGGATCGTGGTCGGGGCGGCGGCCGTCACCCTGGTCGGGGCGGCGTTCATCGACCTGAGTTCGATACCCCAGGCCATCTTCCTGACCGTGGTTCCCATCCTCCTCGGCATCGTGGTCGGGGTGCGGCGCAGCGGCGAGCGCCAGCTCGCCGAGCAGGAGCGCCGGCACTCTGGCGAGCGCGCGCTGCTCGAGGAACGGCAGCGCATCGCCCGGGAGCTGCACGACGTGGTCGCCCACCACATGTCGGTGATCGCGATCCAGGCCGAGGCGGCGCCCTACAGGACCGCCGACCCGCCGCCGGAGCTGGTGGAGAGCTTCGGTGAGATCAGGGCGAGCGCGCTGGCCGGCCTGACCGAATTGCGCCGCGTGCTTGGCGTGCTGCGCACCGGCGGGCAGGACACCACGCCCCAGCCCGGGCTGGCCGATCTGGATACCCTGCTCGACTCGGCTCGCAGCGGCGGCGTGTCGGTTACCGCGACCGTCAGCGGGAACCCCGTGCCGCTGCCGGACGGCGTGGACCTGTCCGCGTACCGCATCGTGCAGGAGGCGCTCAGCAACGCGATGCGGCATGCGCCGGGATCTCATGTCCAGCTGCAGCTGGCCTACCGTCCCGACGCCCTGGCCCTCGAGATATCCAACGACGCCGCCCTGAGAGCCGTCCCGGTCCTGGTGGCCAGCGGGGAGCGCGCCGCCGAGGGCGGCCACGGCCTGGTCGGCATGCGGGAGCGCGCCACGATGCTGGGCGGGAGCCTGGACGCAGGCCCGGCCGGAGACGGCGGATTCCGGGTGACCGCGGTCCTGCCGGTGAGTTCCCCCGAGGAGGCGGCGTGACGATCCGCGTGCTGGTGGCCGACGACCAAGGCATGGTGCGGTCGGGCTTTTCCATCCTGCTCAACGCACAACCCGACATCGAGGTGGTCGGCGAGGCCGTCAACGGGCAGGAAGCCATCGCCCGCGCCGCCGAGCTGTGCCCCGACGTCATCCTCATGGACGTCCGGATGCCCGTGATGGACGGCCTGCAGGCCACCCGGCAGATCATGGCCGCGGCCGACGGCACGCCCCGGATCCTGGTCCTGACCACCTTCGACCTGGACGACTACGTATACGAGGCGCTGCGCGCCGGCGNNTTCCTGCTCAAGGACGCCTCGGCGGGCGAACTCGCCGAGGCCGTGCGGGTGGTCGCGGCCGGCGACGCGCTGCTGGCCCCCGGGGTGACCCGCCGCCTGATCGCGGAGTTCGCCCGTCTGGGGGCGCCCCGGGCCGCCAGCCGCAAGCACCTCAGCGGTCTGACCGACCGCGAGACCGAGGTGCTGGGCCTCGTGGCCCGCGGCATGTCCAACAGCGAGATTGCCGGCCACCTGGTGGTCGCTGAGCAGACGGTCAAGACGCACGTCAGCCGCGTCCTGATGAAGCTCGCGCTGCGCGACCGCGCTCAGGCCGTGGTCTTCGCCTACGAGTCCGGCCTGGTCCGGGCGGGTGAGTAACCCCGTGACCGGCCTCGCCCGGCCAGCCGACGTGGCCTTCGCCGCGGCGGGCGGCGTCGTGCTGGCCGGCTACAACAACCTGGCCGGTGTCCAGCCCTGGCACCGGCGGTGGTACCCGGTCGTCAACGCTCTGGCGGCCACGGCTGCCCTGGGTGCCGCGGCGGCCAGCGGGCTGACCGCAGGCGACCTCGGCCTGCGGCGGGACCAGTTGCGGTCCGGGCTCAGGTGCGGATCGGCGGCGGCCGCGCCGGTCGTGGCCGCGTTCGGGCTGGCGGCGCTGACCCCGGCCACCCGGCCGCTGCTCAACGACCAGCGGATGGCCGGCCTGGACCGCGGCAAGCTCGCCTACCACGTGCTGCTGCGCATCCCGGTCGGCACCGTCGCCTGGGAGGAGATCGCGTTCCGCGGGGTGCTGCACGCCGCGCTGCGCCGGGTGCTGGCCGAGCCCGCGGCCCTCGCCGTGGGCAGCGCGGTGTTCGGCCTGTGGCACATCCGCCCGACCGCCGAGGCGCTGGCGGTCAACCGGCTCGCGGCCGGCCGCGGCGCCCGGATCACCGCGGTCACCGCCGTAGCGGCCGGGACCGCGGGAGCGGGCGCGCTGCTGTCCCTGCTGCGGGAACGCTCCGGCAGCCTGGCCGCGCCGGTACTGCTGCACCTGGCCGCCAACTGCGTGGCTCCGCTGGCCAGCGCCCTGGCCCGGCGGTCACAGCGCCGGCCAGGCTGAGGCGCTGACGAGCGTTTATCACCACTTTCCCGATATCACTCTTACCGATAGTGCGGTATCCCGGCGACACTCGGGTCCCTCGATACCATCCGACAGCGGTCGCACCGCGACGCCCTAGGCGCAGGCCCTGATCGTGACGACGTCATGGCGAGGACGTCCGCGGGGGCGCTTACGCGGCACGATCGCGCCGCGCATCAGCAACTCGCCGCCCCAGACGCCCCAGGGTTCCTCGCGCTCCAGCGCGCCGGCCAGGCAGGCCAGCCGGACCCGGCATCCCCGGCACATCGCCTTCGCCTGCTCCACGTCCTGCGGAGACTCGGCGAAGAACAGCTCCGGATCCTGCGTGCACGGCAGAACCAGGCTCAGCCCCGTGGTGTCCTGCCTGCCGATGGTGGCATCGCGCCACTGCATCGGTGTCATCATCTCGTGGTCCCCGTTCTCCGGCCGGGCCATCTGGTCGACGGTGACGGGCCGGCCCTCATCCGGCGTCCGGTGCGACCGGGCACGCGGCCGGCCGCTGTCTGCGTAGCGACCGGCGTACCGCGCGGACCGGGCCGGCGAGCGCCGAGCCGAGCTGGCTGAACTTGGCGGTCAGCGCGCCGAGCTGGGCATCGGCCGCCCGGATCTCAGCCGCGGTCTTGCGGCGTTCGGCCTCGTAGATGCCGTAGTAGGAATTAACCACCATCGTCGCCTCCCAGGCGATCACTCATGGGCGGTGAGCGGTGCCGTTCCGCCTTCGTCTCGTTCACCCCGTGCCGACGCGGATCGTCCCCGGACCGTCACCGCCGTGTACCGGCAAGGTCCCACTTGTACGACGAACGCTCCCGGCTCAGCAGGACAGCGATCGCCGCCAGGTACCAGACTCGCCGTAAGCCCGCTGTTGCCGCATTGGGCAAATGCCATATCTTCGCCGCCCGGGCGGCCTTATCTTCGCCGCCCGGGCGGCCTTAGCCGGCGGCTAAGGCACTTAGTAATCCGCGGGCTCGAACCTGGACGGGCACTGGCCGACCGGGTGGTTCGTAACCTGCCGTTGCCGACGGGCCGCTGGGTTGGCACGATGACGAGCGTGGACTACCTACTGGCTCAGGTGAACATCGGGCGGATGCTCGCGCCTCTGGACAGCCCGCAGCTTGCGGACTTCGTCGCGGCCCTGGATCCGGTGAACGCGGCGGCTGACGCGGCCCCGGGCTTCGTATGGCGACTGCAGACCGAGGACGGCACCGCGACCGCGGTACAGGCCTTCGAGTGGGACCGGGCCGGGAGGGCCGGGGTGCTGGTCAACATGTCGGTGTGGGAGTCGGTCGAGGCCCTCGCCGCGTACGTGTACTCCGACACGCACCGTCAGGTCCTCAAGCGCCGCCGGCAGTGGTTCGAGCGGATGGCCGATGCGTATGCCGCGCTGTGGTGGATACCAGCCGGGCATACGCCCACGACGGCTGAGGCCGAGGGACGGGTGCTGCACCTGCGGGAGTTCGGACCGACGCCGTACGCGTTCACGTTGCGCGAGCACTTCCCGCCGCCGGGCGTCGCGAAGTTCGGGCCGGCGCACAGCCCGGAAGACTGGACCTGCCCCGCCTGACGCCGGCTCAGCCGCCCCGCCCAGCATTGTGCGACCTCGACGGGGTGCCCTCCGACGACGGCTGCGCCTCCGCTGACCCCGTCGGCCCTGCCGTCACCGGGAACCACCCCGACAACTTCGCGCCCGCTGATACGGCCACCTGCTGTGCGGGATGACCGGGTCAATGGGCTAGGCCGAGCTCGCCGGCCCGCACCCCGGCCTGGAAGCGGGAGCCGGCCTCGAGCGCGGCCATCAGCTCGGCGACCCGCCGCCTGTAGGTTCGCAGGGAGGTGCCCAGCCGCCGGGCGGCCGCCTCGTCGGTGAGACCCGCGCCGAGCGCCCGGAGGATCTCCCGGTCCTCGGCAGCGAGCTCAGGGACCTCGCCGCGCAGGCAGGCGCCGAGGTCGATGGCCGCCTCCCAGGCGGCGGTGAACAGTGAATAAACCCCGCCCACCAGGATCGGGGACGTCGTCACCGTGTACTCGCGGCCGAGCGGCGACGGCTGGCCGGCCAGGATCGCTACCCGCCGGTCCAGGATGATCGTCTCGTGCGGCAGCGGCGCGGAACTGATCCGCACCTGTGCGCCCGCCGCGTCGAGCCGCCGCAGGTGCGCGCGCTGCGCCTCGTCGGCCAGCGCCAGTGGGCTCCACAGCTTGCGTACCGTGAAGCTGTCCGTGCCGGAGGAAAGCACCCGGCCGGCGATCGCGGACCGGGCCTCCGGCTGTGACCACGTGGCCAGGTCGCGGGCCGCGCAGACGAACTCCTCGTGCACCGCGTCGAACAGGTGCCCCGCGCGGGCGATGAGCTCCGCGTCGCCGCGCACCGTGCTGGTCTGCTCATCCGTCACCCGTCCAGTCTGTCAGCCGTCTCCAGGCCCGGCAAATGGCAGCAACCTGCCAGTTCCTCGCCACGGCCACGGGGCCGGGGCAGGCTGTGAGCATGACGAACGCTACGAACACCAGCCAGTCCGCCACCGCCTCCGGCACCTTCGCGATCGGCGGCGACCTGCCCGTCGCACGACTCGGCTTCGGCACGATGCGGCTGCCCACCGGGACCTTCACCGGCCCGGTCCGCGACCCGCAGGACGGGATCGCGGTACTGCGCCGCGCGGTCGAGCTGGGCGTGAACCACATCGACACCGCAAGCTTCTACCGGCGCGGTGACGTCGTCGCCAACGAGCTAGTCCGCCGGGCGCTGGCCCCCTATCCTGACGGCCTGGTGATCGCCACCAAGGTCGGCCCGATGCTCGGACCGGACGGAACCCCCACCCTGCAGGCCACCCCGGGCCAGCTGCGCGGCCTGGTGGAGGACAACCTCCGCGAGCTCGGCGTCGACCATCTCGACCTGGTCTACCTGCGGGTCGGCGGCAGGAGCGCGCCTGGCGGCGAGCCGGTCGCCGAGCGGTTCGGCGCGCTGGCGAAGCTGCGCGGCGACGGCCTGATCCGCCACCTGGGCGTCAGCAACGTCGACGCCGCGCAGCTCGCCGAGGCCCGCGCGATCGCCCCGGTCGCCGCCGTGCAGAACGCGTTCCACGTGCACGCCACCGCGGACGCCGCGCTGCTGGCGGAGTGCACCCGGTCCGGCACCGCGTTCGTGCCGTTCTTCCCGCTCGGCGGCGGTCTCGACCCGATCGACACGACCCGCCTTGAGAAGACCGCCGCCCGGCACGGGGCGACCGTCCAGCAGGTGGCGCTCGCCGCGCTGCTGGCAGCCTCCCCGGTAATGCTCCCCATCCCCGGCACCGGCAGCCTCGCCCACCTGGCGGAGAACGTCGGCGCGGCCAGCGTCCGGCTCACCCCGGAGGACATCGCCAGCCTCGCCGGGTAACGGCGCGGACGCCGAGCTGCCCGTGGGCGGGGTTCACCTTGAAACACTATGGTGCGTGGCCCGAGGACATCGGAGGTGCGCTCCCGGCTGGCGGGCCACTCAAATTCCGCAGATGTCCGGTTACGTGGCCACCAGGGACCAGAACACGTCCACATCGAAGTCGCCGGCCGACGGGGAGGGATCACCGTAGATCTCCCAGCGAGGGCCGGCCAGGCGGTACCCGTTCGCCTTGCTCCACTCGCACACGGCCTGATGAGTGTCACCGATCTTGGCGATCGGACCGGTGTGGGTCGCGGTGGCGACGAGCCCGCCCGGAAGCGCTGACGCGACAACCTGACCGGCGGGACCGAATGAGCCGCTCACCTGAACGCCGACTTCGACGTTGGGGACGTCGTCCTTGTAGAGCATGATGTTGTGTCCCTGCTGGTAGAGCCCCTCCGGGGCAGCACCCCGGAGAAAGCTCCACACCTTATCCAGCATCGGCCCCCACATCTTCGGGAACTCCGCCCACGTCGCCGCCGCCACTACCACCGCTGTCGGCGTCGGTTCGACGGTCTTCACGGTCACCTCGACAGTCATGGCGCGGAGCATACGCCGCAGTGTGGATCACCACATCTGCGCAGTGCCCGCGAGCCGGAGCTGCGCATGCAGGATGGCAGGGTCCCCCGAGCCTCACCTGCACCTGCTAGCGCCCCTTTGGTGGGTATTAAGTATGGTTTGACGGTTGGCTGGCCTCGCACATTCCGGGGGTCGAGGCCTGATTCCTTGCCGACGAAGGGCACGCCCTGCGGAAGATCACATGGCAGACGTGCACGCCTGGCTCATAGATCGCAGCCTTTGATACGCCCCGCCGCGCCGACTGGATCTTCGGCGTGTCGGTGGCGGGTGGTCAGCCGGATTCCCTGGCCGCGTCCAGCAGAGCACGCAGCATGCGCCGCAGCGTCGCCTGCTCGGCTGGGGTCAGCGGGGAGAGCAGGTCGTGCTCGATCTCGGCCCCGACGGAGGCTAGGTCGCCCACGACCCTCCGTCCCTTGGCCGTCAGGTCCAGGACGCGCCGGCGGCGGTCAAGAGGGTCCACCTCCCGGCGGACCAGGCCGTGGGCGGCCAGGGCGTCGATGATCGGTACGGCATTGCGCGGGTCGACGCCGACCAGCTCGGCCAGGCGCTGCTGGCCGAGCGGGCCGGTCTCGCCCAGGGCCATCAGCACCCCGTACTGGCTGGGGCTTACCTTGAGCTGGGCGAGCATGCCCGCCCAGCGCTGCCGGGCGAGCGACCCGGTCTTGGCCATCAGATACCAGTTGCCGTTCTGAAAGCTCAGGCTGCAGGGCGACGGCAGCGCGGCCGCGCTGTCCTGCTCCAGCTCTGAGTCCACGAAAGGAGCCTAGCCTCTTGGAAATTAGACATCAATCATGATAGACGTGTCCCATGTATAAATCCATCCCGCCGCAGCGATGAACGGCGAGCAGCCCGGCCCGGCGCAACCCGGCCCGGCGCAGCCGAGTCGGCCAGACGCGCCTGGCCGACGTCATCATGCCCACACCGGGCTGATTCTGGCCATCGCGTGCGTCGGTCAGTTCATGGTCATACTCGACGTCTCGATCGTCACCGTAGCGCTTCCCTCGATCGGCCGGGACCTGCACTACAGCGCGACGGGACTGCAGTGGGTCGTCAACGCCTACGTGCTCACCTTCGCCGGGTTCCTGCTGCTGGGCGGGCGGGCTGCCGACCTATTTGGCCAGCGCCGGGTGTACTTGGCCGGGATGGCGCTGTTCACCGTGGCCAGCCTGGCCGGGGGCATCGCCACGGATTCGGCCTGGCTGACGGCAGCCAGGGCGGTGCAGGGCATCGCGGGCGCCGTCCTGTCGCCGGCCACGCTCACGATTGTCATCACGACCTTCTCCGCCGACCGCAGGGCCCGGGCCCTCGGCATCTGGAGCTCCGTCGCCGGGGCAGGCGGGGCGGCAGGCGCGATCCTGGGCGGCGTCCTCACCTCGTCGCTGTCGTGGCGCTGGGTCCTGTTCGTGAACATCCCGATCGGCGTGGCCGCCGTCGCCGCCGCGCTGGCCTGGCTGCCCGAGTCCAGGGACCGGGTCGGCCGCGGTGTTGCGGCGCGGCTGGATGTCGGAGGCGCGGTCGCCGTCACGGCCGGGCTGGGGACGCTGATCTACGCGATCATCGGCACCGACACGCACCCGTGGGGCGGCGCGCGAACCCTGTCGCTGCTTGGGGCGGCGGTGGTGCTGCTCGCCGGGTTTGCGCTCATCGAGCTGCGGCTGGCCCACGCGCCGCTGATAAGGTTCGGGCTCTTCCGGTCCCGGTCGCTGTCGGGGGCGAACATCGTGATGTTCCTGGTCGGGGCGGCCTTCTTCTCGATGTGGTATTTCCTTTCCCTGTACCTGCAGGACGTGCTGGGCGACAGCGCCCTGAAGACGGGCCTGGCCTTCCTGCCGATGGGCGTGACCATCATGATCGGAGCCCAGGCCAGCTCCCGCATCCTGCCGCGCGTCGGGGTCCGTCCGCTGCTGCAGGCCGGCACGCTGGTCGCGGCCGGAGGGTTCGCCTGGCTGTCCGCGATCAGCCCGCACGCCTCCTACTGGACTCACGTGTTCGGGCCCGGATGTCTCATCTCGCTGGCCCTGGGCCTGCTGTTCACCCCGCTGGCGGCGGCGGCCACCGCGGACGTCGCCCGCAGCGAGGCCGGGCTGGCCTCCGGCGTGCTCAACACCGCGCGCCAGATAGGCGGGTCCCTCGGCCTGGCCGTGCTGGCCACCATCGCCACCGACCGGACCCTCGCCGCCCTGGCCGACCGCCGGCCCGTACTGTCGCACGCCGCGGCCCTCAATGACGGATACTCCCGGGCCTTCGAGGTGGCCGCCGCGCTGACCCTGGCGGCGTTCGCGGCATCGTTCGTCGTCCCGGCCATCCGCGCCCGGACCACCCCGGCCCCCAGCAACGGGCCAAGGGACGAGGCCAAGACCGACGCCGACGCCGATGCCGGCAAATCGGTTACGTAAAGCTGCCCGACAGCTGTCCCATACTGGGGCAATCGCTCTCGACGCCACTGACGTCAGCGAGATCGGACGCACCAGCAGATTCACCCGCGCAGCGCTTGGCTGATCCGCGCTGCCTGCCGGGTGAGATGGTGACGTTCGGCTAGGTTGGGGGCGGACCGGGCGGCGTCGGCGTACAGCCGGGCCGCGGTCCGAAGGTCGCCGGCCTTCTCGTGCAGGTAGGCCGAGGCGGCGGTGTGGCGAGGCAGACCAGGGTCCACCGTGGCCAGGGCCGCGAGTCCGGCCGCGGGGCCATCGGCCTCGCCGATCGCGACGGCCCGGTTGAGCTGCACGACCGGGCTGCCGGTGAGCCGGAGCAGCTCGTCGTACCAGCCGACGATCTGCACCCAGTCGGTCTCCTCGGCGCGCGGCGCGTCGGCGTGCAGGGCCGCGATAGCGGCCTGGGCCTGGAACTCGCCGAGCCGGTCGCGAGCTAGCGCGGCCTGCAGGACAGCAACGCCCTCGGCGATGAGCGAGGTGTTCCAGCGGGAGCGGTCCTGCTCGGCCAGGGGGACCAGGCTGCCGTCGGGCCGGGTCCGCGCTGGCCGCCGGGCGTGGTGCAGCAGCATCAACGCCAGCAGCCCCGCGGTCTCCTCGTCATCGGTCATCGACGCCAGCTGCCGGGTGAGCCGGATCGCCTCGGCCGCCAGGTCGACGTCGCCGGTGTAGCCCTCGTTGAAGACCAGGTAGAGCACTCGTTGCACCGTCGCCAGGTCGCCTGGCTCCTCGAACCGCACGTCACCGACGGTGCGTTTGGCCCGGCTGATCCGCTGCGCCATGGTCGCCTCCGGCACGAGATAGGCCTGGGCGATCTGCCGGGTGGTCAAGCCGCCGACGGCGCGCAGCGTGAGGGCCACCGCGGACGCCGGGGTCAGCGTCGGATGGGCGCACAGGAAGAAGAGCTGCAACGTGTCGTCTGCGGTCTCGGCCGGTCCGGGCGGCGGCTCGGCCTCGGCCCGCTGCTCCCGGTCGCGACGCGAGACCTCGGCGCGGCGGGCGTCCAGGAACTTGCGCCAGGCCACCGTGACCAGCCAGCCCTTCG
>PMST01000260.1 GCA_003168295.1 Actinomycetota bacterium
CTGGACTGAGGAGCGAGGAACGAGCGACGAGGGAAGGCGGCGCCTTAAAGCGCCCCGGAGGCGAGCGACCAACACAGCGCCCCGGAGGCGAGCGGGCAACACAGCCCGGAGGCGAGCGGGAGACAGAGCGGTCTCCTGGCTCCGCGAGGCCGCCTTGCTGCCTGTCCTCGTCGTGCTTGTCGTCGTGGGCGCAGTCCTGAACAGCCATTTCCTGACGGTCTCGAACATCACCGGGATCGGCCAGCAGATCGCCGCCCTCGGCGTGGTCGTGGTCGGCGAATCGCTGATCCTGCTGATCGGCGGGATGGACCTGTCGCTTGAGTCCACCTACGGGCTGGCCCCGATGGTGGCCGCGTGGCTGATCGTGCCCGCCGCGGCCTTCGGTGACGGCCTGCTGCTCAATCCCTACCTCGGCATTCTCATCTTGCTCGCGGTCGGCGTGGCGGTCGGGTTCGTCAACGGGCTGCTGATCGTCAAGGGACGGCTGAACGGCTTCATCGTCACGCTGGCCATGACGATCCTGCTCGCGGGTATGCAGGACGGCATCGTCAAGGGACAGTCCCCGTTCAGCCTGCCGGGCGCGTTCAGCTACCTCGGCGCGGCCAACGTCGGCGTGATCCCGGTCTCGCTCATCGTGGCGGTGGTCATCTTCACCGGTGCCGGGCTTTTCCTGCGTTATCACCGGCTCGGCCGGGCCATCTACGCGATCGGCGGGAACCGGGAGGCGGCCCGTGCCGCCGGGATCAAGGTGGACCGGGTCCGGATCGGCGTCTACGTGGCGGGCAGCGTGCTGGCGGCGATCGGCGGCCTGATGGAGGCCGGCCGGGTTTCGTCGGTGGCGAGCACGCAGGGTTACGGCGAGGGGATCATCTTCGCCGTGTTCGCCGCCGCGGTCATCGGCGGCGTGTCTCTGCAGGGCGGCCGCGGGAACATGGTCGGCGCGGCGTCCGGCGTGGTGCTGCTCGGCGTGGTGCAGAACATCCTGGACCTGGAGAACGCGCCGAACTACTGGATCGAGGCGATCGACGGCGGGGTCATCTTGTTCGCCCTCATCCTGGCCCGCGTCATCGGCGGCGAGGCGAGCGCCGAATGACCAAGATCACCGGCTTCCAGACGTTCGACGTGCGGTTTCCCACGTCGCGGACGCTAGCCGGGTCGGACGCGATGAACCCGGCCCCCGACTACTCCGCCGCCTACGTCGTCATCAGGACCGACGCGCCGGACCCGGCGGTGTCCGGGCACGGCTTTGCGTTTACCGTCGGCCGCGGCAACGACGTCCAGCTGGCCGCGATCCGCCTGCTCGAGCCGTTCCTGGCCGGCCAGGACCTGGACGAGGTGCTCGCCGACCTCGGCGGGCTCGGCCGCCGGCTGGTCCGGGACAGCCCGCTGCACTGGCTCGGGCCGTCGTCCGGCGTGGTGCACATGGCCACCGGCGCGGTGCTCAACGCGTGCTGGGACCTGGCCGCGCGCCGGGCCTCCAAGCCGCTGTGGCTGCTGCTCGCCGAGCTGACCCCCGAGGAGATCACCGGCCTGGTCGACTTCCGCTACCTGTCCGACGCGCTCACCCCGGCCGAGGCCCTCGCGCTGCTCGAGCGCGGCGCCGCGGGCCGGGCCGAGCGGATCGCGGCGCTGCGGCGGGACGGCTATCCGGCCTACTCCACCGGGCCGGGCTGGCTGGGCTATTCCGACGAGCGGCTGGCAGCGCTGTGCGCGGAAGCCGTCGGCGACGGCTTCACCCAGGTGAAGATCAAGGTCGGCGCCGTGCTCGAGGACGACCTTCGCCGGTGCGCGATCGCGCGAGAGGTCGTCGGCGACGACATCGGCATTGCCGTCGACGCGAACCAGGTGTGGGACGTGCCGGACGCCATCGCCTGGATCAGGCAGCTCGCGCCGTTCCGGCCGGCCTGGGTCGAGGAGCCGACCGCCCCGGACGACATCCTCGGCACGGCGGCGATCCGCCGGGGCGTGCGGCCGGTCAAGATCGCCACCGGCGAGCACGTCGCCAACCGGGTGATGTTCAAGCAGCTGCTGCAGGCGGGCAGCATCGACATCATGCAGATCGACGCCTGCCGCGTCGCCGGGGTAAACGAGAACATCGCCAACCTGCTGCTGGCGGCCAAGTTCGGCGTACCGGTTTGCCCGCACGCCGGCGGCGTCGGGCTGTGCGAGATCGTCCAGCACCTGTCGATGTTCGACTACGTGGCGGTGTCCGGCACGACGCAGGGCCGGCGGATCGAGTGGATCGATCACCTGCACGAGCATTTCGCCGCGCCGGCCACGGTCGTGAACGGCAGCTACCGCGCGCCGGAGACGCCCGGCGCGTCCACCGAGATCCTGCCGGAGTCGCTGGCCGAGTACTCCTTCCCGTCCGGCCCGGCGTGGCGCGACGGCGGAGTGTCCTGACGGTGGGCCTTCCCGTCGGCGACCTCCCCCTGGTCTTCGGCGGCGCTCCCGTCGGCGGCTTGTACGCGCCGGTCAGCGACACCGAGGCCGCCCGGACGCTGGCCACGGCCTGGGCCGCCGGAATCCGGGCCTTCGACACCGCGCCGCACTACGGGGCCGGGCTTTCCGAGCGGCGGATCGGCGATTTCCTGGCCGACCGCCGGCGGGACGAGTTCATCGTGTGCACCAAGGTCGGCCGGCTGCTGGTGCCCGCCCGCGGCGACGTGGACGGGGCCGAGGGGTTTTACGGCGCGCCGCCGCTGACCCGGGTCCGGGACTACAGCCGGGACGGGGTGCTGCGCAGCCTGGAAGGCAGTCTGCTCCGGCTCGGTCTGGACCGGGTCGACATCGCGCTCATCCACGACCCGGACGACTTCATGGGCCCGGCCCTTGACCAGGCCTACCCGGCGCTGGCCGAACTCCGCTCGCAGGGAATGGTCACGGCGGTCGGCGCCGGCATGAATTCCGCGGCTCCGCTGGCCTGGCTCGTCGAACGCTGCGACCTCGACTGCGTCCTGGTGGCCGGCCGCTACACGCTGCTTGATGACTCGGCGGCCAGCCACCTGTTCCCGCTGTGCCTGCGGCGCGGCGTCGCGGTACTGGCCGGCGGTGTGTTCAACAGCGGCATCCTGGCCGACGCGGGCGACGGTGCCCGCTACGACTACGCCCCGGCCCCGCCCGCCGTGCTGGCCCGCGCGCGCCACCTGCGGGATGCCTGCGCCCGATACGGCATCCCGCTGGCCGCGGCGGCCCTGCAGTTCACCCTGCGCCATCCGGCCGTAACCGCCGCCGTAGTAGGCGCCCGCACCCCAGCGGAGATACGCAGCGACGTATCCCACCTCTCCCAAACCATCCCCGAAGCCCTCTGGGAAGAGATGGCTCCATGATCATGAAGACTTCACAGTCTGGGCGGACTGTGAAGTCTTCATGATTATTGCCGAATTTCGCTTGTGCGTTCGATGGTGATGGTGGCGGTGTAGGGGGTGGGGTTAGGGGCGGGGATGGGCTTGCGGACTTCTAGGCGGAGCCAAGTTAGGCGGTGGTCGGTTAGGAGGCGCTCGGCAACTCGCTCGGCGGCCGTCTCGATGAGCCGGAACTTGCCTTCGCGGACCACGGCGGCGATCGTGGCCGCCACCGCGGAGTAGTCCAGGGCGTCCGCGAGGTCATCGCTCGCGGCGGGCGTTCGCACGTCAGCGGCCATGTCCACGTTGAAGACCAGGGTCTGCTCGATGGTGCGTTCCCAGTCGTGCACGCCGATGA
>PMST01000641.1:0-75766 GCA_003168295.1 Actinomycetota bacterium
GCCGCCGCGGCGGCCTGCCCGGGCATGCGGAGATGGAAGGCCGCACCCTGTTCCTGAAGTTCAACACCGGCCCGTCCGGGCACGGCATGCCGCCCGCCGTCGGCGAGGCGCTCAGCCTGAAGCTCGCCGGGGCCGACGAGGTGAAGGTGTTCGTGTTCGAGGGCGAGGGCGGGCTCACTCCCGGCTCCGCGCACGAGGTCAAGAACACGGCCTGGGGCCTGGGCCTGGACAACCTGGTCTTCATGGTCGACTGGAACGACTTCGGCATCGACCCGAGGCCGGCCTCGAGCGTGGTCGCGGGTACGCCGACGGACTGGTTCGCGCCCTACGGCTGGCGGGTCACCGGCACCGAGCACGGCATGGAGTGGGGGCCGGTCACCCGGACGGTCCTGGAGGCGGTGTGCGGCCCCAACCCGGGCCGGGTGCCGACGATGGCGTGGTTCGTGACGCAGAAGGGCCGGGGCTACGGCAAGGTCGACGCGGCCAGTCACGGCACGCCCTTCGGCATGAACGCCGAGCCGTTCTGGGCCGGACGGAAACGGTTCATGGACCGCTACGGGGTGGCCTATGAGGGCGCCGGCTCCCCCGCCCCGGCCGACCCGGGCGCCGTTCAAGCCCAGGCGGCCGCGAACCTGGGCATCGCGATGAGCGTGCTGCGCCGTGACGAAGACCTGGTGACCTGGCTGTCTGACCGGCTGCTGGCGATCGCGGGCACGGTGCCTGACGAGATCGAGGGGTTCCGGCTCGGCCAGCCCGGCCTGTTCTCCGACCGGCGCATCTTCGACGTGGCGAACTACCCGGACAGCATGTGGAAGAAGCCGGGCGACAAAGCGCCGAACCGGGCGGGCCTGGCCGCATGGGGCGGCTACGTGAACTCACTCGCGCTGCGGGACTACGGCCGGCCGCTGTTCATCGCGGCCTCCGCTGACCTGGCCGAGTCCACCAACATCGCCGGGTTCGGCCAGGACTTCGACGGCTCGCCGGGCACCGGCTGGTACGAGCGAACGCACAATCCCACCGGGGCGCTGCTGCCGACCGAGATTACCGAGTTCACCAACGCCGGCCTGGTCGCGGGCCTGGCCACGGTCAACCTGGCCGAGGATCCGTTCGAGGCTTTCGACGGATTCTGGGGCGCGTGCTCCACCTACGGCTCGTTCTCCTACCTGAAGTACGGGCCGATGCGGCTGTTCAGCCAGCTGGCCCAGGACACCGAGCTCAAGGTGGGCAAGCTGCTGTGGATCGCCGGCCACTCGGGACCCGAAACGGCGGAGGACTCGCGCACCCACTTCGGCATCTTCTCGATCGGCGTCACCCAGCTGTTTCCCGAGGGCCACGTCATCGACCTGCATCCGTGGGAGTACAACGAGGTGCCGGTCCTGCTTGGCGCCGCGTTCTCGCTCGACGTCCCGATCGTGGCGCTGCACCTGACCCGGCCGCCGGTGGAGATACCCGACCGTGAGGCGCTGGGCATCCCGTCCCACCTGGCCGCCGCGCGCGGCGCGTACGTGCTCCGGGACTACCAGCCGGGGTTGCCTCGTGGCGGCACCGTCTTCCTGCGCGGCACCATGCCGACGCGGAACGTGGTGAACCTGCTGCCTGAGCTCTCCGCGCGGGGAATCAACGTGAGGATCGTCGCGGCGATCAGCCCGCAGTTGTTCGCGCGCCAGCCTGCCGCGTACCGGCAGTCGGTCATCGGCCCGGCGGGCGGGCTGGACGCGATGGTCATCACCAACGGAGCGTTCAAGCTGATGCGCGAGTGGGCCGACGGGCCGCTGGCCCGGGAGTACTCGCTGTCGTCGGACTGGGACGACCGGTGGCGCACCGGCGGCTCGGTGGACGAGGTCATCGAGGAGGCGCACCTAGACGAGGCGCACATCCGGGCGGCGCTTGAGCGGTTCGCCGGCGAGCGGACCGAACGGCTGGCGCGGCTCAGGAAACTGCTGGACGACGACGGATAAGCACCGGCAGGTCAGCGACTCCCAGCCGGACCGCGCAGCAGCCGAGGCGCAGCCCCGCGTAGTCAGAGCTGCCCTCCCTCTGGGTTCCTGATGTGCCTGATGAGCCCAAGCCACTGGGCGCGAGTGAAGACAAGCACCGCACCTGACGGGTTACTCGAGTCCCTGACCAGCACAGATGAACCTGACTGGGCTACCTCGACGCATGCGGCTTGCTGGCCGCTTGCACTGCTCTTGCGCCAGTTAAGTGTCGAGTCTCGATTTGGCTGAGCGGCCATTGAGCAAATCCTTTGTTCGCCGATCATTTCGAAGAGCCCGATATATCGGGACGGCACCTTCGAACACACAAAAATGCCACAAAGCGTAAGCTACCACCACTCTGTGGACGTCCTTCGTCATAGAGTGTAAGCGGCGAGGCTTTGCTGGCATATATGTCCCGGCGGCCGAGACTGTCCGGCTTATTAAGAGATGTGCTGCTATAGGACTCCTGGGGTGTTTGTGGCTTGGCGGATTGTTTAGCTAGCGCAACCAGGCAGCAGTCTCGCTAGGACATTTCCTCCGCTACGCTCCGTATAAGCTCGATCGATTTGTCGGCGGGCAACGTGTCTTCAAGCAGCGTTTCAAAGTCGTCCCGGTACTCCGCGATCCGAGAATCGTTACCGGAGGTGATGTTGAGGAATGCCTCTCGGCCCGCGTCGATGTAGAGGACATCAGGCAGCCCTCCGTCGAACTCCAGCAGAGTGAACGGGCCGGCCAACCCCCGGTGCGCGCCTGCCTTGAAGGGCATTACCCGCAGCGTCACCAGGTCTTCCCGCTCGGCCTTGTCGGCCATGTAGCGGAGCTGATCCGGCATGATGGCCGGGTCCTTCGATATTCCGACATTCCGGCGGATCACCGCTTCATCCACGACGTAGTACCGCCGAGGTTGAGGCGATCGCTGCGCAAGCTCGCTCTGACGCTGCAGCCGGAGTTCCACAATCGGCTTGACGCGGGCCGAGTTAACCGAGTACTCCGTGATGGCCTCGGCGTACGCAGGGGTCTGCATCGTACCGGGGACATACGCGGACTCGAACTGCCTGATGAAGGCCGCCCCAGCCTCGAAGCCCACGTATTCGAGATAGGTCGGAGAGACGTCATCCCGGTACTTGTCCCACCAGGCTCGCTCGCGTGCGCCCCGATTAAGGGCCTGGAGCCGCTCGCGGGTGCTCTCGGACGTAACTCCGTACTCCGCCAGGAGAGCATCCAGATCCACCTTGGTGATCGAGCTGCGGCCGCCCTCGACGCGGATCAGCTTGGACGGCGACCACTCCAGGTCAGCGGCAACCTGCTCTTGAGTAAGCCCGCTGTCCTTCCGCAGACGAACGAGCTCGCCGCGAAGCTGGGCGCTCTGAACAACCGGTCCCTGGTCAGTGGCCACGTACATCACTTTCTGTAGTCATAAGTCAGTTCTGAAGTCTACCGTGCTACCTAGCACGAAGGAACCAGGCGGTATAGCGGAAGCCAAGACACCACCCGGCTAAAGGGAAGGACGCAGGAGGAGGCAGCGGGGTTGACTTGGCTACGGCGTCGATAAGAATTTGTTACATATTTCGTTGCCACCTAGCAACCTGCTGGGTGTCAGAACGTTTGCTTGTCTTGTGTGACGTTGCGATCTGGTCGATGCTCTTGTGTAACGTTGCGATCTGGGTGATACTTAGATGATCACCATGACTTTACGTACAGACCAGACACAATCCCAGGATCTGCACAAAGAGCGCTTAACGGCGACAGGAGGCTTCACCTGCCGCTCCCGACCCAGAAGGCACGGTAAGGAGGCCATCGCGGATCGCGTAAGCCATCATTCGCCGAGGCTCGCATAGGGAGGGCCACCCCTGCTGCCTCTTCGATCAGCCGGTTGCCAGCCACAGATCGAATGCGAAGGGGCGACCCTCGCAGGCCGCCCAGACAACCTACAGCCAAGAAGGGCCTAGCAATATGTCGCCGCATAACGATCGACCGACGTCACAGGCATCAGCTTCACTGGATCCGGACAGGCCGGACGCAGCAATGGCAACTTTCCCTTCTAGCAGGCGAATTGTCCACAGCAGCACTCAAAGTGTACGCCTCCCCGGCAGCACACACCAGAGTGTTCAGCTGACGCAGATCTGCAGCAGGGAAGAGCAAAATGGACCGCGAACAAGTGGCGTAAAGGGAACCGCAGCGAGCTTCCATTCCTTTTACATCGGCTCCGGCTGCCAGTACTGGGGAAGGAGGAGGCATGGACCTGCCCGGCAGGCTTTCCGCCCGGCTTGATTCTCGTCGCAGGTCGCAGGGCGATCAAGCACGACCACATCCGGCCGAAGCGGAAAGCCTGATGCGCCTGACCTTTTCATTCGGCGACCGCACTCTGGTTCTGGTGATAGGCCGGTCCGCGAAAACTAGCATGGCCCCGCATATGCCGGATCCGGCGGAAGAAATCCTGCGGCCCGACGATGGAATGCACACCGGCCAGTCGCTGCCCCCGCAGACTCCTGAAGAGCCTCCCGCACCTCCGGTGAAGTTCTATAGCCTGCCGCAGCAGAGGCAAACCATTCCACCGGCATCCCGCCCGCAGAATCCGGCCGGCAGCTTCTGGGACGCCCTGGATCCGACCGAGCGGGAAGCCCTCAGATCGGTGGCCTCCTGGCGGACGTTCGCGGCCGGGGCCAGGATCATGGAAGAAGGCGAGCGGGCGGATCACGTGATGGTCATCCTCGGTGGCCGCGTCAAGGTCTGTGTGGACGATAACGGCAGCGAACGCGTGCTGGCGGAACGTGGCCTCGGGCAACTCGTCGGCGAACGGGGCGCGTTGACGGTGAGCGTGCGTTCGGCCACGGTCACAGCCCTGGACATGGTGTGGGCTCTGGTGGTGCAGACGAAGGACTTCGCGGCCTTCATCAGCGCGCACCCACGGGCGCTGGACATCGTGCAGGGGCAGCTCTATCAGCGGAGCACCGAGGAGTCGGCGAGCTACGGCTCAAGCAGCCCTCGCGCTGGAACGGACGACGGCATGACCGCCGCTGAGCAACTTGACCATGACCGCATAGCCGCGCCTCTGCGGCGACCCCCTCAACCCTTGACCGGTGAAAACTGCACCGTTTTCCTCACTGACGTGGTCGAGTTCGGCGCTCGCACACGCACCGACAGCGATCGTCTCCTGATCAGGGAGGTGCTTTTCAGGATGACGCAGGCGGCCATGCATCCCATTCCCGATGCACGATCCGAAGACCGCGGCGACGGCTTCCTGACCGTGGTTCCGCCTACGGTTTCTACCGCGAAGGTCATCGGCCTGGTACTCAAAGCATTTCCTCCCGCACTCGAACGACACAACAGCAGCCAGCGCGAGTCCGCTCGGTTCAAGCTGCGATTGGCCCTGAACGTCGGACCTGTCGTGAGCGACATGGGCGTTTCCGGCGAGGCCATCATCGTCGCGGCGCGACTGCTGGAAGCCCCGCAATTTAAAGAGACGATCAGGAAGAGCACAGCCAGCCTGGGTGTCATCGCGTCGCCGTTTGTCTACGAGACAGCCATCAGGCACAGCACCGATCCCCTCGACGTGGCGAGTTACACCGAGGTGCCGGTCGAAGTAAAAGAATCCCACACAACGGCCTGGATGAAACTATTCGATGCGCCAATCTTGTTCCCATTGGCCCAGGACCCGACAACTCCCAAGCCGTATCTCGATCTATTAACACGCTTCACCCTGAACTCGAATCCCTACGCCAGCAGGCGTTCCGCCGGGCCAGGGTTTCCCTGAGGTTGGGCTCGGACGTGGCTTCGCGGGCCCCGGCCAGCGGTAGCCAGCGCAGCGGCGCGTCCGCGTTCTCCGTATTGATGGCAGGACCAGGGTTTGCGTCGATGAGAACCGCAGGGAACGTGTCCTGGCCGACGAACGTGGCCCCGGCGCGAGCTGATCGGCGAGCGACTCAATGATTTATCGGGGCGGCGGTGGCGAGCCGGATTAGCTGGCTCCTTGAGCCGTTGAACACGTCCTGGTCACCGGGGAACGTGCCGGTGTCTGAGTACTGCCAGAAGGTGAAGGTGGGCCAGCCGGCCGGCAGCGCGCCCGCGGTACCGTAGCTGGCGAGCCACAGCGGGTCCTGGTTCGCGAATCCGCCGTAGTTGCCGGTGCATTTCACCCACCATCGGTTGTTGGTGTAGATGACCGGCCAGACTGAGGTGAGGGCTTCGTAAGTGGCGTTAAAACTGGCGATCCAGGCCACCATCGCGCTCTTGCTGAGCTTGTAGCACGCGGCACCGTAGGGGTTGTTTTCGATGTCGAGGGCTCCGGGCAGCGTCCGGCCGTCTGCGCTCCAGCCACCGCCGTTGGCGACGAAATAGCGGGCCTGCGCCGCGCCGCTGGAATCGTTGGGCAACGCGAAGTCGTAGGCGCCCCGGATAAGCCGGGCCTGGTACGCCCCGTCGTACTGGGAGGCGAAGTCGGGATTGACGTATCCGGTGCCCTCGGTCGCCTTGATATAGGCAAACTGCGCCCCGTGGGACGCGACCGAACTCCAGTTGATGTTGTGCTGGTGACTGCTGACATCCAGGCCAAGCACCCCGGTTCCCGCCGCGGCGGGACTGACGCCGAGCAGGCCCGCGGCCAAGGCGATAAGGCCGCAGCCCGTGACGACCGCGACTGCTTTTCGCGCGTGCCGCCTAGCAACCTTATAGGTAACATTTTGTCGAACAGAAATGGCGTAACTCCTAGTGGGTGACCTATCTCAGTCGACATGTGTTTGCTATTCACGGTCGGCTAGACGGCATATTCGCTACCGCCGACGCTGGGCAGGTACTTTTCGCTCGGGGATGCCCGTGGAACGGGCACGGATATGCTGCCTGGTGGGAGCGTGCGTAAATCTCTGTATCCATTTAGCACCCAGTTTCGCTGCATGTCAAGGTGCCGTTTCCTGGCAAACGGTACGTTATCAAGAACTCGGCGAAACTTATTATTAATCGACGTCCCCATAAGGACATGGAAAACCCGAAAGTATGAAAACACGTGCAAACGCGGACGCCTCGGATATGGGCAGCGCCATTAACCATGGGCGGAGCTCAGTCGCGGGCCAGATGCGGGCTCAGTGCGCGAGCAGCCGCTCCATCCGGGCCAGGGTCTGTATGAGGTTGGGCTCGGAGGTGGCTTCGCGGGCCGCGGCCAGGGACAGCCAGCGCAGCGGCGCCTCCGCGTTCTCCGCGCGCGCCTCGTCCGGGGGCTGGGTGGCCATAAAGAACCTGACGTCCGCGTGCTCGTGCGCGGGTTCTCCTTTGCCCGCGGGGACGCCGACGATGACCACGTGCCGGATCTGGGCATCTGGCCATGGCTCCAGGTCCGGCAGCCCGGTTTCCTCATGCGCTTCCCTGGTGGCGATGGCGAGCGGGTCGCTCTCCCCCGGGTCGCCGTGCCCGCCCACCTGCAGCCAGGCCTGCTGGCGCTGGTGCCAGCGGAGCAGCACCCGGGCCGTGGGCGGGTGCGCGATCAGCACGGACGCGGTGACATGCAACGGGAGCTCACGTCGCCACGGGTCACCGGTGGCTTCGATCAGCGCTCGCAGCCGCCGCACGTCGGCGATTTCGGTGTCATCCTCGGGCCGGTAGCGGTCCAGGAACATGACGAGCGTCGGCTTCACGGAGTGCGGTTCCACAGGACGCGATGGTAACTCGTCCCCGGGCCAGGCCCGGAATCTGCCGCTCCTGGTACAGGTCAGGACCACGACCAGGGGCCACAGGGCCTGTATCCCGGCCAGGGCCCGCTCGGCCAGGCCGACCTGATGCCCGGCCCAGATCAGCTCCCCGCCGAACCACGCGAGCAGGCCGAGCATCACGACCGTGGCGCTGATCGCGACCGCGGGCCGCAGCCCGTACGGCGCCCGGGACCCGCGGACGCGTCCCGCGACCGGCCAGGCCGCCATGACGATGAAGCCGGCCGCGGCCCAGAGCGTGTGCGGCAGCGAGCCGCCATGTCCGGCACGCTCGGGGTTCGCCGCGACCAGGACCGTGGCGACACCGACGGCCATCAGGATCAGGCGCCCGGCGAGGGCCGCGGGCCTGAGCGCCAGCCCGGTCACGAAATAGCCGACGCCCACTCCCACTAGTGCGGACGTCATCACCCACCGGTCCACGGAGCCCACCGCCGCCAGGGAGCTAATGGTGTCGGCCACCGGATTGAAAGAGCGCGGCTGCAGCCCGGCGGCCACCGTCGACCCGGTCACGAGCAGAACCGGAGATCCAGCCGAGGAAACCACGCCCCACCACGGCACGCGCTCCACGATCACCACCGTACGTGAAACGCGGCTGCGCTCCGTCTCAGGCCGCGAACAGGGACCTCAGGCCGCCAACCAGGACCTCAGGCCGCGAACAGGAAGGGCGGGCGGCCGGTGACGCCGGGGGTGCAGGCGAAGATGTCGCCGGCGTGCGGCTGCCTGGCTAGGTCGGCGGGGGTGAGGTTCTCCCGGGCTGTGGTGATGTACAGCGTGCTCAGGTCGGCGCCGCCGAACGCGGCCGAGGTGACCTGGCGGACCGGGAGGCGGACAACGGTGTCGAGCTGGCCGCCGGGGGTGTAGCGCTGGAGCTCACCCGAACCCCAGACGGCGACCCAGAGGCCGCCTTCGGCGTCCAGGGTCAGGCCGTCGGGCACCCCGCCGACCGTGACGAAGCGCCGCCGGACGCCGAGCGTGCCGGTCTGCGGGTCGGTGCCGAACACGTCCACTCCCCCGCTGGCGCTGTCGGCGAAGTAGAACGCCTCGCGGTCATCGGACCAGTCCAGGCCGTTGGACAGACCGACGTCCCCGACGATCTCGCCGACCGCGCCGTCCGGGCGCAGCCGGTATAGAGCGCACGGCGGGCCTTCGTGGCTCCAGGCGCAGGTGCCCGCGCAGAAGTTCCCCCACGGGTCCGGCTTGCCGTCGTTGAACCGGACTACCGAACGGTCGACGGCGAATTCGCCGATGCGGGTCAGCCCCTGGCCGTCGTGATCGGCACGGTAGAACCCGTCGACCAGCGCGAGCACCAGCCCGCCGGAGCGGGTCAGCCCGACGGTGCCGACCGGGTCGCCGGCGTCAAACCAGGTATGAGCCCCGGTCGCCGGGTCGAACGCGTGCACCTGGCCGGGGAGGATGTCGACCCACCGGAGTAGTCCCCGGGCGGCATCCCACACCGGCCCCTCGGCTAGTTCACACCGGGCCGGAACCGCCATCTCCGCATCAAGCCGCTTGATCACTCTGTTTATCTATCACGAGAGGTTCACGTCCAGGATAACCTTGCCCCGCGAAGCTCGCGCTGATCAGCAGGTTGGTTATCTCCTGTTTTGTGTCTCGAGGGTGCGGGGATCGGGGACCGGCAGCGCGTTCGCGCTGGCCGACTTGGGCCGGTTAGGTATCGCTAGGCCCGCCACGGCGCCGAGCAGGGCCAGCCCGGCGCAGGCCCCCATCGCGGGGCCGAAGCCGGTAGCGAAGCTGGCCGCCGAGGTGTAGTCGCCGTGCGTGGCGAAGACTGCGGCGCAGATCGCGATCCCGAAGACGCCGCCGAGCTGGCGGAGCATGTTGAGGGTGCCGGAAGCCTTACCGATCGACGCGGGCGGCACGGAGGCCATTACCGCGCTCATCGTCGCGGGGATCGCGACCGACACCCCGCATCCGGCTGCGACCAGCGGCGCGACCAGATGGGAGTAGGGGAGGCCAGCCCGCGCGATCACGGCGGTCCAGGTCAAGCCGGCCGCGGTGACCGCCAGGCCTCCGGTGATCAGCGGGCGCTCGCCCACCCGGCTGATGAGCGCTCCGGCGAACGGTGCGATCACGGTCAGCGTGGCCCATCCGGGCAGCAGCCGGAGCCCGGCGCCCAGCGGGCCATAGCCCAGGCTGGTCTGCAGGAACTGCGCCATGAAGAACACCAGGGACAGCAGCATGGCGAACACGCAGAACGCGGCTGCGTTGCCCGCCGCGAAGGCCCGCGAGCGAAACAGGCGCACCGGCACCATCGGGTCGGCGGCCCGCAGTTCCCAGGCCATGAACGCCACGGCCAGCACAACCCCCGCCGCGAGCGGCGCCGCGACCTGCGGACTGCCCCAGCCGACGCTGTTCGCGCGGATCAAGGCCCAGACGATGCCCAGGGCACCGCCGGTGGCCAGGATCAGACCCGCCGGGTCCAGGCCGGCGCGGACACGATCAGCCGCGGGAATCCTGGCCAGGATCAGCGGGATCATGACCAGGCCGATCGGGACGTTCAACCAGAAGATCCACGGCCAGGAGATGCCCTGCGCGACCGCGCCGCCGACCACCGGGCCGGCCAGCACCGCGATCCCGGTCACGCTGCTGAAGATCCCCAGGGCCCAGGCCCGGCGTTGCGGCGGGAACGCGGCGGACAGCAGCGCGAGCGCCAGGGGCAGCATCAGCGCCGCGCCCGCGCCCTGCACCGCCCGGGCCGCGATGAGCGCCTGGGCGTTCGGTGCCAGTGCACACGCGGCCGAGGCGGCCGTGAACAGGCTGATCCCGGCAGCCAGCATGCGGCGGCGGCCCAGCCTTTCGCCGAGGGCCGCGCCGGTTAGCAGCAGCACCGCGAAACTCAGCGTGTAGGCGTTCACTGTCCACTCCAGCGACGCCAGCGATGCGTGCAGGTGCAGCCGGATCACCGGCAGCGCGGTCGCCACCACCTGGGTATCCAGCGAAACCATGAGCGATGCCGCCGATGTCAGCGCCAGGACCCAAGCCTGTCCGGGCGCCAGGTCCTTGCCTGTTGTCCTCACGTCTCCTCCTCGTTATCGGTCAGTGAGTACAGACACCCGGGCCGACGGCGGTTCAGCGATGAGTTTTCCTGGCCGCTGGTGTCCGTACCGGTGAAGACCGTCGCGATGGATGGCGAGGACACGTGACGACAGAAGCGGCGCTCGACCGGGCGCGAAGCGGAGACAACAGGGCGTTTGGCGAGCTCACTGACCCGTACCTGGGTGAGCTCCGGCTGCACTGCTACCGGATCCTCGGTTCGGTGCAGGACGCCGAAGACGTGCTGCAGGAGACCCTGCTGGCCGCCTGGCGGGGGCTCGGCCAGTACGAGGGCAGGGCGTCAGTGCGCACCTGGCTGTACCGGATCGCCACCAACCGGTGCCTGAACGCGCTGCGGGCCAGCGGGCGCCGGCCGCGGGCGGAACCTCCCGTCCCGCCGTTCACGCCGACCGAACCGACCCGCCGAGGTGAACCCGTGTGGCTGGAACCGTATCCGGATGTCCTGCTCGACGGGCTGCCCGATCTAGGCGCGGGTCCCGAGGCGCGCTACGAAGCCAAGGAGACGATCGCGCTGGCGTTCGTGGCGGCGGTCCAGCACCTGCCGCCGCGGCAGCGAGCCGTGCTCGTGCTCAGGGACGTGCTCGGCTTCCGTTCAGCCGAGGTGGCGAACATGCTGGATAGCAGCGAGGCCTCGGTGAACAGTGCCCTGCAGCGGGCCCGGGCCACGATGGACAGCCGGCTGCCCGGCCCGGACCGAGAACGCGCACCACTACCCCGCTCCGCCCGCGAACGGGACCTGGTCATTCGTTTCGCGACCGCGTTCACCGGCGATGATATTGACGGCATCGTGACGCTGCTGACCGACGACGCCTGGTTGACGATGCCGCCGGCCATCGTGGAGTACCAGGGCCCCGAGGCTATCGCCAAGTTCCTGCAGCAAGGTGCGGCGTGGCGTGGCGATCGGCATTACCGGCTGATCCCGGCCCGGGCTAACGACCAGCCCGCGTACGGATGCTACCTAGAGGACGGGCACGCGCCGCTGTTCCGGGCGCACGGGCTTATCGTGCTCACGCTGGAGGGCGAACGGATTTCCGCGATCACCCGTTTTGTCGACAGCAACATCCTGTCGTGGTTCGGGCTCCCTCGCGCACTGGCGGATTAGGTGGACGATGGAACAGGTGGCCGGTCCTAGGTCCGGCCTCCCGGGCCACGCGTACTACCTCATGAAACAATCACCCGATGGCGACCACGGCGGCCGAAGCCCGCCCGCAGGAACTCACCAGGCGGGCGATCAACCTGATCTTCGTCACGATCCTGCTCGGGATCCTGGTATCTGCGCTGGATCAGACGGTGGTGTCGACCGCGCTGCCGACCATCGTCGGGGATCTCGGCGGGGCCGGTCACGTGTCCTGGGTCGCGACCTCGTACATCCTGACCGACACGATCGCGACGGTCCTCGCGGGCAAGCTGGGCGACCTGTTCGGCCGCAAGCGGGTGTTCCAGGTCAGCATGGTGATCTTCATTGTCGGGTCCGCGCTGTCCGGCCTCGCGGGCTCGATGACGACCCTGATCACCTGGCGCGCGCTGCAGGGCATCGGGGCGGGCGGCCTGACCGTCACCGCCACGGCGCTGATCGGCGATGTCATCCCGCTCCGGGAGCGGGGCAAGTACCAGGGCGCGCTCGGGGCCGTGTTCGGCGTGACGACGGTCATCGGCCCGCTGCTCGGCGGCGTGTTCACCGATGACCTGTCCTGGCGGTGGGTGTTCTATATCAACGTGCCCATCGGCGTCGTGGTGATCGCGCTCGCCGCCTGGACCATCCCCTCGGTTAGGGCGGCGGGCCGTCCGGTGATCGACTACCTGGGCGTCGCCTTCGTAGCGGTCGGCGCGGGCGGGCTGGTGCTGGCCACCAGCCTGGGCGGCAACTCCTACGCGTGGGGCTCGCCGGTGATCATCGCGATGTACGCCGTCTCCGTGGCGGCGCTGGCCGGCTTCGTGTTCGTCGAGTTCCGGGCCCGCGAGCCGATCCTGCCCATGCGGCTGTTCCGGGACCCCGTGTTCAGCGTGGTCATGGTGCTGGCGTTTGTCGTGGGCTTCGCCCTGCTGGGCGCGATCACGTTCCTGCCGACCTACCTCCAGTACGTCAAGGGCGTGTCCGCCACCGTCTCGGGCCTGCGGACCCTGCCGTTGGTGGCCGGGCTGCTGATCACCTCGATCGGCACGGGCATCCTGGTCGGGCGCACCGGCCGGTACAAGATCTTCCCGGTANNCATGCAGGTGCTGACGATCATCGTCCAGAACACCGCTCGCTATCAGGATCTCGGCGTCGCGACATCGGCGGTTACTTTCTTTCGCACGCTCGGCAGCTCCTTCGGCACCGCGGTCTTCGGCGCGATCTACTCCAACGGGCTGACGTCGCGGCTGCGCGCCGCCGTCGCGGCCTCGCCCCAGGTAAATCCGAAGGCCATCACGACGCCCGAGACGCTGCACCGCTATCCGGAGTCCGCGATCCGCCTGATCGTCGCGGCCTACTCGGACACGTTGCACGTGGTGTTCCTGTGGGGAGTGCCGGTAGCGGGGCTGGCCTTCGTGGTCTCGCTGTTCCTGAAGGAGGTGCCGCTGCGGGAGGCCAGCCGGGCCGACACCAGCGACATGGGCGGCGGGTTCGGGATGCCGGACACGGACTCGATGCAGCAGCTGGAACGATCGCTTGGCCGCCTGCTGCAGCGCGAGGGCCGCGACCACCTGCCGGCGCTGAGGGCAGCGTCAGGCACGGCCCTGACCGAAGCCGACGGCTGGTGCGTCGGGCAGGTCCGGATACGGCGCGACGTGGGCCTGCCGATCTCCCTGGAGGCGATCGCGAACCGCGCCCGGGTCCCGGCAGCCGTCCTGATGCCGGCCTTCGACCATGCGATCGCGGCTGGTTACCTGGCCGGGCCATACGAGAACCTCACGCTGACCAAGGCGGGCACCGACGAGTCCGATAAGTTCGTGCACGAGCTGAAGGCGTGGGTCGCCGAGCGGCTGGCCCCGGTCGGCGGTGACAACCCGGCGGCGCTTGATCATGCCCTGGAGCATCTGGCCCGCGCGGCGCTGGCGGACGAGGTTCCGGTACTCACGCCCGCGTGACGGGCCAGGCGGCTCCTGTGAACGCCGCCTGACGCGAGGGTTCTGAGGCAACCGGAGAATCTGGTAGGCTCTCGTCGTCCCGGGCCGTTGGCGCAGCGGGAGCGCGTCTCCCTGACACGGAGAAGGTCACTGGTTCAAATCCAGTACGGCCCACCAGATCAAACGGAAAATCGAACGCTCCAACAGGATTTAGGGGCCTGGTGACCTCGTCGTTGGCCCGCGCGAGCTGTACCGGTCCGGGAACAGGAAACCCAGACGACCGCGCGATCGGGGCAGCCTGGACGGCGACATCCTGATCAGCGTCTGGCCAGACCTGTAGTGCGGCCTAAGAATCCGCATCGGGAGATGCCGGGGCCGCAAATTCAAGCTGGTTGTTATCGGGGTCGCGGAACACGACGGTGGAGTACGGCCCGTTCGGCCGGCGACGGATGCCGGTGTGGCCGATGTTGAGCTCGTCGAGCCGGTTCATCCAGGCTTCCAGCGCAGCGCGGTCAGCGACCTCAAACGAGATATGGTCGAGGCCGGTGTGGCTCTCCTCGAACTTCTCGCCCTGGTTGGCATTGTGATGGTGCAGGCCGATGAGCAGGCCGGTGTGCGGCTCGGCGAGCATTTCCGCGAATCCTGTCTCCTCCCTGGCGTAATGCGGAAGCCGCCCAGGCCACCGCTCGGCCTGGAAGAGCTGCTGGTACCAGTTCATGCTAGCGTCGAGGTCGGTGACGGTCAGACAGACGTGGTGCACCCCGGTAATGACCGGGCCGATTGGAGTGTTCATATTCTCGAGGGTAATAAAACGGTCTTACTCAGCAGTGAAACGGACTGGAACAGTTTTTTCACTGGCCTGCGATAGGCTACAGAAATCCTTTCCTGACGGGACTCGATCTGGCCGCGAGCTCCGCTTGCGCGCTGCCACGTCTTTTACTATTCCGGGAAGGTATCATCGGCGAAATCAGCGCGTCAGCTGGCGGCCCGGACGCCTCTGCCCGGACGTGCATCCGCAAGAAGGTTAGCGGCAAGACCAAGGTCGAGGTCCGTGACAAGCTCCGGGGACTAAATCAGCTCGATCTCGCGGCGGCCAGTAGCAGGCTGGAGGCGAGGCTCCGGTACGGCCGCCAGCGCCGGGCGAGGTCTGCCACCTCGGCCGGGGCAGGGAGGTGATCGAGGCCGTAGCGCGCCTGGATCGAGTGGCGCAGGGCGAGGTCGTCCGTGCGGATTGACGTCGGGCCGCTGCAGCGCGATGAGAAGCGCGCCCTGCACGGTCCACGCGCCGATCCCCTTGACCTCGGTGAGCCGCCTGATCACCTCTTGGTCGGGCAGCTCGCGCAACTCGGTCTCGGACAGGTGCCCGCTGCTGAAGCGCTGCGCCAGATCCAGGACGGTGGCGGCCTTGCGCCGAGACAGCCCCAGACCGCGCAGTGCCTCTTGGTCGACGGCCGCGAGTTCGCCGGCATCCGGCACCCGGCCGCCGAACCGCCCGGTGAGGCGCGCGAAAATTGCGGTCGCCGCGATCACCGAGATCTGCTGTCCGATGATCTGAAAGACCAAAGCGCCGAACAGGTCCATCGCCGGCAGCCTCCGCATCCAGACGTCGGGGTCGAAGTCGGGACGGTCGTCGATCACCTGGGCAAGCACCGGATCGGCCGCATGCAGCCAGGCGAGCCCGGTACGAATCTCCTGCGCGCGCGCTGTCGCCACGCCGTCCAGCCTCGCTCCTCCCGGCAGTGAACGGGAAGACCAATGGCCAGTCATTGGGTGCACAACCGGACGCCCAGGCAGCCTCACTCACGCGCTGACCACCAGGTCAGCAGCCGAGGAGGCCGCCAAAGAGCACCGGTCAGGACCGGATGAAGGCCAGCAGGTCAGGGTTGATCACGTCCGCGTGCGTGGTCGGCATCCCGTGCGGGTATCCAGGGTAGGTCTTGAGTGTGCCGTCGGCCACCAGCTCGGCCGACCGCGGCGCCACGGCGGGGTTGACGACCTGGTCGTCCTCGCCGTGCATGACCAGGACCGGCACGCTGATCTTCGTCAGGCCTCGGTGAAGTCCTCGCAAAAGGCGGTGATCTCGTCGTGCTCCGCGTTCGCGGCGCCCGTCATGGCCTGACGCCACCAGTTCTGGATCACGGGCTCGGAGGGCTCGACGCCAGGCCGGTTGAAGCCGTAGAACGGGCCGGAAGCCACGGCCCGGAAGAACTCCGACCGGTGGCCGGCCAGCTGGGCCCGGAAGTCGTCGAAGACACTCTTCGGCAGACCGTCGGGTCGGCCGTCGGCGGCCATTACGTACGGCGTCACGGCGCTGATCAGCACCACCTTCGCGACGCGGCTCTCACCGTGCCGGCCGACGTAGCGGGCGACCTCGCCCCCACCGGCGGAATGACCGATGTGGACGGCGTCGTGGAGGTCGAGATGCGCGGTCAGGGCGGCCAGGTCGTCGGCGTAGTGGTCCATGTCGTGGCCCTCACCCACCTGCGTGGAGCGGCCGTGTCCGCGCCGGTCGTGGGCGATCACCCGGTAGCCGTGCCCGAGGAAGTACATCATCTGAGCGTCCCAGTCGTCGGCCGACAGGGGCCAGCCGTGGCTGAAGACGATCGGTTGGCCGGAACCCCAGTCCTTGTAGAAGATTTCGGTGCTGTCGGTACTCGTGATTGTCGCCATGCTGTGCCTCGCCTTCCGTGGAGAGAGAAAAGTGCGGAAACGGGACCACGACCCCGCCTTCGTGACCGGAGCTGAACCCTAGTTGGCCACTGCGGTCCGCGGCTGGTCGCATGCGCAGGGCGACCTTAACGCTAGACCGATGCTCTTTACGGCCAGTTGATCCCTACTGAAGTCGCCCGTATCTCCGGAGTGGACGAGGACCACGTCATGGTGGTCATTGAGAACAGTCCCGCGAGCTCTGCCGTCGAAGGTGGGCGTGTTCTGCCCGAGCCGGGGCACGAGGAAGAGTGGTTGCGTCAGGCAAAGAATGCTAAGAGCTGAGAACGGCCAAGCGTTGGGTAGGGCGCTATCCGGGTGGGCGCGGGCCGGCGCCCGGGCCAAGCATCGCGGCGAGGTCCGCGCCGACCACGATGGCCAAGATGTCCTGCCCCTGGGTGGTGTTGGTGTCCTTGGGCGGAACGACAGCCGCCCGGGCTGCCGGGTCTCCCGCACGCCGGTGTGGGCAATGAAAAACGGGTCCAGCCGCGCCCCGACGTAGATCCGCAGCCCGCGAGTGCCAGCGCGGCCTGGTCGCCAGGTTCGCGATCCCGAGCGGAGACAGCGGAACGGTGTATCCCCCGAGCATGGGTCTTGCTCCGGGTATTCGGTCAGCTGGCGAGGAACGGCAGCAGTTCGGCGAGGAACTGGTTGGGATACTCCAGGTGCGGGATGTGGCCGCAGTCGGGTATCACCACGCGCTTGGCGTGAGGGATGTCCTGCGCGGCCGCCGCGGAAAGCGCGGTGAAGTCGCCGAGCCGGGCGGCTTCGGCCGGGCTGGCGTACTGGCCGAGCGGCACGGTGTGGTCATCGGCTCCGGTGATCAGCAGCACCGCCGGGGCGAGCCGCTGGTATTCGTAGCGGACCGGCTGCTGGTAGATCATCTGGAAGGTGAGTGCCGCGGAGCGAGCCCACCGGTGGTAGTCCGGGCTGAGGGTCACCCGGACCAGGACATCGGCCAGCGGTTCCCATATCTTCGGTTCGGGGTGGACGAAGTACCCCTTGACGTAGCCGCGGATGACCGCCGGGTCGGTCCAGTGGATTTCGTGGTCGTACAGGGTTTCCTCGGACTGCGGCGGGATGCCGGTGCGGTAGTCGGCCAGGCCGAGCGGGTCTTCCAGGACCAGGTGGGTGACCCGGTCGGGGTAGGTCAGGGCGAAGCGGGTCGCGGTCATCCCGGCGGTGGAGTGGCCCAGCACGGCAACGTCCGTGATGCCGAGGTGGTCCAGCAGCGCCGCGGTGTTCGCGGCCAGCAACTGGAAGCTGTAATGGATATCGGGCTTGGGCGACTTGCCCCAGCCGATCTGGTCCGGCGCGACCACCCGGTACCCAGCCCCGGTCAGCGCCTCGATCACATTGCGGAAGTAGTAACAGCCGAACGCCTTCCCGTGAAAAAGGACGACCGTCTTGCCGTTGGGCTCTTTATCCGGCGGGATATCCATGTACGCCATCTTCAATGGCTGGAGGTCACTGGTGATCGGAAGGAACTCAACCGTATGGGGATACTCGTACTCCTCCAGGCAGATACCCAGAGCCTGCAGGAGCGTCGGCCTGGTATCGCTCATAATAGCATACCTCCGGTAGATAGGTAAGTCCTTTGGCACTAGCATTCCAGCACTGACCGGGCGAATTTGCCAAGAGCCATCCGTTATAAGGCTATTGTCGGCACCAATGCATCTTACCGACCAAATTACAAAGGCTATAAGCCTTGATGTCTGTTGGATGGTCGATCTGCTCCAGCATGGGCCTGTTCCTGCGAGGCAACCTTGAGGACCGAGCGTGCGCAGCGACCGCGACGGGCGACGACGATCCTTGCAGCCGACTTCTGCCACGTTGGTACCGTGCTCTGACGCACCGTGGGGACAACTCCCCCACCCCGCTGCACCGTCTATTTCCGGTCCCTGGTCATGGACAGTGTCCTTGGCGCAGGTTGGCGAGTGCGTTGGCAGTTCCCTGGCAAACGGCTGCAGCGTCCGCCCGCCACGTCCGGCGACGCGCGTCATTACTTGACGGGGCGACGACGGCACAGTAGCTTATGTTTCACGGCTTACACGTGTTATATGCGCAAGGCTAGCAGGTAAGGAGGATGACATGGCGAAGCCCGGGACCACCCGTGTCGAGAAGCACGTCAGGTCGGTCTTTCCTGACGGCGTGATCAGCCGGGTCCAGGTACTGGAGTACGGGGATGACCCGGCAGTAGAGCCCGGAGACGTCGCGGTCCGGGTCTTCCTCCCCCGGCCCGACCAGCCGGAGGGCGAGGAAGCGGACGAGGAGATCCTCGGTTCTTTCGAGAAAGCCAATCGCGAACGCCTCAAGAAGCTGAACGACGAACTGCCCCGCGTCATCGCGTGGGTGGAGTTCCAGCCTGACAGCCCGGACGGGGCGGAGAAGCACCGCCATCATGTCCTGAAGATCGGCCGCGGGGGCCGGGCCGCCAAGCCACTGGATGAAGCGGCAGAGGAACTCACCCCCGTCATGACGCGGCTCGGGCCTGCCGACCTGGCCACCGTGGACACGCTGATCACCGCGGGCATCGCGGGCAGCCGCGCGGAGGTTCTGCGCTGGGCGGTGGGCCGCATCCGCGAGAACCAGGCATACGCGCAGATTCAAGACCGGGTGCGGGAGATCAATGAGCTTAAAGCCCGGTTCTGACCGGGCCCAGCTGACCCGCAGGGACCAGGTGACCTGACGGCAGGGCTACTCCCGCCCGAGATCCGGGCAGGACCGGCTGGACGGCATAGGCGCTTTCAATAGCCCGATAGCTGATGGCTCTTAGCAGATACCGAAGGCAGGTACTACCATCCTGTAATGCCGACTGATTTAAACTGGAAAAGGCCAGCGTCCTGAGCGTCGTCCTCAACATGGACGCCACTCATAAAAAATGGAGGCCGTAAATGTCCGTCTCCGCTGAGGAGAAACCATCCAGCGAGCCTCCCGCGGAAATCGGCCCGCCGCCGTATTATCACCGGCCGGACTGCAACATCTGCCGGAAGCAAGACGGCCTGAAAACGGGATCCGAGCTCCTGGACGCCCCCCGTCCAGGAGGCTACATCGCCGACGGCGAGCACTTCCTCGCCGAGCACGCCCCGCTGCAGGAGTCCAGCGCAGGAACCGTCATCCTCGAAGCCAGGCGGCACCTCCTGGACTTCGGCAAGATGACCCCGGCCGAGCTCGCCGAGCTCGGCCCGATCCTGAACCGGCTCGTCCCCGCGATCAAGGCCGCCACCGGGGTCCAGCGCGTCTACTTCCTGGCCGTGATGGAACGCGCGCCCCACTTCCACCTCTGGCTCGTACCGAAGAAAAACGAGGCAGAACTCCGGGGAGTGGCCTACCTGGCGCAGCAGCCCCCGCTGACCACCACCTACAGCGAGGCAGAAGCGATGTCGCGCAAGATCCGGGAGCAGTTCGAGCAGTCCTGACGGCGGCCTCCGGCAAAATCCCCGGATCTCCTCCGACTTAAACGCCACGCTCTTGAATCCGCCGGGCGTCGCTCCATTCCGCAACCCAGCGCAAAGGCGGTCGTAGGTGAGACCAGCACACCTATAACACGGACAAGACGGCATTGTCCGGCACACGACGGCACGACTCCTAGATAGCCAGGCAAGCCCAGCAACCAGCCAGGATGGGGCTCAGCTGCGCTAAGTCAGATCGCTGGCGATGATGGTCCCAAGGCGCGACAGACCTCCTGTTAGACGGCAGGTCGCAACAGGCTCGGTTAGCGTGCCTCACGGTCGCGTAGCGTAACGAGCGGGTATATTGTCATTGGCTCGAGCAATTACATTCCCTGCCGAATCGGTTCGGGCCGCGATGGCAAGGTAGCACGTGCACCGCGCGTGCAGAACGATCAGTTCGGCGCTATCCCGCCCTGGGTGGCGGTATGGTCGTGTTCCGCGTCCGTTTGTGCGCTTTGCGCTGCCGGGGCGGGGTCTGGGTGGGTGGCGGGTGTTGTCTGCCGGCGGAACGCCGGGAGCAGGCGGGCCAGGATCAGCGCGCAGGCGATGCAGGCCAGGCCACCCGTGACCACCGAGGTGAGGGGGGTGAACGCGGCCGCTACCGCGCCCGACTCCGCGTCCCCGATCCGCGGCGCGCCGGCGACGGCGGCCATCTGCATGCCCATCATCCGGCCGCGGAGCTCGTCGGGCGCGCCGAGTGAGATGATCGTGCCGCGGAACACCGCCGAGATGACGTCGGCGCAGCCGGCCACGGCCAGCAGCGCGAGTGCGGCGGGCAGCCAGCGCACCAGGCCGAAGCAGGTGATCGCCGCGCCCCACACGAGGACGGCGGCGATGACCGCGCGGCTCTGCCGCCGGATCCGGGGGATCCAGCCGGCGGTGACCGCGCCGAGCAGGGCGCCGGCGCCGGGCGCGGCGTAAAGAAACCCGAGTGTCCGGGCCCCGCCGCCGAACACCGTGAGTGCCAGCGCGGGGAACACGGCGCGCGGCATGCCGAACACCGTGGCGTTGATGTCGATCAGGTAAGCGCCCTGGATGACCGGCCGGCCGCGCAGGTAGCCGAAGCCGGCCACGATGGAGCGCAGGCCGGGCCGGTGGCTGGCGCCCGCCTGCGGGACCTGCGGGCCCATCAGGAAGGTCGCCACGATGGCGGCCGCCATGGTCGCCACGTCCATCCAGTAGACGAAGCGGACGCCTGCCCCGGCGAGCAGCAGTCCGGCCACGGCAGGGCCTGCGACCTGGCCGATCTGGAACAGCGCCTGGAACACGGCGTTGACGGCGGCCACCTCGGGCCGGCGGACCAGGTTCGGCAGGACGGCGGACAGCCCCGACTCGGTGGCCGTCGCGAAGCCGGCCGCCATCGCCGGCAGGGCGAACAGCGGCCACAAGGCGGGTCCGGTGTCAGCGTTGACCGCCAGCCCGGCGCTGCACAGGAGCGTCAGCAACTGGGCGCCGAGCAGTACCTTGCGGCGGTCGGCGGCGTCGGCCAGCGAGCCGCCAAGCAGGGCCCCGGCGATCAGCGGAAGCACCGTCGCGAGCGAGACCAGCCCGACATCGAGCGACGAGCGGGTCAGTAGGAACACCTGGTAAGGCACCGCGACGGCGGTGAGCTGGGCGCCCAGCGTGGACAGCAGCTGCCCGGCGACCAGGCAGCGCAGATCGCGGGACCTCCGCAGCGGCGAAACGTCCACGACAAGATGCCGCCCGAGCCGGGCAATCCGCTTCACAGCAGGCAGGCTAGCGTAATGACTGACGGTCAGTCAATTGAATGACTGACGGTCACCCAGTAGGATCGCGGTATTGCCAGCTCAACGATGGAGCGCCCGCATGGCCCGAACCAAGCCCGCCGAACAGCGGCGTGCCGACCTGCTCGAGGCGGCCAGGGACCTCTTCCTCGCCCAAGGCGTGGCGGCCACTTCGCTCGAGGACATCACCAGCCGCGCCGGAGTCTCCAAAGGGCTGTTCTACCTGTACTTCCGCTCCAAGGACGACCTGCTGATCGCGCTGCAGGACCAGTTCTCCACCGAGCTCGCCGAGCGTATCCGCACCGCCACCGACCCAGTCGCGGACTGGCCCGCAAAGCTCGACGCGTGCGTCAAGGCGATCTTCGACAGCTACCAGGAGCGCGACGACCTGCACGATGTCCTGTTTCGCCACGGCGGCCACGTGTCCGCCAGCCACCGGGCCACCCATGCGCTTGTCCCGAGCGCCATCAGCGACGTCTTCGCCAGCGGCAAGGCGGCGGGCGCGTTCACCATCGAGGATCCCGAAGCGACGGCCGTCTTGTGCTGGGCGAGCACGCACGGCTTTGACCCAGACTTCCACGGCGACGCCGCGCCAGCCGACGCCCGGCTCACCCGGGCGGCACAGCAGCTATTCCGCCGAGCCGCCGGCATCCCCGGCGACCCGCCAGGCTGATATCCGGCATGCACAGATCGTCCCGTCGGGAGCGACAGCGTCCGGAATCACCAGACCCGGACGAGTGCAGATACGGCGGGTACGCGCGAGTTGCTGCAGTGCCTCGACCACGCGCTGTGATTGGCACCAGGCATACTGCGCTGACATAGCGAGTGTGATGCTCGCCCCGCGGAACCGAGGTTCCCCGCCCTAGTGGCGCCCGCTGCCGGATCCCTATAAAATTTCTCGCATACCAGGCACGAGTACACGGACCGGAATCGTCGGGCGTCGGCCTGAGATCGCCAGAGGGGAACAGGGCCGGTCTAGCTCCGTCGGCGCAGCCGGTACCACCGCGGCACGGTCTTGCTCATCGGCCAGCCCAGGCCAGCGGTGTCCGCCGGCTCGACCGTGAGTATCTTCCAGCCCGCGAAGGCGGTCTCGACTTCCTCCTGCGATGCGCCTCCGACCAGCGGCCGCCACCGGCCCGGGCCGAAGCTCGCTAGCTCCTGGCGTGGCCGGCCAACGGCTCCAGGTAGTACGGGTTGAAATCGGTCAGCGCCACCCTTAGCTCATCGCTTGGTTCGCCGTACACGCTCATACGTGTCGGCGTGCAGAGGCTTAGGAAGCGGGCAGCGAAGTTCTCCACGAATCGCTGGACGTGGGCCAGGGCGGCGGCCGAGTCCTGGTAACGCTCGTAGATGTGGACGTCCTGACCGTCGATGAACCACTCGAAGATCTGCTGGCCGGGCTCGGCCGCCTGGTTATCGGCTGATATCTCCCGCGCTAGGGCGCCATATTCGTCCAGCGCGTCCGGCTTGACGGCCGCTTCAAATATCCACGAAATCTCTGTGCTCACGGCCATGATCCTTTCTGATGCCGAACAAGAAGGCTTCGAGCGGCCCTACTCCGAAGAGGGCCGAGTAGTCCCGATGAGAGCGACGTAATTGGCTATCTACCCGTATTAAGAACTCCAGAACTTTGCGTCACCCGCCCGCCGGTCGAGCAAGTCAGTGTTTTGCAAAGCCTATCATTGCCCATGTTTGCTAATCAATGATGGGAACAGGTAAGACCGGCGCAACCGGGCCGTCCATGATCACAGAGAAAGGGGCCGAAACGGCGGCCATGTCCTGTGTGGCCTGGGAATGGCAGCCTTCTGAGTACCCGGAGCCGGGCGTGCTGCCGCGTCGCGACCAGTGCCCGTCTCCACATGGTCTCCACATGGTCTCCACATCACTTTCATACGGCGAGCTGTCAAATTCGCCATTCATTCGGCGGCGCGGCCGACGAATACGCCGAGGCGAAACGCCATATTGAAAATTATGCGTGACCGGACCTCCAGAAGGCCGAGGATCTATCGCCGCGCCTAGTGCGGCGCTGAGCCCGAAGATGGCCTGACCAAGTGATGCTAGGCACCACGCCCCGGATCAATGTCTGCACGGTCCGCTCATCGGGTAGATGTTAGTAGCCGAGATCCGGGTCTACCTGGCCCTCAAGCTCATAGCCTGCTGCGAGCCGCCGGACGTTCTCGGCGATGCGGGCGGCGAGGAGCGGCTCGGTCATCTGCTCGGTGTCGGCGGTGTGCGGGGTGATCAGGCAGTTCGGGAGATCCCACAGAGGATGGCCCGCGGGCAGCGGCTCGGGATCAGTTACGTCCAGGGCCGCGCCGCCGATCTGGTTCGAGCGCAGCGCCCCGACTAGCGCCGCGGTATCGACCAGCGCGCCCCGGGCCACGTTGACCAGCCAAGCCTGCTGGTCCATTACCTCGAGTTCCTTCGGTCCGATCATCCCGCGGCTCTGGGGGGTGAGCGCGAGCGCGAGAACGACCGCCCGGGCACCGGCCAGCGCCTCGCCCAGGTGCGAGGGTGTCACCGTCCTGACGGCGCCCGCGACCGGTTCGGCGTGCCGGCGGACGACCGTCACCCGGGCGCGGAACGGCTCAAGCAGGCGCAGGAACGCGATCGTGATACCCCCACCGCCCAAGACGGTGACCGGCTGGTCGAACAGGGTCTGCGCGGCGGGCTCCCCCCAGGAGCGCGCGCGGGCCCGCTCAGGGAGGTAGCGCAGGCCGGCCAGCAGCAGCGCGAGCGCGTGCTCGGCCACCGGTTCGGCGTAGGCACCCTTGGCCGATGTCCACCGCCGCCGGCGGTCGAGAACGCCAGCCTCGGCCACTCGCTCGATACCGGCCATAGGCAACTGCACCCACGAGATCCCCGGATAGGCCCGGAGCACGTCCCGGAGTTCTTCCACCGCCCCCGGATCGGTCCATACCAAGCCAGACGGCTCTTCGCCCAGCCCGACCGGCTCCCCGCCACCACGGCGGATCGCATCCACCGCCCAAGCCGCTTCCCCGGGGGCAACGGCAACCGTGATCCTCACTCGCTCCATGACCCTATATCTACCCGGCCAGGACGCCCTGTCATGCCGCGACGCGGCACACCTCCTCGCGGCAGATCCGGACGTCCGGTCAGTAAAGGGGGCCGCTGGTCGAGCGCCTCGGCTGGGCCGCGGATCCGATCAGGAATCGAGAAGCGCCACGGTGCGGGCTCCTCTAGCCTTTCGGTGGAAGGCCGGCCTGACACCGAGCCCCCTGAGCGTCAAGAAAGGAAACCCGCAATGCCCGCGAAGAATGCCACGACCGAGTCCGGCGGCTTCAGCGCCGAGGAACGTGCCGCGATGAAGCAACGCGCCGCCGAATTGCGCGCCGAGGGCAAGAAGGGCGCCAAGAAGGCCGACGGCCTGCAGGCCGTCCTGGACAGCATCGCGGAGATGGCACCGCAGGATCGTGCGCTGGCCGAGCGCGTGCACCTGACGGTGACCGCGGCCGCCCCCGGGTTGTCGCCGAAGACCTGGTACGGGATGCCCGCTTACGCGAACGCGGACGGCAAGGTCGTCGTCTTCTTCCAGAACGCGGGCAAGTTCAGCTACCGCTACTCCACCCTGGGCTTCCAGGACACGGCGAACCTCGACGACGGCGACGTGTGGCCGGTGTCCTACGCGCTGAAGAAGTGGAGCCCCACGGTGGAAAAGAAGGTCACCGAGCTGGTGACGGCCGCGATCTCCTGACCGGTACCGGACCGCCTCGGGGCACCGCATCGTCCCCTGGCTGCTGGGACCGGGTAGCCCGCGCAGGCAACTCGCATCCAGGTAGGGGCGTCCTGATCGAGCATCAGCGCGGTGAGCGTTCGTATGCTCGGGGTATGGCCATTCGGCTACACGGATAGCGGACGTGGGCGGGGCAGTCGGATGCAAGACGTGAGGCGGTCACCGCGCAGCGGGCTGCCGGCGCCTGCCGACCTGTTCGTCGGCCGGGACGGCGAGCTGGCGGCCGTGTCCGGGATGCTTGAAAATGCCCGGGCCCGACTGGTAACGCTCACGGGGCCGCCAGGCATCGGCAAGACCCGTCTTGCCCTCGCTTGTGCGTCGGCTTACGCCGAGCGCAGCGAATGCGTTCCGGTGTTTGTTGACCTGGCACCGGTCCGGGATCCGGCGCTGGTGATGGCGGAGCTGGCTCAAGCGGTGGGCGTGGAGCCGCGGAGCGGCGCGGATCTGACCGGCCAGCTGGCTGCGGCGCTGGGAAACGAGGAGCGGCTCGTGGTCCTGGACAACTTTGAGCATTTGCTGGACGCAGCCCCGGACCTGAGCCGGGTGCTCGCCGCCTGCCCGCGGCTGCGGGTGCTTGCTACCAGCCGGGAACGGCTCCGCCTGTCCGTCGAACAGGAGTTTCCGGTTCCGCCGCTGGCCATGCCCGCGCCGACGGATGTTGCCGACCTCGGTTCTCTGGCGACGAACCCGTCGGTCGCGCTGCTGCTGGATCGCGCCCGCAGGACCAGCCCGGGCTTTGCTCTCACGTCGGCTAATGCGCCGTTGCTGGCCAGCGCGTGCGTCCGGCTGGAGGGCCTGCCACTGGCAATTGAGCTGGCGGCGGCCCGGCTGAAGGTCCTGACGCCCGGGGAGCTGGTGCTCCGGCTCGGCAGCAGGATGGAGCTACTGGCCGGGAGCAGGCGGGACGTTCCGGCCCGGCAGCGTGCGCTACGCAGCGCTATCGCCTGGAGTTATGAGCTGCTCGATCCCGCCGAGCGGGCGCTCTTTCGCAGGCTGTCGGTGTTCGCCGGCGGCTGGTCGCTTGCTGACGCGGCCAGCGTGTGCGCTGTGAGCTCCGATGACATGCTCGCGGTGGTGGAGTCGCTGCTCGACAAGAGCCTGATCCTGCGGCTGCCAGGGGACGAGGAGACCGCTGAATTCTCGATGCTGGAAAGCTTGCGTGAGTACGCGGCGGAGCAACTGGCATCTCATGCGGAAGCCGAGGAGACACGGACCAGGCACGCGGCCCACCACGCCGGTCTGGCGGCGGAGTTCGAGGCTTCCATCGGCCTGCCGGAAGAGCGAGCCTGGGTGCTAAGGGCGGGCCGCCACTACGCGGACCTGCGGGCCGCGCTGGATTACTGTCACGGCGCGGAGCAGGATGCCTGGGCGCTTGCGCTGGCCGCTGCGCTCGGCTGGTACCACTACACCCGCGGCAACCTCGGTCATGGCCAGGCGCTGGTGGACGCGGCCCTTTCCCTGACCGCGCGGTATGACCCGGCAGCCACGGGCGGTGACGCTACGGCGGACGGCCAGGCCGGCGTGCTCCTGGTGGCCGGGATCCTGGCCTGGGCGACGGGCAAGGCGGGTCGCGCCCAGGACCTTCTGCTGCAGGCGCTTGAGCGCACCGAGGGATACGGTGACACGCGCCGCGCGGCGATCGCGTGTGCCTTCCTCGGGCACGTGGCCCGTGCTGGCGGCGAGTGGGATACGTCCCAAGACTGGCATCAGCGGGCAGAGGCGGGCTTCCGCGCGGGCGGCAACACGCAGGGCACGGCCTGGGCGCGGCACGACTTGGGGCTGCTCGCCCGGGACCGCGCCGACCTGGAGAGGGCAGCGGAACTGCTCCGGGCGAGCCTGCGAGACTTCCGTGAACTGGACTATCCGTGGGCGGTGGCATGGTCGGCGTGGGGGCTTGGCACCACGCTGAGCGCGCAGGACCGGCTGGAGGAAGCGCGCCAGCTGCTGGCGGAGGCGCTGCGGATCTACACCCGGGTAAACGATCCCAGGGGTGTCGCCCAGTGTCTGGAGGCGCTCGCCTACGTCGCGAGCGAGCAGGCGCATTACGAGACCGCCGCGCGGCTGATCGGCGCGGGCGCCGCGCTGCGCATGCGGGTGGCCGCCCGCCCGCCGGAGGCCGAGCAGATAAGGAACTCGGCAGTGGAGCGGGTGCTCACCCAGGCGCTGGGGCCTCAGAACGCTGACAGGCTCATACACGCTGGCCGGACAATGCCCGCCCAGCAGGCCACAGACCTGGCCATGGCAGTCGCTGGGGGCGCCGCGCCCGGTGACCGGGACCGTTCCCCGCAGGTGCCGCTTACCCGGCGAGAGCAGCAGGTGGCCGCGCTGGTTGCCTCGGGCCGGACCAACCGGCAGATCGGCAGGGTGCTCGGAATTTCCGAGAAGACCGCCGAGGTCCACCTGCATCATGTGATGTCCAAGCTGGATGTCCGCAGCCGTGCCGAGGTAGCCGCCTGGGCGGTGACGCACCACCGCCCGATGGATACCTAATGGTTTTCCCCAATAGCGCGGTCCGGGGCGCGCTGGCCACGATGGTGGCAATTGATGTCGTCGGCTGGAGTCCGGGTCAATGCGGTGGGCCTGGATGCCAGCTGCCGGCCTGCTGAAGGGGTGAAACTGATGCGCGCACGACTACCCGATGAATCGGGTTACGTTGCCAACTCAGGCGTGCGGATCCACTACGAGGTGCACGGCACCGGTCGGCCGACCCTCTTGCTGCTGCCCACCTGGGCCATCGTCGACTCAAGGCACTGGAAGATGCAGGTGCCGTTCCTCGCCCGGAACTACCGGGTGATCACGTTCGACCCGCGCGGCAACGGCCGGTCTGACAGGCCCCGGGATCCGGCGGCCTACGCCGATACCGCCTTCGCGAGCGACATCCCGGCCGTGCTCGACGCAACCGGGACCGAGCGGGCGGTGCTCGGGGCGTTCTGCAGCGGCTTTCCGTGGGCGCTGCTGTTCGCGGCGGCGGACCCGCAGCGGGTGGCCGGGATCATTGCCATCGCGCCGACACTCCCGCTTCCGCCAGCTAACCCCTGGAAAGGGCACTCCTTCGAGGACATGCCCGACACGACAAAGGGATGGGCGAAGGAGAACCGGCACTACTGGCGGCGGGACTGGCGGGGATACGTCGAGTTCTTCATGTCCCAGATCACGTCTGAGCCCCACTCCACCAAGGCCTACGACGATCTCGTCGAGTGGGGCATGCAGACCGATGCCGAAACCATGCTCTGCGACGCCGACGCGCAGCATCAGATCGCCGATAAGAGGGAAGCCGTCCGGCTCTGCCGGTCGCTGGCCTGCCCGGTACTCGTGATCGGCGGTGACCAGGACAAGATCGTCCCCCCGGAGCGCACCCGACGGATCGCTGAGCTGACCAACGCGGAGCTGTTGGTAATCGAAGGCGGCGGGCACGCGCCGCACGTCCGGTACCCGGTCGCGGTGAACCACGCGATCCGGGACTTCGCCGACCGGCTGGTGTCCCGGCCGCGGAAGCAAGCCGCCTGGCCGGCCACACACGGCCGTCCTCGCCGGGCCCTGTGGATCTCCTCGCCCATCGGCCTCGGCCATGTCCAGCGGGACCTGGCCATGGCCCGGGCTCTCCGGCAGCGGCGGCCGGACCTGGAGATCCACTGGTTGGCGCAGCCGCCGGTGACCGGGGTGCTCGCCGATGCCGGCGAGATCATCCATCCGGCCAGCGCCGCGCTGGTGTCTGAGTCGGCGCACTGGGAGTCGGAATCCGCGGACCACGACCTGCCCGCCTTCTACGCCTTCCGTCGGATGGACGAGATCTTGTGCGCGAACTATCTGCTGTTCGACGACGTGGTCAGGGACACCAGGTACGACCTGTGGGTCGGCGATGAGTGCTGGGAGATCGACTACTTCCTGCACGAGAATCCTGAGCGGAAGATCGCGCCCTACGTGTTCATGACCGACGTGATCGGCTTCCTGCCCACCGACTCGGGCGACCCGCGGGAAGCCGAGTTGTGCGCGGACTACAACGCGGACTCGATCGAGAAGCGTGAGCGATTCCCGCGGCTGCGCGACCTGTCCGTGTTCATTGGTTCCTTCGATGAACTGCCTGATTGCCCGTTCGGGCCCGGTCTGCCGGGGATACGGTCATGGTCGCGGCGGTGGTTCTCCTCGGTTCCCTACGTGCTCCCGTTCAACCCTGCTGCCTACCGCGACCGCGCTGGCCTGCGCCGGCGGCTCGGCTATCCAGAAGACCAACCGCTGCTCGTCGCCGCGGTGGGCGGTACTGCGGTCGGTATCAGCCTGCTGGAACTGACGTGCGACGCTTTCGCCAGGCTGCGTAAGCAGGTGCCGGATGCGCGGATGCTCCTGGTCACCGGACCGCGGATCGATCCGCGGCTGCTGCCGGACACCGAGGGCATGGACAAGCGCGGTTATGTCCCCGATCTGTTCAAGCATCTGGCGTGTGCCGACGTGGCCGTCGTGCAGGGCGGGCTGTCCACGACCATGGAACTGGTCGCCACCGGGCGCCCGTTCATCTACTTCCCGCTCCGCCGCCACTGGGAACAGCAGCACTTCGTCGCGCACCGGCTCGATCACTACCGAGCCGGGCTGCGGATGGACTATGCGACGACCACAGCCGACGACCTGGTTACCGCGATGCGGGCGGCCCTGGCGCAGAACGGCACCGGGCCGGGCTACCGGAAGGTGCCGCGAGGTGGCGCGGGCCGCGCCGCCGCGCGCATCGCCACTCTGCTGGGCTGACCAGTGATAGGCGCGGCGCGCCCGATCGATGCCGGAAGTCCTAGACGAAGGAGAGCGAGATGGTTGTCACTGGTGCTGAGGATGCGGTCCGTTCCGTCGTCATAGCTTACGTGGAGGGGTGGTTTGAGGGCGACGCGGGCCGGATGGAACGGGCGCTTCATCCTGAGCTGGTGAAGCGCTGCCGGGGGATCGAGGGTGATGACGCGGATGCGCTGGAGACGCTGACGGCGCGAGAGATGATCGATGCGACCGCCGACGGAACCGGACGCCGCGAGGATACCGCCGACCGGCGTATCGAGATCAGGATCGACCATCTGAGCGGCGGGGTCGCGAGCGTGCAGTGCTTCTGCCACCGTTATGTCGATCTGCTGCACCTGATCGAAATGCCGGACGGGTGGAAGATCGTCAACGCGGCGTGGCGTCTGCGTGGAAAGGAACAGTGCCGGCCCATCGACGGCTAGCACCGGCTGCGCTTGCTAGCTCCCCTCCAGAGCGGCCCAGAACGCGCAGTTGTGCGTGGTCGCGAAGTCGGTCTCGGTCTGCGGCGCGGGTGGCACCAGTGACTGGATCTTCTGGGTGAGGGCGCTGAAGAGGGGCCAGAACGGGGTGCCGAACGATGCTGGGGATCCGCGCTTGGCAAAGTTCGTCCAGTACCCCTTCATGATCGCCGCTAGCTGCTGTTGCTGTGCCGAGAGCGTTCCCGGGAAAGCGGCCGTCGGCAAGGCCATCAGGTACTGGATCTCGGTCGCGTGGGCCGCGCCGTAGGGAAAGCTGACCGGGGGCAGGAAGTTCTCCGGCGCGTTCTCGTCGTTGAACTCGTAGCCGAAGGTCGGCACGTAGCGCGAGACGGACTGGTCGATGGTCAGCGCGGGGCACGCGAAGATGGCGTCGGTGCCGACCGCGCCGAGGGCGATGGGCGGGCTGGGGTACGCGCTCAGCGGGTACTGAGCCGCGATCACCGCCGCCACCGCCGCCGGGACGTCGAGGGTGGCGGAGATCATGCTCTGGTAGTTCGACGCCGTGACCGGGTTGCCCGCTAGTTCGCTGAGCGCCACGAACAGCCGGTACTCATCATGGTTCGTGCCGTTGATGATCGGGACGCGGTTGAAGTTGCCGGTGGCGAACGCGGTCCCCAGCGTCTCCGGCAGCACCTCGCTGTTGATGTTCGGCGTGTAGCCGGACGCATCCTGGTCGGCCAGGATGGTCGAGACGGGCAGGCTGCGCAGGCAGGCCGCGGTCTGGCTGGCGCACCCCGCCTTGGCCGCGAATGCCGCTCCGGCCGTCTCGGCGGTCGCGAGCGAGGCCTGCGTGAGGTTGTACGATCCGCTCTCCGCGATGGCTCGTTCGAACAATCCCCTGGCCTGCGGCGATGCCACTTGCGCCAGCGTGGATAGGCCGCCCGCGGACTCACCGAAGATGGTGACATTGCGCGGGTCCCCGCCGAAGTTCGCGATGTTGCGCTGCACCCAGCGCAGCGCGGCCTGCTGGTCCATCAGGCCGTAGTCACCCGACTGGCCGTTCGCGTCGGCCAGCCCCGGCTGCGCCAGGAAGCCGAGCGCGCCGAGCCGGTAGTTGATGGTGACCACGGTGACGCCGTCTTCCACCAGCTGCGTGGGGTCGTAGTCATTGCTCTCGCCGCTCACCAGCGCGCCGCCGTGGATCCACACCATGACGGGAGAGCGTGAGCCCGTTTGCCGGTGGCCGGGCGTGAAGACGTTCAGGAACAGGCAGTCCTCCGACGTGCTGGCCTGGCCGAAAGGCCCCGCCAGCTGCGGGCAGTGCGGCGCGAACTGTGTCGCGTCGCGCACGCCAGACCAGCTCGCAGCGGGTTGCGGCGGCTGCCACCGCAGTGCGCCGACCGGCGGCGCGGCGTACGGGATGCCGAGAAATTCATCGACCGCCCCATCGGCCAGGCCGCGAACTGCCCCGGTGGCGGTGCCCGCTATCGGCCCGCCAGCGGCCGCCTGCCCGCCCAGGGTGCTCGCGCTCGCCAGGGGTGCCGCCGTGACCAGGGCAGCCAGGGTAACTCCGGCTACCGCTAGCCGGGTGCGTGTGCGCCATCCGGCCCAAGTCGCAAACATCTGAGTCTCCCTTCACGGTGCCCGCCGGAATCATGACCGGCCTCGGGCCCAGGAGGTCTGCTGCGCCGCCATCGCCTGTCCTCCAGCGGCTGCGCTCGACGGCCCTGACCAAAAGTACGGATAAGTACTTTAGGACTGCGTCAGTTACTGTATGCCCGTGACCGACAGCGGGCAAGGGGGGAGTCTCGCCACCACGCACGAGGGGAAACCAGGTCTTCCCCGCGGCCGGAGCCGCCTTCCGCTGTCAGCCGTGCGCGCGTCGCAACGGGAACGGATGCTGCGGTCGGTGATCGCCGCCGTATCGGAATCGGGCTACCTGGCGGTAACTGTCGCCGACATCGTGCGGCGGGCCAGAGTGTCGCGGGGCGCCTTCTATGCCCACTTCGCGGACAAGGAGGACTGCTTTCTCGCCGCGACCGCCGAAGCCCGGGAACTCATGATCGTCCAGGTGGTGTCCGCGACGCGCGCTCTGCCTGCCACCTCTGGCGACGAGGAGGTACTCCGGGTCGCGTGCCGGGCCTATCTCGCGTTTCTCGCCGGCGAGCCGGCGTTCGCCAGGGTCTTTTACATCCACATGCCGACGGCGGGCCCACGCGCGGTGGGCCGGCTCGACGCCGCGGCCGGCCTGTTCGCTGATCTGAACGAGAAATGGCACCAACGCGCACGCGCGCATCACCCGGAATGGCCGTCGGTTCCTCTCGATGTCTATCTCGCTCTCGCCGGAGCCGCAGATGAACTGGTGCGATCCAAGGTCCGCGCGGGCCAGACTGATGCTCTTCCCGAGCTTGAAGAAACGCTCGTCTCGCTCCATCTAGCGGTCCTGGCGGCCCGCCCCTGGCCCGCGGGAACCTTACCGGCCGGTCTCAGGTCGCCCGGCGGCCCGCGAAGACCGGCGAACCATGAGATGCTCTCAACGGAGGCCGCCGACCGCATGCTCGGCCGCCGGGCCTCTTCGTGACCCCAGTCCGCATTACCTACCGATCATGTCGTAAATTACGCGGAGGGGTGCAGCCGTACTAAGCACGGTCTGCGGTTACCACGGTTACCAAGGGAGGAAGACCATGCCACTGACTATCGGCGATACCGCTCCGGACTTCGAGGCGGAGACGAGCGAGGGACCGATCAGCTTCTACGACTGGCTCGGGAACTCATGGGGGGTCCTGTTCTCGCACCCCAAGGACTTCACCCCGATCTGCACCACCGAGCTCGGCTACATGGCCAAGATCAAGCCGGACTTCGACGCGCGAGGCGTGAAGATCATCGGCCTGTCGGTCGACTCCACCGGAGACCACGAGCGGTGGGCCGCCGACATCGCCGAGACCCAGGGCACGGCGCCCAACTACCCGCTCATCGCCGACTCTGACTTCAAGGTGGCCAAGCTGTACGGGATGCTGCCGGCCGACGTCTCCGGTGACGCCAAGTCGCGCACGCCCGCGGATAACCAGACCGTGCGGAATGTGTTCGTCATCGGCCCGGACAAGAAGATCAAGCTGGTCCTGGTGTACCCGATGACGACCGGGCGCAACTTCGACGAGGTGCTGCGGGTCATCGACTCGCTGCAGCTCACCGCCAAGCACAAGGTCGCCACGCCGGTCAACTGGAAGCCAGGCGAGGACGTCGTCATTGCCGGCTCGGTCTCCAACGACCAGGCCAAGGAACTCTTCGGGGAGTGGAAGTCACCCAAGCCGTACATCCGGATTGTGCCCCAGCCCAGCTGAGCCGCACGGCTAGCGGGGCTACGCGGTCGGTGAAGGTGCCGCGGGCGCCTTCAGGTCGCGGGGCGGGCCGTCGCCCGATCAGGTCTGCGCCGCGACCGCGCCGGCGGCACGAGTTCCGGCGTTTCAGCACTAGGGGGCCGGTGACTTCCGGCTTTATGGTGGCCTGATGGGAGGTGTGCGGGGCGGGTCCTCCGGGCCGATGGTGGGCCGTGACCGCGAGCTGGCCCGGGTGACGGGTTTCCTGGATGACGCCTTGGCAGGCCGCGGGTGCCTGGTGCTGTGCACGGGTGAGGCGGGGATCGGGAAGACCCGGCTGGCGGAGGAGGTCGCCGCGTCGGCCGCCGCGAGGGGCGTGCCGGTGGCCTGGGCCCGGGCGGCGGACCGGGACAGCCTGCCGCCGTACGGCCTGTGGCAGCTGGCGCTGGACGAGCCCGCCGTCCGGGGCACCGGTGATGGCCAGTCCGGTGTGGGCCTGTGGTCGCGTGTCTTTGGTGACGCCGAACGCCCGGCGCTGGCTGATGGCGCTGATTCCGGTAGCGCCCAGCGGTTCGCGATGTTCGCGGAGGTTCGCCGGCGGCTGGCGCAGGCGGCTAGGCCGAGCGGGTTGCTGCTGGTGCTCGATGATCTGCAGTGGGCGGACGAGGCTTCGGCGGTCTTGCTCGCAGATGTCGTGCGCCAGCTGCGAGGCACGCTCATCTTGGTGCTGGCGACCTACCGGGAGTCGGCGGCCGGTGATACCAGCGCCGGGCTGCTGCCGCGTCTGTCGGCGGATGCCAACACCGAACGGGTGGACCTTGGTGGCCTGCCCGCCGGCGCGGTCGGGGATATGCTTCTCGCCGCCGGGCTGCCGGCCTCGGCCGAGGCGGCCGGTGTGGTGCACTCCGAAACGGGAGGCAACCCGTTCCTGGTCCGCGAGCTGGCCCGCATGCTGGCCGAGCAGCGGCGCGGCGGGCTGGTGCCGGGACGGGTGGCGGAGGTGACTGCCCACCGGCTGGCGCAGCTGCCGGATCGCGCCCGGGAGCTGGTGCAGACCGCCGCCGTCGCGGGCAACAGCTTCTCGGCCGGGGTGGTGGCCAGGATCCTGGACGTACCTGTGCTGGCCCTGCTCGGCCCGCTGGATGAGTGCCAAGCTGCCGGGTTCCTGGTGGCCGGGGACCGTCCCGGTGATCACCGGTTTTCGCACGCGCTGGTCCGCTCGGCGGTGGCGGCCGGGCTGAGCGCCGCGGAGCAACGGCGGCTGCACGCCGCGGCGGCGGACGCGATCGAGGCCCTCTACGAGGGACGGCTGGAGCTGCACCTGGCTGAGGTCGCCCGGCACCGGGTCGAGGCATCGCTGCCCGGTGACCGGGCGGAGGCGGTGGCGGCGTGCGAGGCGGCCGCCGGGGTGGCGGCGGAGTCGCTGGCGTTCGAAGAGGCCGTGCGCCTGTACCGGCAGGCGCTGTCGGTCGGCGAGGGGGAGATCGGCGAGAACGACCGCTCCCGGCTTGAGCTCGCCCTGGCTGAGGCCCTGCACCGCAGCGGCGACCTGCCCGGATCGCAGCAGACGGCGGCCGGAGTCGGCCGGCGGGCCGAGCGCCGGCGTGACCGGGGCTTGCTGGCCCGCACCGCGCTGGTCATGGAGGCCACCGGCGTGCCGGAATGGGACGGGGAGATCTGCCGCATCTGCGAGCAGGCCCTAGCCGGGGATGACCTTCCCGATGGTCTGCGGACCCGGGTCTCCTCGCGGTACGCGCAGGCGCTGGTGTACCGCGGCGAGTATGACCGGGCCGGACAGGTCAGCCGGGACGCGCTGGCCGCGGCCGGATCGGCGGGGGACCCGGTCGCGCTCGTGGACGCGCTCCGGGCCCGCCAGCTGGCTTGCTGTGCCCCCGACGGAGTCGCCGAACGGGCCGTGCTGGCCAGCCGGATGCTCGAGGCCGCCGACGCCGCGGGCAGCACCTGGCTCGAGCTGTGGGGGCGGCTATGGCGGATCGACACCCTGTTTGAGACCGGTCAGCTGAGGAGCGTCCGGCGTGAGCTGGCCGACCTCGAAAGCTGCGTGGAACGGCTCCCCGGTCCGCTCGCGCAGTTGCACTTCCTGATGTACTCGGCGACGCTCGCGCTGGCGACCGGGCGCTTCACCGAGGCGACCCAGCTGGCCTGGCAGGCGTACAAGGTGTTCAGCGACATGGGACACCCGGTCGCGTTCGGCGGCTGTTCAGCGATCCTCGGCCAGGCGGGCCTGCACATCGGGTTCGGCCGATCCGGCCTGATCGAGCTATGGGACCAGATCCCCGCGCACCTGCGGGTGGAGGACGTGGACACCACCCGCGGCGTCGCCACCGTCTTCCCCGCGCTGACCCTCGCGCTGATCCGCCTGCACCAAGGCGACCGTGCCGCCGCTGAGGCCGCCTATGCCCTGGCCGGACCGGTCCGGTCCTGGACGCCGTCACCGGCGCTGCGGATGGCGGCCTGGGCGCACGGGCTTGCGGTCGCCATCCGCCTCGGCCAGATGGCGGACATCGAGTTCCTGGCGGCGCGGTTCGAGCCGTTCCGCGGCCACCACGTCGCGAACGGCGCCGGGCCCGGAACCTACATGGGCCCGGTCGAGCTGCCGCTCGGACAGGCGGCCGCCGCGCTGGGCCAGCTCGACCCGGCGATCGAGGACCTGCGGACGGCGGCCTCGATCTGCGACACCAACGGCACCCGAGGCTACGCCGTGCAAGCCCGCGTCGAACTCGCCGCCGCGCTCACCCGCCGGCAGGCGCCCGGCGACCGGGACGAGGCGCTGGCCGCGCTGGCCGCCGCCGCGCGCGAGGCCGGACAGCTCGGGATGGTCCCGTTCACCGAGTGGACCGGACAGCTGCAAGCCCAGCTGACGGCCGCGCCGGTCGGCGACTCACCGGCGCCGGCCGGCGACTCGCCCCTCAGCCCCCGCGAGCTCGAGGTGGCCCGGCTGGTCGGCCGGGGGCTGACGAACAAGCAGATCGGCCAGACCCTGTACGTCTCCGAGCGGACAGCCGAGAACCACGTTCAGCACATCTTGACCAAGCTCGGGCTCCGCAACCGCAGCCAGATCGCCGCCTGGGCCAGTGGCGAGCATGGCGCGTCATCTCTGAGTACCCAGGCCGACCGTGAATGAGTACCCCAGTGAGTAATTCCCCCGATGGCCGGACCCGGGCTTTCCCGTAGCGTCCTTCCTGCCAGCACAAACTCGAGGAAAGGCAGGACAAAGACATGGCACACATCCACATCGCGGCGACGCCCGGGGTAACGATCGACGGCTTTCGCGCGGTCGCTGCCAAGCACAACCCGCCCCAGGACATCGACGGACTGCTCGCCTGGGCGGCCGGCACGGACTCCAGCGGGCTCCACGTGGTGACCGTGTGGGAGTCCAAGGCGCACCAGGACCGGTGGTCCGCCGAGCAGCTCTTCCCCGCGTTCCAGGCGCTCGGCATGACCGATGTGACGTCGAACATGGAGTTCACCGAATACGACGCGGACGAACTGTACATCCGCTGAGCGCCGGACCCGGATGCCGGGTCGCGCGGCGGCCTCGAGCAGCGAAGATCCCCCGGCCGCCGGTCCATCCGGCGGCCGGGAATCCTCCCCGGACATCACCCAGCCGAGGCGGACATGCCCCGATTAAGCGGTGTCCCGGTCGTTGACGAGAACAGCCGCCCCGTCGAACAGGCCCGCCTTGAGGTCCTGCAGCGCCTGTTGCGCTCGCGACATCGGGTACACATGGGTGGTGGCCCGGACCTTGTGACGGATGGCGAAGGCGAGAAACTCCCGGCCATCGTCACGAGTGTTGGAGGTGACGCTGCGTAGTTCCTTTTCATAGAACAGTTCGTGCTCATAGTTCAGCGACGGTATGTCGGTCAGATGGATCCCGGCCACGGCGAGGACTCCCCCGCGGTCCAGCGCCCGCATCGCGACGGGCACGAGATCCCCGACCGGCGCGAACAGGATCGCGCTGTCCAGGAGTTCGGGGGGGGAATCATACGCACCCCTCGCCGACGCGGCGCCTAGCTCAAGTGCCAGCCGCTGGGACGCCTCGCCGCGGGTAAGGGCGTGGACCGTCGCACCTTGCGCCAGCGCTACCTGGGCGACCAGGTGGGCGCTGTCGCCGAATCCGTACAACCCGAGCCTGCCGCGGGTCGGCAGCGATGCGCGCAGGAGCGCCCGGTAGCCGATGATCCCGGCGCACAGCAGCGGCGCCAGCTCGACATCCGCTATGTCGGCGGGCAGCCGGTAGGCGAACGCCGCCGGCACGGTCGTGTACTCTGCGTAGCCACCGTCGGCATCCCAGCCGGTGTAGAGCGAGTTAGGGCATAGATTTTCGTGGCCGCGGCGGCAGTAGACGCAGGTTCCGTCGGTGTACCGCAGCCACGCGACGCCGATCCGGTCCCCGACGACGTAATCGGTAACGCCGTCGCCCAGGGCCGCGACCAGGCCCACGACCATGTGACCGGGCGTGACGTGCTCACGGTGCACCGGCAGATCGCCCTCGCTGACGTGCAGGTCAGTGCGGCAGACGGCGCAGGCTAGGACCTGAACCAGCAGTTCGCCGGGAGCTGCGGCGGGCACGGGTTTCTCCACATACCTCAGCGGGCTGGTCTCGATCGGTCCTGGCTGGCTGAGCACCCACGCCTGCATCGTTTTCGAGCTGCCAACAGTCATCCCTTACCCCAATCCAACTGGCGGCCTCGAACGGTCCAAAGCACCGACGCCCAGGACGGGCGGCGCGTCAGCACAACTGTGCACCTTCAGGCCCGGCCGCCGCCACTCCGCGACCCGCCGCACAGCGGTGTTCATTGAGTGGGAAACAGGGGTGCCGCCTATGCCCGAACGGGCTTAGCGTATGGACGATCGGTGGGACCTGCGGCCCGCGAGCGCGGGGCGGCTCGTCCTACTCGGCTGCCTATCTTGGAGCGAGTTTGATGTCCGAGCAACCCCCAGATCCGACCCGCTGGCTGGCCGACCTGATGAAGGCGGACCACACCGTGTTGTGGCCGGCCGGTGACGCCTTCGATACCTCCAAGGCGCTCGCCGCCGCCGCGACATCGTGGACGAAGGCGGTCGCGGACTATACCGCCTGGCAGCTCAACACGCTGCAGCAGATGGCAGCCCTCTGGACGGCGGGCATGCCGGGAGCCGGTGCCGCGGCCGCCCCGGTGACGGACAAGCGCTTCGCCGGGGAGGAATGGACCAAGAACCCGGGCTTTGACGCGTTGGCCAGGATTTATCTCGCCCAAACCGAGCAGGTGCGCAAGGCACTGGAGGCCGCACCTCTGGATGAGCGCAGCAAGGCGCAGTGGGGATTCGCGCTGCGCCAGCTGACCGATGCGCTGAGCCCGGCGAACATGCTGGTAACGAACCCGGAGGCGCTCCAGCTCGCGGTGGAAACCAAGGGCGCCAGTCTGGCCGAGGGCCTGCGTTTGTTCACCGAAGACCTGGCGCGGGGCCGGATCGCGATGACCGACGAAACGGCCTTCGAGGTGGGCCGCAACATCTGCACGACGCCGGGCAGCGTGATCTACCAGAACGAGCTGATGCAGCTGATCCAGTACGTCCCGACAGCCACCCGCGTGCACAAGCGCCCGCTTGTCATCGTGCCACCCTGCATTAACAAGTACTACATTCTCGACCTTCAGCCGCAGAACTCGTTCGTTGCGCACGCGGTAGCGCAGGGCCACACGGTCTTCCTCGTTTCCTGGCGCAACGCCGGTCCCGGGCAGGCCAAGCTGAGCTGGGATGACTACATCGAGCAGGGTGTCCTGAGGGCCATCGACGTGGCGCGGCGCATCGCCAAGGCCGACAAGGTGAACGCGCTTGGTTTCTGCGTTGGTGGCACGTTGCTAGCGAGCGCTCTAGCAGTGCAAGCGGCCCGCGGTGAACACCCAGCCGCCAGCATGACGTTGCTGACCACGCTGCTGGACTTCACCGATACCGGCGAGCTCGGCCTGCTGGTCAGCGAACAGGGGGTCGCCGCGCGCGAAGCGAAAATTGGCCAGGGTGGCCTGCTCAAGGGAAGCGAACTGGCGCAGGTGTTCGCCTCATTGCGCGCCAACGACCTGATCTGGCCGTACGTGGTCAAGGGCTACCTGGAGGGCAAGGCTCCGCCCGCTTTCGATCTGCTGTACTGGAACAGCGACGACACCAATCTGCCAGGACCGATGTACTGCTGGTACCTCCGCAACACCTACCTGGCGAACAAGCTGCGGGAGCCCGGTGGCACGGTGCAATGCGGCGAGCCGGTCGATCTCGGCGCGATCGACGTGCCGGCCTTCATCTACGCTTCCAAAGAGGACCATATTGTGCCGTGGAAGTCGGCCTACGCCAGCACGCAGCTGTTGCGGGGCGACACTTCGTTCGTGCTCGGGGCGAGCGGCCACATCGCCGGCGTGATCAACCCGCCGGCGAAGAACAAGCGCAACTACTGGACCGTGGCCCGAACCGAGGCACCAGATGCCGCCGATGGCCAGGCCCGGCTGGACGCCGACCCGGACAGCTGGTTTGACGTCGCTGAGAGCGTCCCCGGCAGTTGGTGGCCAGCCTGGATCGACTGGCTCGCACCGCACAGCGGGACGAAGGTGGCCGTCCGCAAGAAGCTAGGCAACGCCGAGTTCTCGCCAATTGAGGAGGCTCCCGGCAGCTACGTGAAGGAGAAGGCCCCCTGACGTTCCAGGGTCATCCGCGCCGGACCGGGGGCGGCGCCTGGTCGCCGTGAACGATGAACACCGGGCAGGACGCATGCTCGGCCACGTTCGCGCTCACCGAGCCCAGCAAAAGCCCGGCGAAACCGCCGTGGCCACGGCTGCCGACGACGAGCACGGTAGCGCCCTCGCCAGCTTCGAGAAGCACCTTGGCCGCACCCCCCTCCCGCACCTGCAACCGCAGGCCCGCCGGCTGCTGATCACTGAATACGGCCCGCACGGCGTCATCGAGAACCTTCACCATGTCCTGGCTAGGGTCCCAGTCTGGCGCGATGGCAGCCCAGCCAAACGACTGCGGGTACTCCCAGGCGGCCACAGCATCCAGCCGTGCGCCGAAGATCGCCGCGAAGTGAGCGGCCCATCTCAGAGCGTCCAGAGAATGCCGTGATCCGTCCACGCCGACGACAATCCTGCCCTCGCCTCTATCGGGACCTACCGTCATGGCCTGCTCCTCCGCATCGATCTGTTCCGTTAACGCCGAGCGCTTCGAAGACGTTAGCGGGTCGAGGTAGTCCCGCCAATGGATGATCTTACGATCCTTGATCGTAACGACTGAGATGTAGTGGTCGCCGTTAGCTGACGGGTAGGTGATTCTGGCAGGTCAGGGTGTGGCGTAGATGGCGGCCAGGTCGTCGTCGGCGTGCCCGGCGGCCGCGGCGCGCCGCCACCGGGGCAGCAGCGCGCTGGTGAGGGTGAGCTCGGCGCCGCTGGCCTGCGCAGCCTGCGCCGCGAGGTCGGCGTCCTTGAGCGCATGCTTGAGCGCGAACGCGGGGGTGAAATCGCCGGCCAGCATGGCGCGGGCCTTTTGCGTCGCGTAGGGCGATCCCAGCGGCGTCGACTCCAGCAGGTCCACGATCGCGGCGGGGTCCAGGTCGAGCTGCCGGGCGAAGGAGAGGGTTTCCGCCGTGGTTTCGGCGAGGTCAGCGAGCCAGTTGTTGAGTACCAGCTTGGCTCGGGTGCCGTGGCCGGCCGGGCCGAGCCAGGTGGTGGCCCGGCCGAGCGCGGCGAACACCGGGGCGACGGCTTCCTGCATCCAGGAAGGGCCGCTGGCCAGGATGGTCAGCTCCCCGGCCTGGGCCGGCCCCTGGCTTCCCGAGACCGGGGCATCGAAGAAGCTCACCTGATACCGGGTGGCGGTGTTGACGAACCGTTCGGTCCATTCCATCCCGACGGTGGCCATCTGCACCCAGATCAGGCCGGGGGACATGTTCAGTTCCCCGTCTGGCCCGCGCAATGCCTGTTCGGTGGCGGGCCCGTCGGCCAGCATGGTGATGAGGACCTGGGCGCCCTCGACGGCTTCGGCCGGGCTGGCCGCCGCGGTCGCGCCGTCCTCGATGAGGGCGGCTGCGTGGCTGGCGGTGCGGTCCCACGCCCGCACCCGGAAACCGGCCCTGGCCAGGTTGGCGGCCATCGGGCCGCCCATCCGCCCGGTGCCGAGAAACGCGATCACCGGTGTGGCCGTGGGTAGGCTGTGGCCGGGACGGGCTGGTGTGATCTGCTGTGCTGCGAGCTGGGCGGTAGTCATTCCGTCCTCCTGCCGATTGGNNGTCACCCGGCTCGCGCGGAGTTCAGAGCCCGGCGCGACTTTTCGCCGCGCCGGACCTGTTGTTTCATTTTCGGAACGGACAGTGGCTTCTGCTCTAGTGACCGATAAACGGTGTGCAGAGCGGCGCGCTCATCCCGTGCCGATCGCGCACCTCCATGCACGCCCGCGCCTTGGTCTTCGCGACGCCTACCATCGCGGTCGTCTGCCATTGCCTGGCGAACGTCGCGCGCTCGGTGGTGGCCACCTCGACCGCGTGGGTACCCCGGTCATAGATCCAGAAGACGGCGCCGTCGGGGCGGCCGGTATCGGTGACCGTTGCCCACTCCGACTGGCAGCCAGGGCTGTACCGCAACCGCAGCGTGACATGTGTCTTGCGCACGCCGTCGTAGGCCGAGATCGCGTAGACCGTGGCAGCGTCGCTGCTGCAACGGTTGGGCTGGGGGTACTTGCCGATGCAGCCGTGCCCGTAGCACCCGTACCACGTCGCGGCCGATGCAGGTGCGGCCGTGACGGCCAGTGCGCCCCCGGTGAGCGCCGTGGCGCTCACGACCCCGATGAGTGCGTTCCGGACCCTTGCTGATGTTCGCATGCAGTGCTCCTTTCGTCATGCCGGCGCCGCCAGGCTCCGGCCCTGTCCTTAAATCTGCGCACATCTACTGATGGGTTTCTGTGCCCGCCTGCGGGAGGAACTGCAGGTTTTCTGTGGTTATGCAGGAATGGCTGTGGTTATGCGCAGATATATGTGACGTCGCTGGCAGCAGCCGGATAACTCGCCGCGCGTGCGAGATCATGGCATCCAGACGCGCCACGGTTTTCGCGGACGCCAGGCTTGAAAGGACGTTGCATGCCGCCACCTGGGGTCGCGCTGGACAGGCTCGGGTTTCTCACTATCGGGCTGTTCGACGGTGACAACCCCGGACCCGGACACCAGACGACGCTGGAGATCATCGAGCTGGGTGAGCGCCTCGGCTTCGACAGCGCGTGGGTCCGCGACCGGCACCTGCAGTACGGCATCTCCTCACCGGTCGCCGTCCTGGCGGCGGCGTCACAGCGGACCCGCCGCATCGAGCTGGGAACGGCGGTGATCCCGCTCGGCTGGGAGAACCCGCTCCGGCTGGCCGAGGATCTCGGCACGGTCGACGTGCTGTCGGGCGGCCGGCTCAATCCCGGGGTCAGCGTCGGGCCGCCCATGCACTTCGAAGACGTCAAGGCCACGCTGTACCCCGACACTGCGGACGTCGAGGACTTCAGCTACGAACGGGTATCCCGGCTGCTGCGCCTGGTCGGAGGCGAGCCGGCCAGCACGTTTCAGGGCCTTGAGGGCATGGAGCAGTTCTCCGGCCGGGTGCAGCCGCATTCGCCCGGGCTGCGGGCCCGGATGTGGTACGGCGGCGCGAGCACGGCCTCGGCCCGCTGGGCCGGCGAGCACCGGATGAACTTCCTGACCAGCAGCGTGGTCCGGGCGGAGGGGTCAGCGGACTTCGCCGCGATCCAGCAGTCGCACATTCGGGCGTTCCGGACCGCCCATCCGGACGGACCGGGCGCCCGGGTGTCGCAGGGGCTGGTCGTAATCCCGACCGACAGCGCGACCGCGGCGCAGCGGGCCAAGTACGCCGCCTACGTCGAGGCCCGTACGCCGCGAACGGCCAGCCCGCAAGGGCCGGCGCGGATGATGTTCGCCCGCGACCTGCTGGGATCCTCCAGCCAGATCGCCGAGGCGCTCTACGCGCACGCCGGTTTCCGCGAGGTCCGGGAGGTCGCTTTCGCACTGCCCTTCAGCTTCGAGCACGAGGACTACGTCCAGATCCTGTCCGACCTGGCCGGCCAGCTCGGGCCGGCCCTGGGCTGGCGGCCCTCGGCGGTCATGGCGCCTTGATGACACCAGATGGCAGGATGCGCGCCGCGCTCGAACCGAAGTCGTCGGCGGCCAGCCGGGCGACAAAGGGGATGGCCCCGCCGCCTGGCACGGGCCGGCCCTCCCCGGTGAACTGGATCGGGTACATACGGGCCTGCTCGAACCGGCCCGCCGACGACAGCGTCACACGGAGGATCATGCTCATGTCAAGGTCGCCCTCGGTGGCGAAGTCACCGTAGCTAGCGAAATTCCCGAGGCTATAAGCGATGAGATGACCCTTATAGAATTGCATGCCCCTCAGTACGTGCGGGCCACTCGCGATGACCAGGCTGGCGCCGGCGTTAATGGCCATGTGCGCGAACGCCTCGGCATTGCCGCGGTTCTCGCCCAGGTAATACTCTTCCCGGCCGGTGACGTGATCGGCCGCTGCGCCCTCCGCACCAGCATGCATATACACGACGACGACATTTGCCTCCCGCCCGGCTTTCCTGATGAGGGCCTGATCCGCGGGCAGATCAAGGAGATCGGCGTCGTAGGGGTAGGGCGCAAACGCCAGAAACGCGACCTTGATCCTGTCCTTCCTGACCAGGGTTATCTCGCCCGGCAGCCCGGTCTGGGCCAGGCCTGCCGCACGGATCACCTGAACGGTCTGGGCCTGACCCGCGGCACCGAAGTCAAAGGAGTGGTTATTGGCATCGTTGAGGATGGTGAATCCGGCCGCCTTGAAGTAGCGGGCATAACCGGGCGGATCATGGAACGCGAAGCAGGTCTCGTCCGGGCCTTTCTGGACACCGCACTTGCTGGTCGTCGACGTCGTGAGCGTGCCCTCGAGATTGCCGAAGACAATCTGTGCGCCCGGATCGAGGATCGATTCGACCGCCTCGAAGTACGTCGCCGGGTCCGGGGGGAGATCTGGCGTGTTCCCGAGCATCGTGTCGCCGACGGCCGTGATCGTCACCGAGGCGGCCTTCGCTGTGACCCGCGGGCTTGCGCTCGGCTCACGCGCTTGGCTGGTCACCGTCCCGCTGCGGCCCGGGCTGGCCACGCCGACGGTAGCCGCGGGCACAGACGTCGCGGCCTGCTTGGCGGAGAGATCAGCAGCTGAGCAGGCCGGAAGAGTCAGCAAGACGACAAAGCCGACGATCAAGATCGCTGTATCCCGCACCCGGATCAACTTACCGGGCACTCATTCGCCTGCCGGGGAGGCGCGCCTTTGATGCCTGAGCTCTTATAACCTCGGGGCCATGAAGCTCCACGTCGGATGCGCGATGTGGACGCACGGACCCTGGCAGGGCCGTTACCTGCCTGGGTCGCTGTCACCGCGGGACCGTCTCCGCGCGTACGCGACCTGGTGCAACGCCGTAGAGGGCAACACGACCTTCTATGCGACACCCGCCCTCGACACGGTGAAATCGTGGGCCGCGCAGACCAGCCCCGACTTCCGGTTCGTCCTCAAGCTGCCGAAACTGATCACCCATGAGCGTCACCTCGCCGACGCCGGCGACCCGCTCCGCGCCTTCGTGGCCGCGATCGAACCCCTCGGGGAGCGCGCCCACACCCTGTGGGTTCAGCTGCCGCCGTCCTTCAGCCCCGCCGATCTCGGTGCTCTCACCGGTTTCCTGCGCCTGCTCCCGCGCGAGTACCGGTACTGCGTCGAGGTGCGGCACCACGCGTTCTTCCAGGACCCGCGATGGGGACAGCAGCTCGAGAGGGCCCTGGGGGACGTCGGGGCCGAGTGGGTGACGTTCGACACCACCGTCCTGTTCGGGAGCCCTCCGGCCAGCGACGCCGAACGGGAAGCGTGGACCAAGAAGCCGCGGCTGCCCCGCCGGTCCCGGGCCCTCACTTCTTATCCCGTCGTCCGCTACATCGGCCGGGACGACGCGGCACATACCGTCGCGGGATGGCAGCCCTGGCTCGATACGGTGGCCGGCTGGCTGCGTGAGGGGCGCTCCCCGACCGTCTTCATCCATACGCCCGACAACGTCGAGGCGCTCGAGCTGGCCCGCCGGTTCCACGACGATGTGCGAGCCCGGGTGCCCGAGGTCGAGCCGCTCTGCGAGCCGATCCCCGCCGGACCGCCGACGCTCTTCTGAGCCATTTTCGGTGAGAACATCGAAGCAGCACGCTGTTCCGGACGCGGACGCCGACGACGCGACCGTCATCGAGCTTTCCCGGCTTGAGCCCGAGCAGTTCACCGTGCTATTCCTCCGGCATGCACCGCACATCCAGCGGTACGTGATCCGCCGCCTGGGCACGGACGCGGCGGACGACATCGTCGCGGAGAGGTTCCTGCTGGCCTTCCGCCAGCGGGACCGCTACGACCTGGCGCGGGCCGACGCACGCCCGTGGCTGTACGGCATCGCCACCAATCTCATCGGCCGCCACTGGCGGGCCGAAATCCGGTTGTATCGCGCGCTGGCCCTGACCGGGGCCGATCCGGTCACAGAGCCGTTCACGGACCGGGTCGATGATCGGGTCAGCGCCGAGGTCGCCAGCAGGCAGCTCGCCGCCGCGCTCGCCCGGCTGTCCGCCGAGCTGCGCGACACGATGCTGCTCGCCGCCTGGAGCGAGCTGTCCTACGAGCAGATCGCGGTGGCGCTCGGGGTGCCGGCCGGCACGGTGCGGTCGCGGCTGAGCCGGGCCCGAAGCAAGCTACGCCACACCATGGGTGACATCGATCCATCCGCCCTCGCCGAGGAGCCACAGTAATGAACGAGATGGACCTGCTCACCCGGTTCCGCGCGGAGGTCCCGCTCCGCGTCTCGCCGCACGCGGAGGAACTGTTCCACGCCGGAATTCACGATCATTCCACCGAACGGCCCGTGGCTCCCCCGCCTCGCCACCTACTCGCCCGCATCCGGACGCCGTGGCGGCTCGCCATCGCCGCCGGGCTGGCCGCCGGCCTGGCCGCCGGTCTCCTGATCGCGGTTCAGCCGTCCCGCCCACCGAGGCCGACCGCGGTTCAGCCGTCCAGCCCGGGACCGGTGCTGACCGCGAAGCTCCTGGCCGACCGGGCCGCCGCCGCCGCGCTGGCCGGCCCGACCGTGCCGGGCGGCCAGTGGGTCTACCAGCGGACGCTCTTCTATCAGGCCAGCGCGCCCGCGGGAATGCCCGCACGGCTCACCCAAGGTTCATGGGAGACCGCGGATGGCTCCCTCAACTACCAGGCCGGCGCCTGGGGCACGGTCTCCGGTCTGCCGCTCTACAGCACGCTGGGCTCGCTGCCGCGGAATCCGATCGCGCTCGATGCGTACCTGGCCAAGCTCAGCTACCCGAACGCGAACGCGACTCAGGTCAACAAGGACGTGGCGGACTTTGGCACCATCGAGGAACTGCTGAGCAACGACATCCTGCCGCCGTCCCTGAACGCCGAGTTGTACCGGGCGCTCGGCGACATCCCCACCATCCAGGCGAAGAGCCACGTCACGGACGCCGACGGCCGGGCCGGCGTCGCGTTCGTGCTGCCGGAAACCTCGCAGAGCGCGAACTCGGAGATCATCCTGGACGCGTCGGACTACCGCTACCTGGCGCAGGCCGCCTGGGAACCCTCGAACGGCTCGCCGAACTCCGCCATCCCGTTCCAGGAGACCGCGGTGCTGACGACCACGCTGGTCTCCGGGCCGGGTAGCGTTCAGGCCGACTCGGCACCCCCCAGCCGAGCCGAGCTGACCGTCGAGAAAGCGGCGCTGGCCCTGCTGAACAACCAGAAGGCCGGTCTGGGCGTCCCCGATCCCAGCCAGTGGATCTACCGCAAACTCAGCACGAGCGGCGGCACCCGGGAAAGTCTGGGCCAGGGCCGACGATACGAAGCAGGCGTCCTACGTCAATGGCACGCTGGTGACCTGCGCGCGGTCGGCGAGTTGCGCCAGCGGCACCAGGTGGCTGGTGGTCGCGGGCCCGGCCTTCACGTTGATCGACCCGCCGACGCGGGCCGGGCCGTGGCTGCCGTACGATCCGCAGCCCCTGCTGGACAAGCTCAACACCTACCGCGCCGGTTGCAGCGACACAGCCGGTTACTGCAACGCGGTCGGCGTGATCGCGAACCTGCTCAACGGCTACGCCGACGTGGGCATCTCGTCGCTCACCTGGTACTTCTCGCTCGCCGACGTGCCGGGAGTAACGGTGCAGAACATCACCGACGCGGCTGGCCGCGCCGACGTCGAGTTCAGCTTCCCGTTCACCGGCGGCGTCACCGGAATCCTGTTCGACGCCCGCACGTACCGGTTCGCCGGCTACGTGCAGAGCGGCGCGCAGACCCTGCTGCTCGAGCAGGCGAACGTCGCTAGGCCCGGCGTCCTGCCGTAGGAGCCGCCGGGCTACTACCGACCGCGGCGCACCAGCTCAGCCAGGCTCTTGCGGTCACTCGCGAGCGCAGGCGGGACCGGGTCGGCATCCGGATCGGGGTGGACGGTCCACCCCGGCCGCTACGAGATTATGGTCGGGGCATCCTCAGCCGACCTGCGGCTGAGCGCATTGGTCGAGGTAACAGATAAAGGAGAAGCCTTCTCATGACTGCTCTGACCGCCGACTCGAAGATCGCCGAGGCGCTCGCCGCGCTCAGCCTGGAGGAAAAGGTCCAGCTGCTGACCGGCCGTGACTTCTGGACCACTTGGCCGATCGAGAAGATCGGCCTGCGTCGTATCCTCGTCTCCGACGGCCCGTCCGGCGTCCGCGGCGAGACCTGGGACGAGCGCGATCCGTCGCTCAACCTGCCGTCCGCCACCGCGCTCGCGTCTTCCTGGGACCCGGACATCGCCCGGCGCTACGGCGCCGCGGCCGCGGTGGAGGCCCGCCGCAAGGGCGTCGACGTGGTGCTCGGCCCGACCATCAACCTGCACCGCTCCCCGCTCGGCGGACGGCATTTCGAGGCATTCAGCGAAGATCCGGTGCTCACCGCCGATCTCGCCGCCGCCTACGTCAAAGGCGTGCAGGACAACGGCGTCGGCGCTACACCGAAGCACTACGTGGCCAACGACTCCGAGACCGACCGTTTCACCGTGGACGTCCGGGTCGGCGACCGTGCTCTGCGCGAGCTCTACCTGCTCGCGTTCGAAAAGGCGGTGAGCCAAGCTAACGCCTGGCTCGTCATGAGCTCCTACAACTCGGTCAACGGCACCACCGCGACCGAGAACGACCTGCTGGAGACGCCGCTGAACAGCGAGTGGGGCTTCGACGGCGTCGTGGTCAGCGACTGGACCGCCGCCCGGTCGCTGGCCAGCGCCAGGGCCGCCCAGGACCTCGTCATGCCCGGTCCGGACGGACCGTGGGGCGAGGCGCTGGTGCGGGCCGTCCGCTCCGGCGAGATCGGTGAGGCGGTCGTCGACCGAAAGGTGGCGCGGATTCTCCGCCTGGCGTGCCGGGTCGGTGCGCTCGGCGGGTTCCCCGCCGCCGAGCCGGCCTGGGTTGAGGACGGTATCGCCTTCGCCCGGCAGGCCGGCATCGAGGGCACCGTGCTGCTGGAGAACCGTGGTGAGCTGCCGTGGGACCCGGCTCGCCTGCGCTCGGTCGCCGTGATCGGGGACAATGCGGCCAACGCCCGCACGCAGGGCGGCGGCAGCGCGACCGTCGTGCCGGAGTACACCGTCTCGCCGTTGGACGGCCTGCGCGCCGCGCTGCCCGGCGTGGACATCACCTACTCACGGGGTGCGGTCGTGCAGGAAGGCGTGGCCGGGCTGCCGCTGGCGCAGATGACCAACCCGGTCACCGGCGAGCCTGGCCTGCGGGCCCGGTTCCTGGACTCCGGCGGCACCGAACTGTTCGCCGAGGACCGCCGCTCCAGCGCGCTGGTCTGGTTCGGCGGAGACGCCCCGATCGGCCGGTCGGCCACGGTGCAGCTGGCCACGCGGTTCACCCCGGCCGAGTCGGGTCCGGTTCGCGTCGGCTTCGCCACCGTCGGCCACGGCCAGGTCTACCTCGACGGCGAGCTCATTCTCGATGAGATCGCCCACTCCGGGCATACCGACCTCGGCGCCGCGCTGCTGGCCCCGCCGACCGCCGCCGCGGAGGTCACCCTCACCGCGGGCAGGCCGGTCGAGCTGCGCTTCGAGTACGATCTGGCGGGCCGCACCGGCCCGCTGGCCGAGCTGTTGTCGCTCCGCTTCGGCACCGAGCCGGCCGTGGCGGACTCCGATGCTCTCATCGCCGCCGCGGCGCAGGCGGCCAGGCAGGCTGACGTCGCGCTGGTCGTCGTCGGCACCAACTCCGCGGTGGAGTCCGAGGGCTACGACCGCACCTCACTGGCGCTGCCCGGCCGCCAGGACGACCTGGTCCGCGCCGTCGCCGCCGCCAACCCGCGCACCGTCGTGCTGGTGAACGCGGGGTCCCCCGTGCTGATGCCCTGGCGAGATCAGGTCGCGGCGGTGCTCGTCGGCTACTTCGGCGGGCAGGAATTCGGTCACGCCGTCGCCGATGTCCTGCTCGGCGTGGCCGAGCCGGGTGGGCGTTTGCCCACCACCTGGCCCGCGGCCGAGGCCGACGTGCCGGTCCTGTCCACCGCGCCGACCGGCGGCGCGCTGGACTACGCCGAAGGGATCCACATCGGCTACCGGGCCTGGCTCAAGCAGGGCACCGCGCCGGCGTACTGGTTCGGCAGCGGCCAGGGCTACACCGACATCATCCTGGCCGGGGTCCACGCACCCGCCTCGGTCGCCGCCGGGGAATCCATCCCCGTGACCGTCGAGGTGGAAAATCGTGGCGCCCGCGACGGCAAGCAGGTCGTGCAGGTCTACGCGGAACGCCCGGATTCCGTCGTCGACCGCCCGGTGCGCTGGCTGGTCGGCTTCGCGCCCGTGCGAGTGCCCGCCGGGCAGAGGGCACAGGTGCTCCTCAGCGCGCCGACCCGGCTGCTGGCTTACTGGCAGGACGGCTGGCGTTACGAGCCCGGCGCCTATCAGCTCCGGGTTGGCACCTCAGTGGTCGACCTGCCGCTGGGCGCGAAAGTGGAGCTCACATGACGTTCCCGAACCCGGCTTCAGCCCGGATCCGCGGTGACGAAGCTGAGGAGGGGAAGACATGACGGACGATGTCCTCGCGCAGGCGGCGGAGGGACGCTTGCGCGGCACCCGGGATGGCCAGGCGCTGCGGTTCCTCGGTGTCCCGTACGCTCAGTCGCCGGCCCAGGCGGGGCGCTTCGCCGCCCCGGTGCCGCACCGCCGCTGGGACGGGATCCGGGATGCGCTCGCCTACGGTGCGACATCACCGCAGCCCGATCGCGGGACCACGCTGATTCCTGAGCCGGTCATCGCCGGAGACAACGAGCTCAACCTGAACGTCTTTACGCCAGATCTGGGTGCGGCCGGCCTGCCGGTTCTGGTCTGGATCCACGGCGGCGGATTCTTCGGTGGTGGCAACGCCTCGCCCTGGTATCGCGGCGGCGCGTTCGCGCGGGACGGTGTGGTCCTGGTCAGCATCAATTACCGGCTCGGGGCCGAGGGTTTCATCGAGGTGCCCGGCGCGCCGGCCAACCGGGCCGTGCGTGACTGGGTCCGCGCGCTGGAATGGGTACAGGAAAACATCGCCGCCTTCGGCGGAGATCCGGCCAGGGTGACGATCGCGGGTCAGTCGGCAGGCGGCGGCGCCTGTGCCACCCTGCTGGGCGTCCCCGCGGCCCGGGGGCTGTTCCGCGGCGCGGTATGCATGAGCGGCGGATCGGCGCTCACCCAAACCGCCGGCGGCGTCCGCGCCGTAGCCGCCCAGATGGCCAGGCACCTGGGTATCGCGGACCTGAACCAGGCCGCCCTGGAGGAACTCACCGCCGAGACGATCCTGGCGGCTCAGGAGGCCGTTTCGGTCGCCAGCGCGATGGACGGGCGGCAGGACTCCGAAGCCCTCATAGGCGTGCTCAGTCGTGGTACCCGGCTGCCGTGGGCGCCATGGACCGACGGTGAGGTCGTTACCGAGGAGCCCTTGCAGGCGGCGGCCTCACCGCAGCACAGCAGTGTTTCGTTGCTGGCGGGCGCCACGGCCCATGAGTTCAACATGGCCTGGATGACGGCGGACTGGATTACCGCCGACATGGCGGCCGAAGGGCTGGCCAAGGCAGGCGTCCCGGCCGCGCAGGCGGCTGTCTACCTTGACCGGGCCGGCCAGCGGCCGTGCGATGCCGTCGGGCAGGCCATCACCGACCGCACATTCCGCGGGCCGGCCCAGCAGCTGGCCGCGGCCAAGGCGGGGGCTGGCGGCGCGGCCTACGCTTACGACTTCCGCTGGGCCGCGTCAGCGGGCCGCCTGCCCGGCCTGGCCTTCCACTGTCTCGACGTCCCCTTCGCCTTCGACGCGCTCGGTGAACCCGGCGTGCGGGAGGCGGCCGGGCCAACCCCGCCCGCGTCGCTGGCCGCGGACATGCACGGAGCCTGGGTCCGTTTCGTCACCCACGGCGATCCCGGCTGGGAGCGTTACGAGACAGGCAAAAGGCCCGTCATGGTATTCGCCGAGCCGTCGGCGGTGCAGGATGATCCGCTCGCGATGGAACGGACCGCGTGGGCCACCTACTGAAGCCAGCGCAGCCCCGCGGTTCAGCGGGAGCTCGTCAGCTACAGCACCCAGAAGTCCTGAATAACCATATATGCCCTGGTAGACCGCACGAGTGCTACTACGACTGGAGGCTCCCGGCTGGTGGTATGGATGCCGAGCGCACGGCTGCGATGAAGTCGGCGGGCCGGTCGAGGTGGACAAGGTGCCCAGCTCCCGCGATACGTACGGTGCGGATGTGCGGTCGCTGCCGCGCGACACGATCGTGCAGGCCAGCCATCCACGGGGAGCTCTCCTGGCCAAGGACCCAGGTCAGCGGGACCGTAAGGCCGGTGACCGCGCGAAGCCGGATGTGCTCATGCATGACCCCGAAGGGGTGCGGATCCCATTCCGCCAGCACTGGCTCGGCGTTGGCTTGCAGGTTGCGGCGGATGTTCTCAGGGGCGAGATCGTAGCTGTTGCCTCCGGAGCGCAGAGCGGAGCCGAATCGGTAGAAGACCCCGCTGCCTCCAGCCGCCGGCCGCGCAGCTGGGTGAGTTTGAGCTGCAGCGCTGTGCCCAGCACATGCCGGTCGGCGTGCCGCATGCCATGAAAGGGCGCCTCCACGACGACCAGCGCCGAGAAAAGCTCCGGATGCTTGACCGCGACGGCGAGGGCGATGTTGCCGCCGGAACTCCAGCCGACCACAGTGGCCGGCGGCCCGGCGACTTCCCGGAGGACCGCCGTCAGGTCCTGAGCATGGATCCGGTGGTCGCGAACGGGCTTGTGCCGAGATTGCCCGTAGCCGCGCCGGTCGTATACGACAACGAGGTGTTCACGGGCTAGTTCGTCAACGACACCATCCCAGGTAGTCATGTCCGTTGCCGAGCCGTGGACCAGGACGAGCGGTGAGCCCTCCCCCGCCGTCCGATAGTTCAGTCTTGCTCCGGGAACCTCAAGAACGGGCATGCCTTCTCCAGGCGAGGGTGCAACCTCCAGGCGCGGGAGGCAAGGCGTTTCGGGGTTTAGGCGGCAAATAAAATCATGACAGAAGCGAGTATCGAATGATATGCCCCGGCCTGTCGGCCCGCCGTCCAGATCTGGCGCCGCGGTCAACAGGTCCGGGAAAGAAGCACCACGGCCCGTTCAGAAAATCCCGGCTGGAGCGTTACGAAACACGCAAAAGGCCCGTCATGGTCTTCGCCGAGCCGTCAGTGGTGCACCAAGATCCGCTCGCGATGGAACGCGCGCCGTGGGGTTAACGGTGCAGACCCGATACTTGGCAGACGCGCGTCAGCCGGCCGCCACGAAGCTGACCTTCGCCAGCGGGCTGCCCTCCACCCACTCCTGCAGGACAGCTTTCGGCCAGGGGCTGCCGGGGCCATGGCGGTGGTTGAAGTCGTCGACGAAGTCGGAGAATACCCGGCGGCGCTCAACCGGATCGGTGATGACCGTGGCCACCGCAGGCAGATCGGCGACGACGCCGTGCTTGAGGTGGAGGATGAAATGCGGCTCGGCGGCCAGGTTGGCCAGCCAGTCCCGCGTGCGCGGTCCGGGGATTCCGCTCAGGTAGATGGCATCCCCGAACCGGTAGAAGCAGATCTCGATCCGTCGCGGCTTCCCGGAACGCCGGCCCGTCGTAGTGATGTCGATCGTGCGCTCCTCGATGGTCGAGGACCGGCCGATGGCCAGCGCCTGGCGCACATCATCACGCATCATGGATCTGGTCTATCACGGCTGCTGGGCGGCTCCGGTGCGCGGAGCCGCCCAGCTGGCCACGCCTTCCTACGGGGCGGGGACGAGCATGAACGCCTCTGCCGCCGAGGCGTCGAACTCGCTGCAGCGCCACCATCCGGTCTGGGCCGTAGCCGCCACGTACAGATAGGCCGCGAACGCCGCCGTGGTGCATGGGGGCGTATTCGCCTGATAGTTCATGAGTTCCTGCACCGTTGCGCCGAGGTTCGCCACCGTTGAGGTGACGGCGCCGGCGATGGTGCCCGATAGGGCCCCGGTGACCGGCGTCACGCCCCGGTACAGGCTGACGCTGAACGTCGCGTTACCCTCGGGCTGGGCGGCGAGGTAGGGGATCGTCACGTTTTCGCTGTTGGTCGGATAGCTGAGGTAGCCGCAGACCGTCGCGGTAATAGTCCCGTTGAGGGTCGCCGCTTTCAGCGCAGCGGTACACGGGTTGTTGTCGACGTAGATCTTCAGCGGCTTAGCTGAACCGAGGATGGTGGTCCCGGTCTTGTCGTAGAAGTCCACCGTGATCGTGTGGATCTGCCCGCTCGCCAGGTTGGTCGAGTCGAGGTAACAGCCGGGCAGCGACGGCAGCCACTGCTCCGCCGCGGCGGCCGTGAACACCGGGTAGTAGCCCGGATTGCTCCCAATCGAGACAGGAGCATTCGTGGCGGGAACGCCGTTGACCGCGCCGTAGAACACATCCGTCCGGACGTCGGTCCCGTCGACCGTGACACGGTAGTACTTGGCCGCCAACGCCGACGCCTCGGCGAAGTTGACCATCACCGGCAGGCTCCCGCCGAAGGGCGCGTTCTCCACCTGGTAGGTGTAGCTCGGGTCGTGGCTGGTGGTGCTGGCGAGCCCGGTCGTCTGGTCCACCCAGCTGGCCGGTACCCATCCGATGCCCTCCAGCAGGTCCCCGCCGAGCTGGTTGCCCGGGGGTGCCAGGAAGATCTCGTCGATCACGTCGTTGCAGCAGACCAGCACGGTGCCCGGAGTGACGACCGCGACGCTCGAGGGCCGCTCCGGCAGGTTCTGGGCAACGATCACTGACGTGCCGACCAGGACGTTGATGCTCCGCAGCCGGTTCGCCGGGTCCCGCTCGGGCATCAGCAGAGTGGTCTGGCTGGCGTCCAGCCAGGTGAGGAAGAACGGCGCGACCAGGCCCGTGACCACGTCTTGACGCGCGCCGTTGCTCAGCTGGAAGCGGCTGACGCGGCCGGTGCCGCCCGCCAGCTGCTCGCTGATGAAGGCGAACTGCCGGTCAGCGCTCAGGACCACGCCGACCGCGTTCTGCAGGCCAGACAGGACCTCGGTCTTGGCCAGGCTGGTCAGATCGATCCGCCAGAGCTTGCCGCTGGCGGCGTACTCCACTGTGTAGGCGGCGTTGTTGGCCTCGTCGAGGAACAGCTGCTGGGGCGCTGTCATCCCGGTGGCGAGCACCGCGGCAGCGGCGCGGCCGGGCGAGCTAAGGCTCACCTTGACCAGATCGCCGGTGCGCTCGGTCACGTACGCGGTCTTCCCGTCGGCGGAGATCTTCACGTCCTCGGGAGTGATGTAGCCCGTTCCGAGGACCGCGTAGCTCGGCGACGGTGAGAGCATCATGCGGGACAGGTTGCCGCCGTATTCCACGAACACGAGCTCGTTGAGAACGGCGCTCCAGTCACATCCGACGGCACCACTCAGGGTCGAAGGCGGAAGCAGAGTGGACGCCGGCCCACGGGGGATAACCGGGTTGCGGATCGGATTCGGGTCGCGGATCGGATTGATGGCACGTGTCGTGGCCATAGGACTCTCCCTTGTCGTAAGGCATTACCTCACTGCTCAAGAGGTCGCTCGGTCCGCACTGATACATCCGGTGAGGCCGGCGAGCCGAGACCTTCAGGCCGCCGAGGGCGCGGGTCTTCATCGGGCGTATCTCCGTAAGTCTCTCTTCCTTTGGTTCCTGGTCATTGCCCTGGCGGGAAGTCACGTACGGGCGGAGGCTGCCGTCCGCGCGGCGGGAGGCGAGCTCAAGCTCTTCCGAGCCGCCGATACTCGCTAGTTCACTCGGGGGCCAGGTGGTCATCTCGTTCGCTCCTATCATCAATCGAAGACCCGGCCGGTTGGCGACACCGTCGAGCACGTCACCGGGCAGCTCGGGGATGTAGATCCTGGCCGGGGGATGTGCTGGGGACCCGCCGCGTTGCCATCTTCAAACGCCCGGGCGGTTATCAGGTGATCGTGTTGCCGCCGTCGATGAGCTCACCGGTCCGTTCAGCGGTGGCGGCCCAGCTGGCGAGGAGGGTGAGGCTGTCCGCGGTGGGGCCGCCCTGCGGTGCGGTGTTAGGTGCTCTCAGCGCCCCCGGGGAGGCACTGCCATTACCTGGAACGACAGGCACTCCCAGAGCGCGGCGGGAGCGGGTTACCTGGGGTGTGAACGGCGACGAGCCGCGGATTCACGAAGACAAGGTGCTCGTGACGACGTGACCGTATCCCGGGAACTCAACCAAAGGAATCAGAACATGCACACGAGAACGCTCGGCCGGGGCTGCAGGTCTCGGCCATCGGTTACGGCTGCATGGGCCTGAGCCAGAGCTACCTGCCCGTGCCCACCCGCGAGGAGGGCATCGCGCTCATCCGCGCCGCCGTCGACCGGGGCGTCACTTTCTTCGACACCGCCGAGGTGTACGGCCCGTTCGCCAACGAGGAGATCGTCGGTGCGGCGTCGACCCCGACGTTCCGATCGAGGACACCGCCGGCGCCGTGCGCGAGCTGATCGAGGACGGCCAGGTGGGCCACTTCGGCTTGTCCGAGGCCGCACCCCGCACCATCCGCCGCGCCCACGCCGTGCAGCCGGTGACCGCGCTGCAATCGGAGTACTCGCTGTGGTGGCGGGACCCGGAGGCCGAGATCATCCCGACGCTCGCGGAGCTCGGCATCGGGTTCGTCCCGTTCAGCCCGCTGGGCAAGGGGTTCCTCACCGGCACGATCGATACCACGTCAACGTTCGAGGCAGGCGACTTTCGCAACGGCATTCCGCGGTTTACCGCCGACGCCCGCGCGGCGAACCAGGCCATGGTCGACCTGCTCGCGCGGATCGCCAAGCGACTGGAGGCCACGGCTGCCCAGGTCGCGCTGGCATGGCTGCTCGCGCAAGAACCATGGATCGTTCCGATCCCTGGTACCCGTAAGCTCGCCCGGCTCGAGGAGAACCTCGCCGCCGCCGACCTCGAACTCACCGCCACCGACCTGAACGAAATCGAGACTGCATCAGCTGCCATCACGGTGCAGGGTGCCCGCTACTCCGAGGCCAATGAGCGACTCATCGACCGGTGAGCGAGGCACGGTCGGGCAGCACGCGATCGAGCCTCGAGTTGCCGTTCGCGCGGCACGGTACTGGTCGATAAGCACCGCGCCGGCCGGAAATCGTCGCTGGCGTCCTCGATCTCGGCGGGCGATGACCCTAAGCTCGTCCCATGGCCAGGTACTTCGACATCCATCCGGCCAACCCGCAGCGGCGCGCGATCGTCCAGATCGCCGACATCGTGCGGGAGGGCGGCGTGATCGCCTACCCGACGGACTCGTGCTACGCGCTCGGGTGCCAGCTCGGCAGCAAGGACGGCATGGCCAGGATCAGGTCGATCCGGCACCTCGACGACCGGCATCACCTCACGCTGGTGTGCCAGGACTTCGCCCAGCTCGGCCAGTTCGCGTACGTGGCCAACCCGGTGTTCCGGGCCATCAAGGCGGCGACCCCAGGCAGCTACACGTTTATCCTGCCCGCGACCAAGGAGGTGCCGCGGATATTGCAGCACCCGAGGAAGAAGACCGTCGGGGTGCGGATCCCGCGGCACGTGGTGACCCAGGCTCTGCTCGCCGAACTCGGCGAGCCTCTCGTCTCGAGCACCCTGCTGCTGCCGGGCCAGGACGAGCCCATGACCCACGGGTGGCAGATCGCCGAGCAGCTTGAACACGCCGTGGACGCGGTGATCGACTCGGGTGACTGCGGCACCGAGCCGACCACGGTGATCGACTTTTCCCAGGACGAACCCGAGATCGTTCGCCGCGGGGCAGGCGACACGTCCGGTTTTGAGTGAACTCGCGCGCTATCCGACCTGGGCGGTCCGGCCGGCCCAGTACGGGGCCCGGAGCTGGCGCTTGAGCAGCTTACCTGATCCGGTGCGCGGCAGTTCGTCGGTGAAGTCCACCGACCGCGGCACCTTGTAGCTGGCCAGGTGCTCGCGCGCGAACACCGTGATCTCCTCGCCGGTCAGCGACGACCCCGGCGAACGCACCACCGTCGCGTGCACGACCTCGCCCCATTGTTCCGAGGGGATCCCGAACACCGCCACGTCGTAGATCCCGGGATGGGCCTCCAACGCCGCCTCGATCTCGGCCGGGTAGATGTTCATGCCGCCGGAGATGATCAGGTCGGTCTTGCGGTCGCAGATGTACAGGTAGCCCTCGTCGTCCCGGTATGCGATGTCGCCGACCGTATGGAAGTCGCCGCGACTGTTCGACGCATAGCTGGCGTCGTTTTTGTAGTAGGTGTCGAACGCGCCCTTGGAACGCACGAAAACCTCGCCAGGATAATCGGGCCCGGTACCGGTGACCTCGTTGCCGTCGCCGTCGATCAGCATGATCTCGATGCGGGGAGCCGGCTGGCCGCAGGATCCCGGCTTGCGCATCTGGTCCGCGGGCATCAGCACGGTGTCCACGCCAAGCTCGGTCGACCCGTAGACCTCGAACAGCGACCCGGGCGGGAAGTCCGCCACGTACTGCTGCTTGAGCGCGTAGCTCCACGGTGCCGCGTTGGCCACCATGACGCGCATGGAGGAGCGGTCGTAGCGGTCCTTGACCTCCCTGGGCAGCGCGCAGATCATCCGGATCAGTGCGGGCGCGGAGAACGTCGAGCTCACCTTGTACTTGTCCACGAGCCGCAGCCAGTCCTCGGCGTCGAACTTTCGCTGCACGATGATGGTCTGGCCGTAGAGCAGGCCGGCGCCCATGAACGCGCTGGGGCCGCTGTGGTACAGCGGGCCGGAGGTGATGTAGATGTCATCGGGCCGGTAGCCGAACAGGTTCAGCAGGGCGGCGAGGACTTCCGGATCCTGGGAGCCGGACCGGAAGGCGCCCTTCGGCTTGCCGGTCGTGCCCGAGGTGTAGATCATCGACGCGCCGACGCCGGCCGCGTCCCCGACGTCAGGCGCATCGGCCGGGGCGGCCGCGATGTCGGTGTCGGTCAGCATCCCGTCCGGGCTCTGGCGGACTTTTGGGGTTTCTGGGTTCGGGCCGCCGACCGCGATGATGTGCCGCACCTTTTCCAGCTGGCCGCGGAGCGCGGCGAACATGGGCACGTGCTCGTAGTCCACGTAGGCGATCTCGGCGTCGCTGTGGTTGATGACGTAGAGCGCCTCTTCCGGCGTCAGCCGGTAGTTCAGCGGCACGGCGACCGCGCCGATCTTCCTGGTGGCGTTCATGACCGCCACGACCTCCGGCGAGTTCGGCCCGCACCACAGGACCTTCTTACCTGGCCGGGCCTCCAGCGAACTCAGCAGGTTCGCTATCCGGTTCGACCGCGCCTCCAGCTCGGCGTACGTCCATATGACGACGGTCCCGTCCGGCTTGTCGTCGATGACGCCCGGCTTGTCAGGCTGGCTCTTGGCATAGATGGAAAGGGTGTCCGGCATCGCACCTGTCCCTGGAGAACGCAGTCGGTGGGCACCGGCGGTTTGACCGCATCCGCCGCCTACGGTTAATTTACGGAACCGGTATCGATCGGTAAACCATCGGTCCCGATCCTTCACGCGGCTCCCAGGCCGGGATATGGTCGTAGCACAGATCAGAAACGCTCTTGGCGGTGAGGGTTGCGCCTGACATCCTGAGCCAGGGCGGGGGCCACCAGTCCGGCCCGTGGCCGCGCCGCGTGGCGGTAGCCGCCGTGCTCGTGCTGGTGGCGGTGACAATTGTGCATTACCTGCCGCGGTCGCGGCACGGGACGGCGCGGCCGGCTGTTACCGCGACTCCCCCACCGCTGCCGCTGGCGGTTTCCGGTGACGCGGGGGTGGCGGCGGAACCTGACGGGATCACGGGCCAGACCTTGTCCTGGCCGGGCGGCCTTCGGCTGCCGGCGGCCGGACAGCGGCCGGTGTGGTTCTGGCCGGCCACGGGCCAGGTGGTGCCGATCGGCGGCCTGCCGCGGCAATCCTCTGGCTACCAGTTCATCCGCGCCACGGGCGGCTGGGCGGTGCAGGCCGGTCCTGGTGCTCAGGCCGGCTGTGGTGGTTGCGCGGGACCGCGACGTGCTGTCTACTTCCTGGCCGACCACGCGCAGGCGGTGACCCAGGTGGGGCTGGCGGACGCGGTTGCGCCGGGCACCGCTGGCGCGCTGTGGCTGACGAGCTATCCCCCTGATGCCGAGCCGCGTACTGCCGCGGGCCTGGCGCGGGAAGTCAGCATCGCCGGCCGACCGCTCGGGCCGCAGCTCAGACTTCCGGCCGGGTACCTGATCGAACAGGGAACGGACCGCGGCCTGCTGCTGGCCCCCGTGGCCCAGGATTCGGGAACGATGCCCGACACGTTGTGGAATCCGGCCCCTCCGCAGCCCAGCCGCGCCTTCGCCGGAGTGCTCGCGGCGAGCGCAACCGAGATCGCCTGGGCCCCGCCGTGTGTGGCACGCTGCCGTGTGCAGGTGCTGAATCTGGCCACCGGCCGGCAGGTATCGGTCGAGCTGCCCGAGGCGAGTTCGGTCGCCAATGCGGCCTTCAGCCCCGACGGCAGCTTCCTGGCGGTTCAGGTGAGTTTCAGCGACGACGCAGACGACGGCGCCATGGCGGTGCAGCTGGAGCTAGCGTCCACGGCCAGCGGCCGCCTGACGGCCGTGCCGGAAACCTGGGTCAGCAGCGATGCCCTGGTCGGCTTCGGCTGGGCCGCCAGCAGCGACAGCCTGGTGGCCGAGCTGAGCTTCACGACCAAGGTGCAGCTAGCGTCGTGGCACCCCGGTGCCAGCCGGCTGGCCATCGCGGTGCTCAGGCCGCAGCACAACCCCGCCTCCCTGGTCATCGGGCAGTACGGCCCCTAGCTTCGGGGTGGGCCGGTTATCCCCACTGCCCAGGCTGGTAGTCACCGCCGGGCACTAGGGGTGCCGGTCAAGGAGTACGGGCCTGTCCAGCACCACAGTGGTCACAAGGACCACGCCAGCAGCAAAAACGGAAAGGCGGCTCCGGTTATTGTGTGGTGGATCCGGGCTCCGTGGTTGATCTGGGGTATTCCCGCGCACCCGATCCGCCGCCAAGCCCGGATCCACCACGGAAATCTGTCAGCGGATCCGCGAACCGGACATTAGGGGATCTGCAGCGGTCTGGACAGCGTGGGCGGCGGCTTGGGGCGGCGGTCGGCGTGCCGTAACCGGCCGAAGGCGGACCCGGCTAGCCGATCGGTGCTCTACGAATCCCAGTGCGGCGGCCGCTCCCGGTTCAGGCGCTCGTCGTCGTCCGGCTCGGGCTGCTCGCCCCAGCCGAGGTCGGTGTCCGCCGGGCTCCGCAGCGGCAGCACCGGCGTGTCGTCTGGGTCCGGAGGTCTGACGCTGGCCGGCTGATCCGGGGCTGGGTCCGGCGGCAATGTCATCACTCCCCAGAAGGTCATCGGCGTGCTGGCCGACCGGAGACACCGGCGCCGTGGCCACTTCACCGGCGGTGGGTGCCGTGGTTGCCGACGTATCACGTATCGTACATGGCGGGCCCTTCCGGAGCAGTGAGGGCAGTTGCCGCAGCGCCCCAATACCCGAGTAACCCCTGGAGAGAGATGCCCAAACGGGTTCGTCCCTACGGCTCTGCGGCCGACGCCGAGTCGGCCGGGCTCGGCCGCGGCCGACGGGGAGCCGGAGGTGAGCTTGGGAGCGAGCTGGCCGGCACGATGATGATGCGCGACGTCGCCGGCCAGGCGGCTGAGGCGACCCGCGCGCTGCGCGATCTGACGTCTGGCGGCACCGGCTTCGGGAGTCTGGAGGACGTCCGCGACGTCATCGCGAGCCTGGAACGGATGGGGCAGGACCTGCCGGCCCTGTGCGAGCAGCTCGCCCGGCTCCTGGTGGTGCAGCGCGAGGAGGGCCAGATCGCGCCGGGCTCTGGCGAGGATCCGGACTTCTGGGTCATCGAGGTGGTCGAGGCCCTGGCGGCTGCGGGCCAGGCCGCGGACATGATGACCGCCGCCCTGAACCAGGCGGGCAAGACGTCGGCAGAACTCAGGCCGACGCGCTAAAAGACGCGCTAGAGAACGGCGCGTGAGATGACGGACTGAGGCGAGAAACCGTGCCAGGCGTAGAAGCGCAGAGCGGCCTCGTTGGCGGCGTAGGCGGTCACGCTCGCCTGCTGGGCCCCGCTGTCGCGGGCCCAGGCGAAGAAATGCCGCACCAGCAGGCTGCCGACGCCAGTCCGTCGCGCGCCGGGCGCGACCCGCATGCTCTCAAGCACGGCGAGGCGCTGGGTCCGCAGCGAGTCCGGGCCGGATAGCCTTCCGACCAGGTGCCCGGCGGCCTGGTCGTCGTCGCGGGCCAGCAGCAGCAGGCAGGCCCGGTCGCCCAGGAGGCGAGAGTAATACGCCGCGCCCTCGCGCTCGGGCCAGCGAAGGTCCATCGCGGGATCGTGGCGGCCGGCATCTTCGGCGAAGAGCCCGGCTACGGACACGACGAGCGCGTCGATGTCACCTTCAGTAACGGGACTAACGGTAACAGTCATGCCGACTGACGATAGCGACCGGGGGGAGTCGCGTAAACCGGATAAACGCCGATCCAGCGGTCCGGGCGGGTGTGGCCGCTCAGATGCGCTGATCGGTGGCGGGATCCGGCTTTCCGCCGAAGTACTGATCGAGCACCTGGCGGAATACCGGCTCGTCCGGGGCGGCCCGCAGGAACAGGGTCATGGACGAGCGAAGCTTCAGCGCGTCGATGCCGCCGAAGATCTGTTCCGCGGTGCGGCCGGACAGGCCGGCCACGATGGCGGCGCATTCGACCAGCCGCGATCCGAGCACGGGATGGGCCAGATAGGCCTGGGCCTCGGCCAAGCCGGAGATCGCGTACATCCGGGCTACCGGGCTCTGTCCCAGCCCGGCGATCTGCGGAAACACGAACCACATCCAGTGGCTGGCCTTGCGGCCGCGGCCTAGCTCGGCGGTGGCCTGGTCATAAGTGCGGTCGGCCTCCTGAGCCGCCACGAAGCGCTTCAGATCGTATCGGTCGTCCATTTTCGTTCCCGGTCAGCCTAGCCGTGCTCGACCCTCGAGGCCTGGCTACCCACGCTCGCCGGGATAAACTCCAGGCGATTCCCTGCTCCCATGAACGCTGAGCTGCGCCTGATACAGAAAGAGGCAAGTATGGACAGAGTCGAGCGCCGGGAGTTCGTACGCAAGCACCGGACCTGCATTTTCGGGTACAACCGGAAGAACGACGGGCCCGCCATGACGGTCGTGTACTACGTTCTCGACGGCGACGACCTGCTGATCAGCACGATGGCGGCCCGGGCCAAGGCCCTCGCGGTGCAGCGGAACCCGAAGGTCAGCCTGTGCGTGCTTGACGAGCAGTGGCCCCTCACCTACCTGCAGGTCTACGGCGATGCCACCCTGGAAGAGGACTTCGACCAGGCTGTCGACGTCATGCGCCGCGTCATCGACCTGATGGCCGGCCAGGAGATGCCGGCCTCCAAGCTCCCCGATATCGAGCGCATGTGCCGCGAAGAGGGCCGGGTGGTGATCCGGTTCAAGCCGTACGCCAGCTTCGCGACCCCGCCCCGCCACGTCTACAAGGCCGAGGACATCGACACGCTGACCCACTACACCAGCAGCAGCATGCCGTGGTAGCCGGCGGCTTACGGGTCTGAGACCGCGAGGGAATCGTCAGGGACCGGCTGGACGCCGCCGGCGGCCGAGGCGACGCCACCAGCACGGGTGCGAAGGTTCTCGCTGGCCGGCGCGGGGACGGGCGGGCGGCGGCGGCTGCGTTGTCGGCGTCGCTGGTGCGGCGGATTGCGCCTGCCGCCACCGGCTGACCATCGCCTCTTCCCCCAAGAGCGACAGGAAGATGGCCGGACCGGTCGGGATTCGGCGCCATTCCGTGATCCGCCGGTTGAGGTCCCGGACGACGTCGCGCACCTCGGCCTCGGTGCGCAGCTCCGACACCGTCTCGGCCAGCCGTTCGCGCTCTTTGCGCAGCTTCAGCGGGGTGGGCAGGAGTTCCTCCGCGGCCACGCCCTCCCGGGCCAGGTAGTTCCGCAGCCACGCGTCACCGCCTCTTTCACCCCGGGGAAGCGGCTTGCCCGCGCCGGGCAGGTTGTCGAAGGCACCCCGCTCTGCCGCCTCATTGATCTGCTGGTCAATCCACGAGGTGAAGGTGATCTCTGGTGGTTTGCGCTCTGTCATGGACAAATCTCCCGGCCCCCAGGTTACCGTTCCGGCCCGGATACAGTCTGATCAAGCTTTGGGCGGGGTAGCGCGATCGGCGGTGACGGGTCACGGACGAACAACTGGACACCTTGTCGTTCGGGCCGCGACGGAACCGCGGCGCCCGGTGGCCCGGCGGCCGCGGCGGCTGGATCGCCATCGTCGTGATCGCGATCTTGCTGGCCCGGACGGGCACGGCCGCCTACCTGGGGCTGCTGGTGGGACGCCAGGATCACACGATCGACGGTCTGCGCGCGGATCTGCGCAGCACCGCTCGCCGGGCGCCGACTGCCGGGGCCTCCGGGTCTTCTGGGGCTTCCGGGTCCAGTCCGGTCCTGCCGGTCGATGCCGGCAGCGCCATGTTCACCTTGCCGCGGCCCGGCGGCCCGCTGTCCGTGGTCGCGGCGGCCGTCCGTCCCAGTCCGGGCTCGGCCGCGCTGCCCTGGCTGTTCATCTACGATCGGCACGCCGAGCCGGGCGAGCGCTACGGCCTGCTCGAGGGCACCTGCGGAGGCCAGTTCGTCACCTCGTCCGACCTCGCGGACGGCACCGCGGACCGGCAGGGTGACCTGACGATCGTTGCGCCAAATCTCGCGATCAGCTCCCAGGCCCCCGACGTGTGGATCCTGGTGTACCGGTGGGTCGACGGCGCGACGATCGGCGGCATCCAGGGCCCGCTGGTGGGCGGCGGCGCGAAGACCTTTCGCACCACACCGCCATGCTGAGCGCGGCCGACCAGGCCACGGCGTCCGGCCCTGGATGGGATGTGGCCGTCATCGGGGCCGGGCCCGCCGGGCTGGCCGCCGCCAGCGCCTGCGCCGCCGCGGGAGCCCGGACCATCGTCCTGGAGCGGGCCCGGCATCCGCGGTACAAGACATGCGGCGGCGGCCTGATCGGAGCATCGCTGACGGCCACGGACGGTCATGTTCCTTTTCCCGAACGGGACCGGATTCACGCCGCCACCTTCACCCTGGACGGCAAGCACGAGTTCACCCGCAGGCACGATCAGCCCATCCTGACCATGGTGCTCCGGGAGGAATTCGACGACGCTCTGCGGCAGCGGGCGGTGGATCAGGGCGCGGTGGTGCGGCAGCGGTCCCCGGTCCGGGGGATCACCCAGCAGGAGGATTGCGTGCAGGTGCGGCTGGCCGACGGCAGCACCGTGGCGGCCAGGGTCGTGGTGGGTGCCGACGGCTCATCGGGCGTCAGCGCACGACACGTCGGAGTGGAATTCTCCCAGGTAGATCTCGGCCTGGAGGCGGAGATCAAGGTCACGGGACCGGTCCAGCAGCGGTGGCAGGGCCGGCTGCTGCTCGACTGGGGACAGATTCCCGGTTCCTACGGCTGGGTCTTCCCCAAGGATGACCGGCTCACGGTCGGTGTCATCGCCGCGCGCGGGCAGGGTGACCGAACGCGGGAGTACCTGCGCGAGTTCATCGCCCGGCTGCAGCTGGGCCCGGCCGAGGTGCTGCGTGATTCGGGTCATCTCACCCGGTGCCGCACCGACCGCGCCAGGCTCAGGGACCGGCGGGTCCTGGTGGCTGGGGACGCGGCGGGCCTGCTGGAGCCGTGGACCCGCGAGGGCATCAGTTTCGCGCTCCGCTCGGGTGCGCTGGCCGGCGCGTCCGCCGCGAAGGCGGCTCGCCAGCAGAGCCGGGAGCAGGCCGAGGCGGCGCTGGAGGAATACGTGTCGTCGCTGCACCGCGAGCTGATCCCGGAGATGCAGGCCGGCCGGCGCCTGCTGGCCGCGTTTGCCCGGCATCCCGGAACCTTCCATGCCGGCCTGGCCACGCCGAAGGGCTGGGGCGCCTTCGTCAGGCTCTGCCGGAGTGAAAGTTCTTTTTCCTCCGTCGCCAGCCGGTGGCCGGTCCGCGCCGCCCTGTCGCTGCTGGGCGGCTGACCCGCCGGGCCGCGGCCTGGTCAGCTGGCCCGGGCCACGGTCAGGGCAGTCTGGGCGGTCTGGTTGCGGCGGACCTGGCCGGATGCGGGGTCCCAGTCCTCGTGCCGGCGGCTCATCAGCGGCGAGGAGATCATGAAATCCGCGGTGGCCCGGTTGCACGCCACCGGGATATTGCAGACCACCGCGACCCGGAGCAGGGCCTTGACGTCCGGGTCATGCGGATGCGGCTCGAGCGGATCCCACATGAATACCAGCAGGTCGATCTCGCCCTCGGCGATGCGGGCACCGATCTGCTGGTCGCCGCCGTACGGGCCGCTGCGGAAGCAGGTGACCGGCAGCCCGAGGCGCTGCTGCAGGAGATGCCCGGTCGTGGCCGTCGCGAACAGCTCGTGACCAGCGAGCAGATCGAGGTTGTACTCGGCCCACTCGAGCATGTCCTGCTTCTTGTTGTCGTGCGCGATCAGGGCAATCCGTCGTCCGGCGGACGCCGGCGTGTGGTCGGGCATACAACTCCTCTAGGACGGGGCCCGGCTGAGACCGGGCCGTCGGGTCCGTCCAGTCTCACCGCCTGGAAACCATGCGTCCAATGAGTAGGACACGGTTAAGGCATGACCCAGAGTCATGAATTCACGTCAACCGGCTTCGGCCGCCTTCTTGATCGCGGCCAGGGTGACGGGAATGCCCCGGTGCGCGGCTTCGGTGCGGTCGGCGATCTGGGCCGCGGCGTCGTCGCCGTATCTGTGGTGGAAACGGGTGATGCCGTCGGGCAGGAACTCCCAGGACTCGGTCAGCTCCGTCCCGCCGTCCGCCGGGGCGAAGGTGTAGCCCCAGCGCACCCACGAGCCGCCGACCGCGAAGGCGAACTCCCGGCCGCGGTCGGCCGCTATCACCTGGGAGCGGGTTTCCCAGGTCCGCTCGGGCAGCTCGTTACGCCCGGTGAACCAGGCGCCTAGCCGGGGGCCGTCGCCGTCGTCCCACCAGCAGGCCGTGCAGACCGGGCTCCACTCCCCCATCCGGCTCACGTCGGAGATCATGTCGTACAGGGTCTCCGGCGAACGGGCAACGAAGATCGACTCGGCGTATCGCAGATTGCTCATGGCCCTATTTATACGAGCCAGACGCGTGTCGCGGCGGGAGGGGGCGCTAGACGTTGGATCTGAGGGCGCCGCCGTCGATCTGGTAGACGGCGCCGGTGATGTAGGAGGCCTGCTGCGAGGCCAGGAACGCGACGAGATTACCGAGCTCGATCGGCTCACCGAGGCGGCCCAGGGGAATCGTTGCGGCCAGGGGTGCCAGCCGCGCCTGGAGTTCCTGGTCCTCCTCCGGGCTGCGACCCGCACCGGGGCTGAGGCGGGGGGTGAGGAACGTGCCGGGGAGCACGAGGTTGATCGTGATGGCGTCCTGGGCCAGGCCGGGCATGATCGCCTTCATCAGGCCGGCGATGCCCGGGCGGATCCCGTTCGACAGGTCGATGCCCGGGACCGGTTCCTTCACCGAACTCGACTGGATCCCGATGATGCGCCCCCACCGTCTGTCGCGCATGTACGGGACGACCTCGCGGACGAACCGGACGAAGTTCAGCGTGACGACCTCGAACGCCTGCCGCCAGTCGTCGTCGCTCAGGTCCGCGAACCTGCCATGCGCCGGGCCGCCGGAGTTATTGACCAGGACATCGACGCCGCCGAACCGTTCAGCCGTCGCCGCCACGACGCTCTTGATGCCCGCCGCGCTGGTGAGATCGGCCGGAACGGCGAGTACCTCGGCGCCCGTCTCGGCCCGGATCTCCTGCGCGGCCGCGTGCAGGTCCGCCTCGGTCCGGGCGCAGATCGTGACCCGCGCTCCCTCGCGCGCCAGCGCGAGCGCCGACGCCTTGCCCAGGCCCTTGCTCGCCGCGCCGACGAGCGCGACCTTGCCCTTCAGTCCGAGATCCACGTGTCTGTCCCGCTTCCGTCCTGGCTGTGCGCTGGCGTCCCGGCCGACTCTAACGCCTCGGTGGATTTCGGTGGGGCCAGGGCACGGACGAGGTCGATGGCGCGGCCGAGGTTGTCCAGGCGGGCGGTGAGCGTGTCTCCGGCCGGGTACAGGCGGACGGTGTCGACGCCGGTGTCGCGCCAGGTCCGCAGGCGGGCGCGCACCATGTCCTCGGTGCCGATCAGCGTGGTCGCCAGGACCATCTCGTCGGAGACCAGGGCGGCGGCGCCGTCGTGGTCTCCGGCCTGCCAGCGCGCGCGGACCCGGGCGGCGACATCGGCCCAGCCCTGGCGGCTGTAGGCGTCGTGGTAGAAATTGCTCGTGCCCGAGCCCATGCCGCCCAGGGAGAACGCCAGTTCCTTCTTGCGGCTGGCCAGGACGTCCGGCAGGGCGGCCTCGCCGACCAGGTTGACCTCGGCGCCCTGGCAGATGTCTAGGTCCGCTCGGGTCCGGCCCGCCCGGGCCAGCCCGGCGTCCAGATGGGTGAAGTAGGCGTCGGCGCCCTCGGGGACGAAGCTCGTGCCCAGCCAGCCGTCGGCGATCTCACCGGTCAGCTCCAGCATCTTCGGCGACAGCGCGGCCAGGTAGACCGGCACGGATACCGGCGGCAGGCTGACCCGCATCGGACGGCCGTCACCGCCCGGCAGCGGGATGCGGTACTGGCTCCCGGTGAAGCTGACCTTCTCCCCGGTGAACACGCGCCGCACGATCTGGACGGTCTCGCGCATCCGGGCCAGCGGATGGGCGAACGGCACGCCGTGCAGCCCCTCGAGAACCTGCGGTCCGGAGACCCCCAGGCCGAGCAGGAACCGGCCGCCGGACAGGTGGGCCAGCGTCATGGCGGTCTGCGCGATCAGCACCGGCGAGCGGGTGCCGACCTGGATGACGGCCGAGCCGAGCAGCATCGTCTCGGTGCGGGCCGCCAGGTATCCCAGCGGCGAGGGAGCGTCGCTCCCCCATGCCTCCGCGACCCAGCAGATGTCCAGGCCCAGTTTCTCGGCCTCGCAGGCGAACTCGGTGATCTCGGCCCAGTTCCCGCCCGAGCCCTCGACGGTCGTCGCGGTCCGCATCCCGGGACCCCTCCTCACGGGGCCGTCTCCGCCAGCTTCTTGATCGCCGCCAGGTTGCTCGTCAGGCCGGCTTCGATATCGCGCAGCCGCACGAACACGATCTTGCGTTCCTTCTCCGGCATCGCGTCGATCGCCAGGTTAAGACCGGAGCGGCCCGGCCCCAGCTGCGCCCACTGCTCGAGCACCGTGCCCGGCCCGTCCGGGCGCAGGGTGAACCGCCAGGTCGTGCTGGGATAGTCAGGATCCCCCACGGCCCACGCGAAACAGCGAGGCTCATCGCACGCCACGATCGTGCTGACCGTCTCCCACTCCCCCAGCATCGGATTGGCGTTGCGGCCAGTGAAACGATGCCCGAGCGCGGGGCCGGTGGCCCCGCCGAGCCACTCCACCTGCCGCAGCTCGGCACTCAGCCCTGGCATCAAGAAGATGTCACTCACCAGGGGCCACACCCGCTCCAGCGGGGCTTCGACGTAAATCTCCGCCGCCACGGTGGGGGCGTCCGCGTAGACCTGTCCCGTCCACTCCATGGCATCCAGCTTCCCTCACTCTGGCCGGGACCGGGAGGGGAGGAGGGGTCCACGCCGCAGAACTGACCTTCATAGCTAGAGATTGTCAAATGTCTGTCTAATAACTGTAGAGTGTTGGCGTGGACTCATCAGAAGGTCCGCCGGTGCTGCGCATTGGCGAGCTGAGCCGGCGCCTCGGCGTCAGCGACCACGTCCTGCGGGCGTGGGAGAGCCGCTACGGACTTCTTCAGCCCGGACGCTCCGCGGGCGGCTTCCGGTTGTACTCCGAGGCGGACGCGCTGCGAGTGCGCCGGATGCAGGCCCATCTCGCCCGTGGCCTGTCGGCCGCCGAGGCGGCGCGAGAAGTGCTCGGCGAGGACAGCGGGGCACGCGGTGATTCCGGCCGGGGCGGTCCGGAGCAGGCCGCCGGGCCGGATCGCGTCCCCTCGATCGCAAGTGAGCTGTCTGGCGCCCTCGGGCGTGCCCTCGATGCCTTCGACGAGCCGGCCGCCCAGGCCGTTCTTGACCGGCTGGTGTCCGATCTCTCACTACCGGCGATGCTCAGGGAGGTGGTGATGCCGTACCTGGCCGAGCTCGGGGAGCGCTGGGCGCGGGGCACCGCCAGCATCTGCCAGGAGCACTTCGCCAGCAATGTCATCCGCGGGCGGCTCGCCGGGCTGGCCCGCGGCTGGGGCAGCGGGCACGGCCCGCGCGCCGTCCTGGCCTGCCCGCCGGGAGAGCTGCACGACCTCGGGCTAATGGTTTTCGGCATCGTGCTGAACCGCACCGGGTGGAGGATCGACTACCTCGGGGGCAACACCCCGGTCGAGGAGCTCACCCGGACGGTCGAAGCGAGCCAGCCGGACCTCGTCGTGCTGGCCGCGACCTGCGCACCGACCTTCGAGACGCTCGCTGCGCAGCTCACCGAGCTCGCCGGGCGCGCTCCGCTGGCGCTGGCGGGAGCCGGTGCCACGCCGCAACTCGCCGCCGCCGTGCACGCCCGGGTGCTGAGCGGCGATCCGGTCACCGCGGCGGAGAATGTCCGGTGGCCATGGTGACGGGGGCCTGCTGGCCGCCGCAACGGCTGTCCGGCGCGGCGGGTGATCACTGCCCAGGCAACGCCTGGCAGAGTGGAACACTGGAAGATCATCCTGTCTTTCTGGCCCAAGCCACAAGGAGCCTGTCTTGACCGAACCACGGACCGCTCTGTCCGAGCAGGATCCGCCCGGCCGCGGCCAGCACCGCCGGGACACCAGCCAGCGCGGGAACAAGTGGTGGACGCTGGTCGCGGTGTGCCTGGGCACGTTCATGCTGCTGCTGGATGTCACGATCGTCAACGTGGCGCTGCCGGATATCCAGCAGGCGCTGAACTCCAGCTTCTCGGATCTGCAGTGGATCGTGGACGCGTACGCGCTGACCCTGGCCGCGTTCTTGCTGACCGCGGGCAGCCTGGCGGACATGTACGGCCGGCGGCTGTTGTACCTGATCGGCCTGGTCGTGTTCACCCTGGCGTCGGCGCTGTGCGGCTTCGCGGCCAGCACGCTGATGCTGCAGCTGTCCCGGGCCCTGCAAGGGGCCGGCGGGGCGATCATGTTCGCGGTGTCGCTCGCGCTGCTGGCCGACGCGTTCCGCGGCAAGGACCGCGGGGTCGCGTTCGGGGTGTGGGGCGCGGTGACCGGGCTGGCGGTGGCCATCGGCCCGCTGCTGGGCGGGCTGCTGACCACGGGCCTGTCCTGGCGGTGGATCTTCTTCGTCAACGCGCCGATCGGCATCGCCGCCGTCATCATCAGCGTGCTCAAGGTGGCCGAATCACGCGCCCCGCACGCGAGCCGCCCCGACTGGGCCGGCTTCTCGCTGTTCACCGTCGCGCTGTCGAGCCTGGTCTACGGGCTGATCGAGTCGAACCAGCGCTCCTTCACCGACGCCCTGGTGCTCGGCTGCTTCGCGGCCGCGGCCGTGCTGCTCGCGGTCTTCGTCGTCGTCGAGCTGCGCAGCGCGGCGCCGATGTTCGACCTGACCCTGTTCCGGCTGCCGACCTTCGCCGGCGGGTCGGTGGCGGCGTTCGGGCTCAGCGCCTCGATCTTCTCGATGCTGCTCTACCTGGTGCTGTACGTCCAGGACATCCTGGGGTACTCCCCGCTGGGCACCGGGGTCCGGCTGATGGTCATCTCCGGCGGCATCCTGCTCACCTCCACCGTGGCCGGCAGGCTGACCTCCCGGGTGCCGGTCCGGCTGCTCATCGGCCCCGGCCTGCTCATCGTCGGGGCCGGGCTGCTGCTGATGCGCGGCCTGGACGCGGGCTCAGCGTGGACCCACCTGATCCCCGGCATGATCGTGGGCGGCATCGGCGTCGGCCTGGTCAACCCGCCGCTGGCATCCACCGCCGTCGGCGTGGTGGCACCGCAGCGGGCCGGCATGGCCTCGGGCATCAACTCCACCTTCCGCCAGGTCGGCATCGCCACCGGCATCGCGCTGCTGGGGACGCTGTTCTCCAACCAGGTCAACAGTGAGGTGCTGGCCAAGGTGAGCGCCGTACCCGGGCTGGCCCGCAGCGGTCCGCGGATCGCCACCGCCGTGCAATCCGGGGAGATCGGACCGGTGATCGCCAAGCTGCCCGCGCCCGCCAGGCAGGCCGTGGGCGCGATCACCCGGACCGCCTTCACCACCGGGCTGAACCAGATCCTTCTGGTCGCGGCCATCATCGCGCTGGTATCCGGCGTGGTGTCGCTGGCCGCGATCCGAGGCAAGGACTTCGCGCACCAGGGCGAACCCGGCGCCACAGCATGACCCGCCCACAGGAGGAAGTCGTGACCGTTACCGCCTCGCCAGACCCAGCCGCCCATCAGCGACGAGCGCGCCCGGCGCACCCAGGCCGAGACGGCCGTGCCTCCTGGCGTGAGGGCGCGGCCTGCCGCTTCCTGGACACCGACCTGTTCTTCCCGATCGGGAAGGCCGGCCTGGCCCTGACGGAAATCAAGGAGGCCAAGTCGGTCTGCGAGCGCTGCCAGGTACGGCCGTCCTGCCTGGCGTTCGCCCTGGACACCCACCAGGGCTACGGCATCTGGGGCGGCTACGACGAGGACGAACGCCGGCTGCTGCTTCGTCAGCGCCGCGCATAGCCCCTCCCGTGGAGGTGCCGGATTCCCTCGAGCGCGGCCCGGGGTTAGTCTGGCACCATGGCTAACACCGCAACGAACTATCAGCCCGCCGGGGCCTGGCCGAAGCTGGAATCCGGGCCGCTGATCGCAGGCGGAATCCTGGTCGGGATCGGCGCCGTGGTCGCGCTGGCCGGCCTGACCGTGGCCGGCTCGCATGTCGTCGCCGCGACCCGGGCCTGGATCCGGGAGCTGGAAACGCCACCGAGCCAGATCGCGAAGCTCAAATGGGAGCAGGCCAAGACGGCGGCGGTCTCGGGCGCGAACACGTGGCGGGAGCACCCGAATGCCAAGGTGCGCCTGGTCCGTCGTTCGGCCAACGGCGGGTCCTAATAACCCCTGGGGTGTCATTTCCACCGGACGGGCGTTTGGCGTGGCGTGCGGAAGCACCACGCCCGTTCGGCAAAAAAGATTTTTCGCCCTTTTGATCGCGCCCTGGGACGGCGGCTGAGCAGCCGTTAAGCCAGGTTCGGGCCGACGCGCGGACCCGTCGGGGATGCGGTCGAGCGGTCCCGCTCGATTAGCCGGGGCCGGGCCGGGTAGTCGCTTGGGACACGCCGGCACCGCCGGCCGAGCCAGGAGAGGCAACCCCATGTATATCGGCATCGGAACCGTCGTCGTCATCGTCATCATCGTGCTTATCGTCCTTATGCTGCGCCGGTTATAGATCCGTCGGCGCATTCGTTTATGCAGGAATTGCTGCCGGGCCGACGGGCGCGGGCCAGCGGTAAACCGCGCCCCGTCTCGGCTCCAGCGCGAATTATTTAGCCAGGCCGGAGATCAGGTTGATCGACGTCGCGATGATCACGGCCCCCAGCGGAAACGACATCAAGGCGTGCCGCAGCGCGGTGCGCCGGATCGGCTTGGTCCCGATGTTGGTGTCCGAGACCTGGAAGGTCATCCCGATCGTGAAGGCGAGATAGGCGAAGTCGCTGTATTCCGGGGCCTCGGTCTCGTTGAAGCTGATCCCGCCGGTCTCGCCCGAGTAATAGAGGCGGGCATATTTCAGGGTGAACACCGTGTGCACCAGGGTCCAGGACAAGAAGACCGAGACCAGCGCGAAACCGGCCTCCAGATACTTCAGGTCGCCGTTGGCGTTACCGGCCCGGAACAGCACCCACCCCACCGCGGCCAGGCTGGCGATGGCCGCGCCGAGCAGGATCAGGTCAGCCAGATCGCGGTTGGGGTCATCACGCAGGGCGTGCTGCGCGGTCGAGGTCGCATCGAGCGGCCAGAGGGTAAACCAGACCCAGCTGCAGAAGACCAGGGCCAGGATGTCCCACGCGACCAAGGGCGAGGCCCGGCCCATCCCCGATACCGCGGCGACCGCTCCCACGATTATCGCCACGCCGAAGGACACGAGCAGTTTGGTCGTAGCCGACGCCGAGGCCTGGGAACGGCCATGATGACCTGCGGATTCAGGTGGTCCGGTTTCAGCAGGACCGGCTACAGAAGGCATGGCATCAGGATGGCAGCTCACAAAGCATTCCGCAGGAGCGGGGCCTTAAGTTGGCGATGCCGACCGTGAGGGTGACGCAAACAGGGAGCCTAGCCGTCGGCTAGGCTCCCTGCGCTGTGCTGAGATAATCAGATCGGCTGGACGCTGTCAGCCTGCGGGCCCTTGGTGCCCTGGCTGGCGGTGAACTCCACCCGCTGGTTGTCCTGGAGGCTACGGTAACCGTCAGCCTGAATTACTGAGTGGTGAACGAAGACATCGCTCGTGCCGTCGTCGGGGGCGATGAAACCATAGCCCTTGTCGGCGTTGAACCACTTGACTGTACCCTGAGGCATTTGTGCTTTCTCCTACTAAACGACTTCCGGGACCCGCATGTGCGGACCCCCGCTGCTACGGCCGCCTGTATTCAAAAGCCGGACTCTGGAAATCCGCGGCGCCCGCTGTCAGAACTTCGCAGGCGCTGTGACACGAACACGAATTTCCACTACAACCAGATGGGACACACCCTACCACGATAGTTCTGCGGCGTGCACCGAAGTCCGGACGCCGGGCGCTCAGGAGGGTCACCTTACCCACACCAGTGGGTGCTGGCGCTGTGCGATAATACAGGTGGGCCCGGGGCATTTCGAACGTCGGCAGTCACGCCGGTGCCGTCCGCGGGCCAGGTGAGCCCGGCGCACCATGCGCCAGGGATGGGACGGCCGATATGTTCGGCTTCAAGGTCATTAATCAGTACGAGCAAGGCATCGTCTTCCGCTTCGGCAAAATGCTACCCGACCTACGCGGACCGGGCCTGACCTGGGTTAACCCGATCTCTGACCGGCTCCGCAAGGTCAATATGCAGATCATCACCGCGGCCGTGCCCGGCCAGGAGGGCATCACCAGGGACAACGTCACCGTCCGGGTGGACGCGGTCGTGTACTACCGGGTCATCGACCCGGTCAAGGCGCTCATCAACGTGCAGAACTACACCTTCGCGGTGTCCCAGGTCGCCCAGACCTCGCTGCGGTCGGTGATCGG
>PMST01000641.1:75771-83138 GCA_003168295.1 Actinomycetota bacterium
GAGCGGGTCGAGGTCAAGGACATCTCGCTGCCCGACTCGATGAAACGGTCGATGTCCCGCCAGGCCGAAGCCGAACGCGAACGCCGCGCGCGGATCATCTCCGCCGACGGCGAATACCAGGCGTCCAAGAAGCTCGCCCAGGCCGCCACGGTCATGTCCGCCGACCCGGCCGCCCTGCAGCTGCGGCTGCTGCAGACCGTCGTCGAGGTCGCCGCCGAGAAGAACAGCACCCTGGTCATGCCGATCCCGGTGGAGCTGCTGCGTTTCTTCGACCGCGCCGCCCGGAACGTCAGCCCGGCCGCCGCCGAAGCCGAACCTCCGGCTGTCCAAGCTCAGCCCGACCGGAGCCTGCCGGCCATGCCCGCGCTGCCCGCGCTCGCCATGCCCGCCGACCTGCCCGCCAACGCCGCCCTGAACGCCGTTCCCGTCAGCGCGGCGCCTGTGCCCCTCAACGGGGAGACGAAGGAGCCTGTCACCGGCTGACCCGAGTGCCGCCGGCCGGCGGGATGGCGCTCAGTCCCGGAGCTGACGGAGGATCCGGGCCAGGTGGGCGCGGTCCTCCTGGCTCAGCCGGCCGAAGACCCGCCCCGCCTCGGTGCCGCGGACCGCTTCGAGGACGTCGAGGCCATGCTCGGTCGCCTCGACCAAGGTGGCCCGCCGGTCGTCGGGGTCGGGGCTCCGCCGGACCAGACCCCGGGATTCGAGGGCGTCTACCACCTCGGTGGCCGAGCGCGGCGCGATGTGCAGATACTCCGACAGCTTGGAGAGGCGCATCGTCCCGCGACGCGTGAGCACACGCAGAGCCCGCAGCTGAGAAGGGTTGATGTCCCAGGGCGCCAGGGTCTTGGCGGAGGTTTCCCGCAGCTGGCGGGCGACGGACCAGAACGCCTCGGCCAAGGTCTCGTCGCCGGCTGAGTCGCGGTCCTGAGTCACGGGAATAGGGTATCAGCATCTAGCGTTGTAACCTCACATTGAGGTAACCTCAACAATATCGTGCTGGCGGAACCCGCGCGTCCGAGCGCAGGCCCGAACCCGTCCGACCCCCGACAGAATCGAGAAATCCTTGGCGTCACCACCCACGAATCGAGACACCCATCAGCCGGGCCGCGGCCGCGGCTCCCGGACCGTTACCGCCGCGGAAAAGGCACAAGCCCGCGAGGTATCGCTGCGCCGTATCGGCCAGCTCTTCATCCCCTACCGCTGGCCGCTGGCCATCGTCACCGCCATCATCGTCGCTTCCTCCATCGTCAGCCTGGCCTCCCCGTTCCTGCTCCGCGCGGTTATCGACAACGCGTGGCCGGACAAGAACGTGCGGCTGCTGACCTGGCTGGTCATCGGCATGGTCGCGGTGGCCGCGATCACCTCGGCCCTGGGCGTGATCCAGACCTGGATCAGCACCAAGGTCGGCCAGCAGGTCATGCACGGACTGCGCACCGCCGTGTTCGGTCACCTGCAGCGGCAGTCGATCGCGTTCTTCACCCGCACCCGCACCGGCGAAGTCCAGTCCCGCATCCAGAACGACATCGGCGGGATGGAAGCGGTCGTGACCTCGACCGCGACCTCCATCGCCTCCAACCTCACCACCGCGGTCGCCACCGCGGTCGCCATGGCCGTCTTGTCCTGGAAGCTCTCCCTCATCTCGCTGGTCGTCATGCCGCCCGCCATCTACCTGACCCGCAAGGTCGCCAGGATGCGGCGGGCCATCACCACCCAGCAGCAGCGGGAACTGGCCGACCTGAACGTCACCATCGAGGAAGGCCTGTCGGTCAACGGCATCCAGCTGGCCAAGACCATGGGCACCGGCCCGGCCCTGATCGAGCGGTTCACCGCTTCCTCGGCCCGGCTGATCGACCTTGAGCTGCGCTCCCAGCTAGCCGGGCGCTGGCGGATGGCCTCGCTGAGCATCATCTTCGCCGCGATCCCGGCNNTCAGCATCGGCACCCTGATCGCCTTCACCACCTTGCAGAACAGCCTGTTCCGGCCGCTGACCGGGTTGCTCAACACGAGCGTCTCGGTGATCAGCTCGCTGGCCCTGTTCGCGCGGATCTTCGAGTACCTTGATCTGCCCGTCGAGGTCGACGACCCCGTTGACCCGGTCGAGGTTGACCCGGCGCAGGTCACCGGGCTCGTTCGGATCGAGGACGTCAGCTTCGCCTATCCCGGCGCTGACCGGGCCGCGCTGACGGGAGTCAACCTGGACGTTCCGGCCGGAAGCACGCTGGCTCTGGTCGGCGAGACCGGATCGGGCAAAACCACCCTCGCCTCGCTGACCGCCCGGCTGTACGACCCCAGCAGCGGCACCGTCCGCATCGACGGCATCGACATCCGCGACATCAGGCTCCGCGACCTCGCCGACATCGTGGGCGTGGTCAGCCAGGAGACCTACCTGCTGCACACCACGGTGCGGGAGAACCTGCGCTACGCCAAGCCGCAGGCCACCGACGAACAGATCGAAGACGCGGCCCGGGCCGCCCAGATCCACGATCTGATCGCCGGGCTCCCGGACGGCTACGACACCATGGTCGGGTCCCGCGGGTACCGCTTCTCCGGCGGAGAGAAGCAACGCATCGCCATCGCCCGGACCCTGCTGCGGGACCCGCGCGTGCTCGTGCTCGACGAGGCCACCAGCGCCCTGGACACCGAAACCGAGCGTGCCGTCCAGAAGGCCTTCGACGCCCTCGCCCGCGGCCGGACCACCATCACCATCGCCCACCGGCTCTCCACCGTGCGCAACGCCGACCAGATCGTCGTGCTGGATCACGGCCGCGTCGTCGAAGCCGGCGACCACGCCAGCCTCATGGCCCGCCATGGCCGCTACGCCAGCCTCGCGGGGGCCGCCAGCCTCGGCGGTTCCGGCGACCTGGCCGACGCAGCTGACCTGGCTGCTGAGGCAGCTGACCTGGCTGAGGTGGCTGCCTAGGCTTGCCTACTTTGGTGCCTGGGGGCGGCCTGCTGTTCGCCGAGCGCGGTGAGCGTGCGTTGCATCCCTCGCTGCACCGCGTCGATGAGGTAGGGTCGCAGCCGGGCGGCGGGGACGATGGTATGGACCGAGCCCACGTCGCGGGCCCGCTCGATGCTGTGCACGTTGTCGAACTCGTCAGCGACCTGCCCGAGCTTCTCGGAGTGCACGGCGGGCCAGGCTGAGGCCAGCTCGGCCCGCAGCCGCGAGGCGTCGTCGCCGTTAGCGGTGGCCTCGGCGATGCGGGTCTGCAGGCCGGCCACCCGGGGATCGGCGCTGGTGCGCTTGTTGACCTCGGCGGCGAACACCACCGCAGCGGCAGGCGCGCCGCCGATCACCGAGGCATAGGAGCCCTCGACGGCGGCGACCTCCATGTTGTCGTTGAGGGTCCCGGAGAACACGACGAACGCCCCGCCGTGATAGCGGGAGACCACGCAGAACACGATCGGGCCGTCGAAGTTGACCACCGCGCGGCCGATCTCGGCGCCGTATTCCAGCTGGAGCTGGCGGAGCGATTCCGGCGACCCGTCGAACCCCGACAGGTTGGCCAGGATCACCACCGGGCGGTTCCCGCTGGCCGCATTGATCGCCCGCGCTGTCTTCTTCGACGAGCGGGGGAACAGCGTGCCGGCCGTCCACTGGGACGGACCGTCCACCGGGTCGGACCCGTGGCGTGGCAGCGGGCGTGACTCAAAGGCGATCAGCTCGACCGGCTGCCCGCCCAGGTGCGCGTCGAACACCACGGCCGACCCGGCGTCGGCCATGTCCGCCCAGCGCTCAAGCGCCGGGTGGTCGGCATCGACCACGCCGGACACCAGCGAGCGCACGTCGAAGGGCTTCTTGCGCTCGGGGTTGCTGGCCGGATCGAAGATCTCGCTGAGCGCGCTGAAGTCGCCGCCGGGGGCGTTGTGCGGCGAGGTGGAAATATCCCGGTCGGCCGGATCAGCGGTCGGGGCCGGGCGGGGAAAGCGTTCGCCGGGCGCAATGTAGGTGTGTTCGTAGTGCGTGAGCAGCACGTCGACCGCGGTGGACAGGTCGGGAGCCCAGTACTGCGCCTCGCCGTTGGGGCCCATGATCCGGTCGTGGCCGCCGATGCCGAAATTGTCCTCGGCGGAGACCCCGCCAGAGTAGTCAAGCGACTGCTTTCCGGTCAGGACCATGGCCGAGTCCGGGGTCATGATCAAGATGCCCTTGGTGTGCATGAGCATGGTGGCCTCGGCGTTCCAGTACGGCTGCGCGCCGACGTTGATCCCGGTGACCACGACGTTGATCTCCCCGCCGTCCTGGGTGAACTCGACGATCCCGCGCAGCGCCCGGGAGATCCAGTCCATGGTCTCGGTGCCCGAATCCATCGAGATCTTCGCCCCCGCCGAGATGGCGAACCACTCCACCGGGGCGTGCAGGCGCCGCGCCAGGCCGATGGCCGCGAGTATCCGACGGCACTCGGGCTCGGCGAGCGCACCCAGCGCGCGCGTCGGGTCGCCCAGCAGGACGACCCGGCGGATTCTCTCGGGGTACCGCTTCGTGGACGTGCTGACCACACCAAGGACCAGGTTCGCGGTGTTGCGGCCCGGAGCACGGTCCACCGGTACCGTGGCACCGGTGTCGTCGAGGTCGTACTCGGTGAACGTGCCCGGGGTGCCGCCGGAGTCAGGCGAGCGGGTGATCAGCGGGATGAGCTCGTACGGGTACACGGCCCCGCGGCGGCGGGCCCGGATCACCTTTTGGGTGTAGGAGTTCAGCTCGCGTAGCGGCTCGGATGGCGGGTCGGTGATGCGCAGCGTCAGCCCCGCCCCCGGCGGGCGGGACATCCGCAGCGTCAGCTCGCGGGATTGCGCGTTCGCGGCCTGGCCGTCGGCCGTCCGGAACTGCACCATCACCTGCTCGAGCCCCAGGGCCTCGGTGCGCGGCGCCAGCGAGCGGATGACCTGGTCGAGCTCGGTGAGCGGCACGTCTATGACCGGCCAGACATAGAGCTTGACGCGGTTCCAGTCCAGCTTCGCCAGCTCGCGGTGGGCGGAGCGGGCGGCGCGCAGGCTGTCCAGGCAGGCGTCGAGGATGCGCTCAAGCTGCGGCAGGCCGCGGATCTGCCCGTCCTCGTCGCGCAGGACGGTCAGGTCGCGGACGTCGGCGAGCGCGATGAGGCGCTGATCGTCGGGTACCTCGCGGCCCTGGATGCGGAACAGGTGCACGTCGGGGGCCGCGGGCAGCCGCGTCAGCTCGAATCCGGAGAAGCGCCACAAGCCCAGCCGTTCGGCGACCATCGGATGCCAGCCGCGTTGCGCCCGGTCTTCGGCCACCGTCCCGTTCGGATCGTCATAGAAGGTAAACCAGCCCGGGCCGCCGCGGTTCTCCCCGTCAGCCCGGCGGACCGCGACCGCGACCCGTCCGACGGCGGCCGGGATGGAGCCGAGCTGGCCGCGGATCTGGTCCGCGCGGGCGCCGGGGCCGGCGTCGCCGTCGGCCTCGGGCGCCTGGGAGGTGACGTAGAGATCGACGAGCGCGGTGCGGCCGGACGGGAGTTCATCAGGGAGCAGGTCGGTCCAGGACACGTTTTCGCTGCCGTCGGCCACGGTCGCGATGACCTGGTAGTCGCGTCCGTCGTGGACATACTCGGCGGTCAGGAGCGGCCGGCCGCCCCGCTCGGTGACCTGGACGTTCTTCAGGGGCCTGATCCGGTANNGATCTCCTCGCCCGAGGCGACGATGGCGTCGATCTGGGCCGCCCTGGCCTGCGGGTCCGGCGATAGCCGGTCGAGTTCGGCGCGCACCTGCTGCTGGGCTTGGGCCCGCTCGGCGGCGATCAGCGGGGCGTCGAAGCAGCGGTAACGCACCTGCCTGGCCAGGTCGCCGATCGTCGGATGCCGCAGCTGAGTGGCCGACACCAGCTGATCGACGACCCGCCGGTAATCGTCGCGGGCATCGTCCGGCAGTGATTCGGGGTGCCGCAGCCGCCACCGCAGCAGTTCCGCCACCGCCGGCACCTGCGCGGCCGCCCGGCGGTGGGCCAGGAAGATCCGGTAGAGGGCCGGCCCCAGTTCGGCCGACGGCTCCAGGTCGGTGAGGCCGTAATGGGCCAGGGTCCGGCGCAGCTTGATCCGGAACGACTCGGGCAGGCCTTCGGCGTCGGCGTCGGTCGACCGCAGGTAGGCGTGCAGATACTCCTGCGGGTTCCGGGCCGCCTCGGCGTCCACGGCGGCCTCGTCGCCGGCCTCGGACTCGCCGGAGGTCCGGCGGTTGCGCCACAGCGCGGACACGTCGGCGAAGATCCGCAGGATTTCCGCCTCGGCGGCCAGCAGCTGGGAGTCGCCGGCAGACGGCTGCGAGTCGTCCGCGGGCGAGTCGTCGGCGGCCAGATCGGCTCGGGCCGCGGCCAGCCTGTCCAGCTGCCGTCTGGCCGCAGCCTCGTCGAGGTCGAAGCCGAGCACGCCGGAGCGCAGCGCCGCCAGCGCGTCGGCGACGGTCTCGGCCGGGTCGCGCTCAGAGGCGACCGCGCTGGTCAGCGCGCTCAGGTCGGCCCGGGCGTCCGACTTCGCGTCGTCGGCCTCATCGGCGTCCGGTTCGATCCGGATCAGCTTGGCGCCGCTCTCGACCTGGGTGTTGACGTCGGCGTACAGGTCGGCGACCCGGCCGGCCACGGGGGCCCGCAGCGCGGTCTCCAGCTTCATGCTCTCCACCACGGCCACGACGTCGCCTGCCGCGACCTCGTCACCGACCGCGACCGGGATGGCCACCACCATGGCCGGGGCCGGGACGCGGACCAGTCCGGCCTCGCCGCCAGAGATCCGGTGCACCGCGCCGTCGACCTCGACGAGGTAGTCGGGGCCCTGAGCGACCGAGAGCACGTCGAAGCTTTCGTCGCCGACGCTCAGCCGCAGCTCGAACCGGCCCGATCGCTCGACGTCGACCTCCACCGAACGGTCATCGAGTTCCACCTGATACCGGCGCGGCCGGGTCCGGGACACCCGCAGCCGGTAGGCCTGCCCGCCGGCCCGGACATCGACCTGGAGCGACGTCTCGTGCCCGACCTCGGGGCGGCCGCGCTCGGCGGAGGCGAACAGGTGGTCCTGCTGGCTCCCCGCGTACGCCTCGTACGCCTCGAACGCCGTAGCCAGCAGGGCAACGTCGACCCGCCGGGGCGGGGCGTACCCGTCGGCCATCATCGCATCCAGCCAGGTCGTATCGACCTCACCGCGCACGAATTCCGGCCGGGACAGCAGGTCAAGCAGGAAAGCCTTGTTCGTGGTCCCGCCCCTGATGACAGTGGTGGTCTGCCGCAGCGCGCGGGACAGCCTGGCCCGCGCCTCGGCCCGGTCCCGGCCCCAGGCGATCACCTTGGCGATCATGGAGTCGAACTGCGGCGGGATGACGTCACCCGCCGCGACCCCGGTGTCGACCCTGATGCCGGG
>PMST01000551.1 GCA_003168295.1 Actinomycetota bacterium
GTAATTCCCCAGGTCCTGGCCGTGTTCTTATTTTAGCTGCCGCTCGTGGTCCCGGTGGGGATGACACGCCCGGGCCGTTTGTTCGGGCGGTAGCTGGGTCCGTTCATGAAGACCTGGTGGCTGTTGTTGATGAGCCGGTCCAGGAGGGATTCGGCGACGACGGGGTTGGGGAACAGCGGGTACCAGTCGGCGGGTGCCCGGTTGGATGTCAGGATCAGTGATTTCCCGGCTCTTTCGGTGATGAGCTCGTAGAGGTCGTCGGCCTGGGCGGGGGTCAGTTCCCTCATCGCGAAGTCGTCCAGGACCAGGACGGCAGGGCGGGTGAGCTCGGCGAGCCGCTTGTCCCAGGTGCGGTCGGCGTGGCCGCCGGCCAGGTGGGCCAGGGCCCTGCTGGTTTTCATGAACCGGGCCTCGGCTCCGGCCCGGATGGCCAGGTGGGCCAGGGCCTGGGCGATGTGGCTCTTGCCGACCCCGACGGGCCCGTAGCAGATGACGGACTCCCCGCCGGTGAGCCAGCGCAGCGCGGCGAGGTCGCGGATCTGCGCGGCGGGCAGCTTGGGCGCGGCGGCGAAGTCGAAGCCTTCCAAGGTGGCGGGGGTTTCGAAGCGGGCCCGGCGGATCCGGCGGGCCAGGGACATCGTGTCGCGGCGGGAGATCTCGTCCTGGCACAGGACCTGCAGGAAGTCCAGGTGGCCGAGTTCCCCGGCGTGGGCCTGGGACAGGCGGGCGTCCAGGGTGTCCAGCATGCCGGACAGTTTCAGCTGGCGGAGCGCGGCGGCCAGCGCGCTGCGGTCGGTGACGGTGACGGTCACGGCGTCATCTCCGCCGCGTCGCCGGGCCGGACCGCGTCGCTGGTGAGGGTGCCGGGCAGCGGGATGACGTTCGCGAACGAGGCGGGGCCGCGCAGTAACGCGGCCGCGCCGCCGTCCCCGGCCGCGGCGGGTACCGTGTCGCGGTCGGTGCCGGCGGCCAGGATGCCCTTGACGGTCCGGTAGGACGGGTCTCCGGCGGTGATCGCCCTGGCGCAGGCGGCCTCGAGCCGGCCCGGGTGGTGCTTGTCGGCCAGCCCGATGATGCCCTGGGCCGAGCGGAGCCGGTAGAGCGCGTTCTCGGCCAGCAGATCGGCGATGACCTGCTCGCACGACGGGCCGATCGCGGCGGCCTGGCGGCGGCACCAGGCCGGGGTCCGCATGTGGAACGCGATCTTCTCCGGCGGGTAGTCCCCGAAGTCGGTCTGCTTCCCGCGGATCTTCCGCGGGTGGGTCTTGACGAGCTGCCCGCTGATGAAGAACTGGACCATCGTGCCGGTGATCCGCACGTCGGCGGTCTTGCCGATGTGCCGCCACGGGATGGAGTAGAGCACCCGGTCGACCTGGGCGTGGATGTCCGGGCCGATCTTCGCTGTCGCCCACGTGGCCAGCACGAACGGCTCGCCGGGCAGCGGCCGCAGCGTGTCCTTCTCGACCGCTTCGAACACCGCGGCCGGGGCGGCGCCGTCCAGCGGCCGGCAGGCCCGGCGGCCCGCGACGTCCAGTGACCAGCGGACCGCCGCGGCCTGCATCTGCGGCAGCGACGCGAACTCCCGGCCCCGCCAGAAACTGTCCCTGACATAGGGCATCGGCCGCTCGACCCTGGCCTTGTCGCGGGGCTTCAGCGCCCGGGCCGGGTCGATCAGGCAGCCGTAATGCGCGGCCATCTCGGCATAGGACCGGTTGAGCTTGGGATCGTAAAGACCGGGTTTGTCCACCCCGGTCTTCAGATTGTCCGGTACCAGCCGCGACGGCACCCCGCCGAAGAACTCGAACGCGGCGACGTGGCACTCGGTCCAGGACCGCTGGTCCATCCTCAGCACCGGCCGCACGAACATGTGCCGCGAGCAGGCCAGCACCATCACGAAAGCCTGCACGGTGCGCAGCTTCCCGGTGACCGGGTCCAGCCACCGGCCGAGCTGCCCGTAGTCGATCTGCGCCTGCTCCCCGGCCTGGGCCGGGTGCGGGTTCCAGACCGTGACCTGCGACCGGCGGATCTCCTCCGGCAGGTTCGCATTGACGTACCGGCGGAAACTCGCCACGCTGGCCGCCAGGCCCCGCTCATCTCGCAGCCGCTGGTGGATCGTCGACATCCGCACCCGCGCCGTGAGCTGCCCCACGATGTAGTCGTGGTGCTCAGCGATCGCCGGCCACGTCACCTGCCGCAGCCGCGTATCGGCCAGCTCCGGGAACCAGCCCCGGACCAGCTCCGCCCAGTCCTCCTCGCTCTTGGCGGGCCCGCCCGGGACGATGCCCGCGGCCGCCGCCGGCCCGACATATTTTCGCAGCGTCTTACGGTCCACCCCCAGGCTCTGCGACATCTCGCTCAGCGATCTGCCCGCATGCCAGTGCACCAGAATCTCGGTCACGTCGATCACGTCGAACGTTCTCCTTGCCATCGGCCCCCCGCCCTAGACGGGAGGAACGTTGCTCCTTCTCGATGGCCAGGTCCACCACGACACGCACGTCATCCCCATGGGGAATTACGTGATCGAGGCGGGGAATTACGTGATCGCTACCCCCTCAGAACTGGGGAATTACTTGATCGCCGACACCCTGGGCCCGGACCGTTCCG
>PMST01000259.1 GCA_003168295.1 Actinomycetota bacterium
TCAGCTTCACTTTAACATGACGCGCGCTGTCTCGTCCCCGGCCCACCCAGCGCCCGGCCGTCACCCCGGCGAAGACCTGATCGAGGTTGAGATCGGTGAATACCGCTGGGTCCGCACGTTCGACGGCATCCGTAGGCCGGTCGAACAGAATGCTCCTGAACGGCACCGTCGTAGTGGTCACACCCGCCTCCACCAGCACGTTGTGCCGCAGAAGCCATCAGCCAGGCCGGCGGTTCAGGCGAGCTTCATCGCCGAGATAGCAGTATCGCATGATCATGATGCGCTGATGGGCCAGGTCAGGCGGGTCCGATGTGCCGCAGGTCGGGAGAGAGCAGGTCGCCGAGCCGAGTGCAGGGCCACGCTGACCGCCTGCGTTCGGTCTCCTCCGGCGTTTCGTCCATGACCGCCAGGTAGTCATCCGGTCCGCTCCAGCGCGGGCACCCGCCGTAAAGTGGGCACCGGCTGCGCGGTGGCTTGCCTGTGGCGCGGCACGCCGGGCGGGGGCCCGAACGGTACGCCATCAGGGCCCGCCACAGCAGCAGGACCTCGTCTTCGCTGACCTTGGCCACCCGGACCTCCCTGCCGTCGGCGCGGCCGACTTCGCTGGCCGCGATCCCGCTCATCCTGATCGTCCGCGCCCGCACCCGGCCAGCGAGCCAGCCAGCCAGCCAGCGGACTGAGCCGCTCGTTCCCGGCGGGAGGAGAGTTGCCGCCCTCACCACCGAGCCAGCGGAATCGTGTGGGCGCGCCTGAGCCTTACGGCCCGCTCGTCCTGCCTGAGGCACTGCCCCGTTGAGTCGGTCAGGGTCGGCGCCGGATGCCGCCGGGGTAGATCTGCACAATCCAGCCGCCCATCGATGGCTTGAACATCGCCGCTGCGGCGACGCCGCGTTCTCGCAACTCGTCGGCCATGCGCATCGCGGCGACACGTGCCTTCCGGCCGGTACCGAACTGCCCGGTCCTGCGGGCATCGTAGCCGCCACCCCAAGGACTCCTTCATGTCGTTACCCGGGATTCGGGCAGGCGGGCCGGGGTGCTTTTCCGGGTATGTAGCCGACCTTGGTATCCCGATCTTGTCACGCGATGAGGCTCGCGTAGTACCCGGGCGTCAGTGTCCGGGCTGATGGCCTCTACCCAAGTTCCGGCGTCATCAAGGCTGTGACGGGTGGAGGCCCTCTCGATGGCTTACGTCCCTCAACTGCTTCCGCCGCATGTCCTCCCATGACGCCCGAGCGAAACCAGAGACACGGTCATGCGATAAGGAGGACCGGTGATGAGCCTCAGCGCGTGGGAACAGGGGGCCCTGGAATCGATCAAGGACGGGCTGGCTGGATCCGATCCCCAACTGGCCGCGTTGCTCACCACGTTCACTCGGCTGGCCTCGGGGGAGGAGATGCCGGCCCAGGAGGACATCCTGGTCGGCTCGCGACGAAAGCCGCACCACCGCCGCCGCCTGGTCGGCGCGAGCCGGCACTTGCGCCCGATGCCCGGATACGTGGGCCTGCAGTGGGTCATACCGGCTCTGCTGTTCGTGATAGTCGGGACGGTGATCACGGTCGCATGCGTCCTGAGCCACAGCGACGGCGGCCAGGGAACATGCACGGGATTCTGGGTCCCGGTCTGCTCTCGTTCAGTGCCTGGCTGACCGCGGCAGCCTCCGGCGAGCAGGGAAGCTCGATGGTCTCGGGCGGAGCCACGCTTGGTAAAATCGTCGCATAGGTGATGGAGCCCGCCTGAAACTGCCGTGACGGCTGATGGCTTCTACCGAGTGAGAACGGTGGAAGCTGATGAAGAGTCTTAGTCAGGTTGGTTCCGATTTGCCGTCCTCGGCAGATGGCGTGTCCGCCAGCGTGAGATCGGGTCCTGATGCCGGTGAAGCGCGTTTCCTGAGCATCCTCTTCGAGCAGCCCTCGAGCGGCGCTGGCGTTGACGGGCGGCAGGAGCCGGACTTCTTCTCCGACTTGAATCTGGATCAGGTGCTGGAGTTGATGATTGCCGGCCGGGAGCAGTACGACCTGAAGCCGTTCTTCTACGCGTCGCTGCACGACGTGGCCGCTGTCGGCTACCGGCATGAGGTGCTGCGCGACCTCGAGCAACCCGTTGTGCTCGAGTCGGTCACGAGGTTCGCGGAAACGATGGGGCGGATGCGCGATCACCTCGCACAGGCGGCGAAACTCTACTACCCGCTGCAGAAGCAGGCCTGGTTCCTGGACGCCGTGGAGATCTACTGTGAGGCGGTCTGCTCGCTCGCGGAAGAGCTCGGCGGGCTCGATGTGGCCTCGCGTGGCTTTCAGGCGCTCTGCGACTACCTCGCCGGATACGCTGCCTCCGAGCGGTTTACCTCGATCGCGGCGCAGACGAAGGCGCTGAAGGAGGCGCTAGCCGGGGTGCGGTACACGATCCGGATCAACGGAGCCCGGGTCACGGTCAGCAACTACGAAGGCGAGCCCGACTACAGCGCCGAGGTGGAAGAGACGTTCGCGAAGTTCGAGCAGGGAGCGGTAAAGAGCTACCTGGTACGGCTGCGCGACTCCGTAGACATGAGCCACGTCGAAGCTCAGATCCTCGACCGGGTAGCGAGGCTGAATCCGGACGTATTCCGCACGCTCGCCGAGTACGGCAGCCGCCATCGCGATTACCTCGACGCGACGGTCGGCCGGTTCGACCGCGAGATGCAGTTCTACCTCGCTTATCTCCATCTGATCGGACCGCTGAAGGCGGCTGGCCTGCCGTTCTGCTACCCGCGCGTTTCCGCCCGCGCCAAGGACATCGCCGCCGAGGAGACGTTCGACCTGGCGCTGGCGGCCAAGCTCGTGCCCGGGGGCGGAACGGTGGTGGGCAACGACTTCTACCTCGAAGGTCCGGAGCGGATCTTCGTCGTCACCGGTCCCAACAACGGCGGCAAGACCACCTTCGCCCGGACGTTCGGCCAGCTCCACTTTCTCGCCGGCCTTGGCCTGCCTGTTCCCGGCCAGAGCGCACGGCTGTTCCTGCCCGACCGCATCTACACGCACTTCGAGCGGGAGGAGGACATCGAGACGCTCCGCGGCAAGTTCGAGGACGAGCTCGTCCGCGTGCACGAGATCCTGGAGCAAGCGACGAGCCAGAGCGTGCTGGTGATGAACGAGAGCTTCAACTCGACCACGCTCAACGACGCGCTCTTCGTCGGCACCGAGGTGATACGGCGGATCCGGGAGCTCGGCCTGCTCGGCGTGTATGTGACCTTCGTTGACGAGATCGCATCGCTGAGCGAGGCGACCGTGAGCATGGTCAGCCAGATTGTGCCCGAGAACCCGGCGCAGCGGACGTTCAAGCTCGTCCGCAAGCCAGCTGACGGGCTCGCCTACGCCGCGGCGATCGCCGGAAAGTACGGCCTGACGTACCAGCGCCTGATGGAGAGGATCGGCTCGTGAAGGTCTTCCTGCTGCATAAAGACCAGGACATCGCCGTGAAGCCGGGACTGCGGGACGCTATTTTCGCCGCCATGGCGAGCGGCGACCTGCTCGCGATCGCCAACGTCAGGCGGAACCTTCAGCGCGAGCGGAACTCCGGCCCGATCGCGGCGGCACCGGGAAACGACGCCGTGCTGACCCAGGACCTGGAGCTCCAGACGCTCTGGAACGCGATGGCGGCCGGCGACGAGTTCCTGTTCGAGGTGGCCAGGCGGGCCATCCTCTCCAGCCTGAGCGATCCCGACGCGATCGTGTACCGCCAGCAGGTGCTCGCAGACTGCCTTGAGCACCCCGAGACCGTCAGGCAGCTCTACCAGCTCGCGATCGATGCCCTGGAGAATGAGAGGCAGGTCAGTTCCCTCTGGCTCCTGTCGACGCCCGACAACACCATTCATCGCTCGGTCCGAGTGCTGAAGCTGCAGGTCGAGGTCCTCAGGCGGCTCCGGCAGACCGCGGAGCAGCAAGCCGGGAACTTCAGCTCTGAAGGGTTCAGGCGCTTCTTCGCCATGCTCAGCGAAGAGCTCTCAGACGATTACCTGCAGACGGTCGAACATCACCTGCACGAGCTTGAATTCAGGCGCGGCGTGCTCGAGAGCGCCGAGCTCGCCAAGGGCAACAAGGGCCGCCGCTACATCGTCCGGAGGCAGCGGGAGCAGCGCTGGACCGAGCGGCTGCCGTTCGGGAACCGCTCACCGGGCTACACCTTCACGATCCCGGCCCGCGACGAGAACGGCTTCAAGGCGCTGGAGGAGATCCGCGGAAAGGGGATCAACCACGTCGCAAACGCGGTCGCGCAGTCGGCCGACCACGTAAAGAGCTTCTTCAGCATGCTCCGCATCGAACTTGCCTTCTATCTGGGCTGTCTCAACCTGCGCGAGCGGCTCGACGCGAAGGGCGAGCCCGCCTGCTTCCCCGTCCCGCTCGCCGCAGGCCAGCGCACACTCACCGCGGATGGTCTCTACGACGTCAGCCTGACGCTCCACCTCCCGGACCGGGTCGTAGGCAACGACTTGCGCGCCGACGGCAAGTCGCTCGCGATGATCACCGGCGCCAACCAGGGCGGAAAGTCGACCTTGCTGCGCAGCCTCGGCCTCGCCCACCTGATGATGCAGAGCGGCATGTTCGTCGGCGCGCAGTTGTTCCGCGCCGACGTCTGCGCCGGAGTCTTCACGCACTACAAGCGCGAAGAGGACGCCACGATGCAAGGCGGCAAGCTCGACGAGGAGCTGGCCAGGATGAGCGAGATCGCCGGGCAGATCACGGCCAACTCCATCCTGCTGTGCAACGAATCGTTCGCCTCCACCAACGAACGGGAAGGATCGGAGATCGCCCGGCAGGTCGTGCGCGCCATGCTCGACAAGCAGATCAAGGTCTTTTTCGTCACCCACATGTACGACCTCGCGCACAGCTTTTACGCCCAGCAACTGGACACGGCGCTGTTCCTGCGGGCCGAGCGGCAGCCGGACGGTCGGCGCACGTTCAAGCTCGTCGAGCGCGAACCGTTGCCGACGAGCTACGGCGAAGACTCCTACCGGCGCATCTTCGGCGCCGGAGAGGCGACCGCGACGCATCTCGCCGACACGAGATAGTGACAGGGCCGGGGAACGGCTGGGGGCCTGCTCCGGCGCCGCGGCCCGCCCGGTACGCCAGCCATTGACTTTGCCGGTCCTGACGGGGGGTTCCACGGGCGTTCGTTCATGCCGGGGGCCGGAGGCGGCACTCCTGGCTTGCTACGCCATATTGGTCATTACGGAGTAGCTGGGTAATGGCAGTGAGCTCGCCACCGAACTATCGCACCAGGAGGACGTCCCCGCATCAACAGCATCCGGCGGTGCGAGCGTCTACGCGTTTTCCCTATTACTACTCGGCGTACTTCGGCAAACCAGTCACATC
>PMST01000183.1 GCA_003168295.1 Actinomycetota bacterium
CCGCGACGGCCATGATGCGTCCCTGGAAACACCGGGCCATCGACCACGTGGTCAGCGTGAGCAACGCCGTCGCCAGCGGCAACCACATCTTGGCCGGCCCGAACGCCAGCGTGATACCGAACTTCGTCCTGGACGAGGTCGTCCTGGGGCGCGCTGGTGATGCGGCGGAGGGGAAAGAAGGCATTCCAGCGGGCTTGCCGGATGAGGACTTCCTCCTTTTTGTCGGCGAGCTATCCAGAGATAAAGGCCTGCCGACGCTGCTCCGGGCGTACGAGTCGCTCGGCCCGAAACGTCCGCCGCTGCTGCTGATCGGGCGGCGCACGCCAGACACGCCTGCGCGCTTTCCCGACGGTGCTCAAATATGCGCTGAGTGGCCGCACGATCACGTTATGGCCGCGTTTCGCCGTTGTCTTTTTGCGGCGCTGCCGTCGATTTGCCTTGACGCCTGTCCGACGACCGTGCTGGAGGCGATGGCCAGCGGCCGCCCGGTGGTGGCCACGACCACGGGCGGAATAGTCGACATGATCGCCGACGGGGAAAGCGGACTTCTGGTGCCGCCCGGCGATGAATACCAGCTCGCCGGCGCCATGGCCCGCTTGCTGACCGATGCTGACCTGCGCGCCCGCCTCTCTGCCGGGGCGCAGAAAAGCGTCAGGCAATTCACGGCATCGGCCGTCGTGGAGCGCCTCGAGGCCGTTTACGCGCGGGTCGCTCCGTGATACGTCTCCGCGTGCTCATGGTCTGCCCGCGTTATCTTCCGGAGGTGGGCGGGACCGAGATGCACGTCCACGAGGTCGCACGGCGCCTCGCGGCGCGGGGGAGCTTCGAGATCACCGTGCTCACCACCGACCGGTCCCGCCTCCTGCCGCGGCGGGAGGCCGTCGAGGGTTTCTCGGTGCTGCGCGTCCCGGCCTGGCCGCGCGAGCGGGATTATTACCTCGCCCCCGGGATCGCGGCCGTGATCGGGCAGCGCAGCTGGGACCTCGTCCACTGCCAGGGCATTCACACGCTGGTGCCATGGCTCGCCATGACCTCCGCGCGGCGGGCCGGCCTGCCCTATCTGATTACCTTTCACACCGGCGGGCACTCCTCCCGGCTGCGGAACGCCTTGCGCACCACCCAATGGCGGCTGGCCGGCCCGCTGCTGCGAAACGCCGTGTCGCTTATCGCGGTCAGCCGATTCGAGGCGGCCGCCCTGGCCCGGCAAGGCCGCCTGGGAGACAAGCGGGTCACGGTGATTCGGAACGGCGGAGCGTTGCCGTTGCCTGGGGCTGGTACGACTGCCGTTCCGGGTCGAATTGTTTCCGTTGGCCGACTAGAACGGTATAAGGGACATCACCGGGTTATTGCGGCCCTGCCGCACGTTATGCAGGAGATCCCCGAAGCCCACCTGCTGATTTTGGGAAGCGGTCCGTACGAGCGTGAGCTTTTTAATCTCGCTGGCGAGCTTGGCGTTTCCGACCGGGTCAGCATCAGGCACATCCCGTCGGCGGATCGCGAGGCCATGGCCACCGCGCTGGCCGAGGCGGCCGTCGTGGCCGCCCTGTCGGACTATGAGGCGCACCCGGTGGCGATGATGGAGGCCTTGTCCCTCGCGCGACCGGTCGTGGGTTACGACGTTGCCGGCGTGGGCGAGCTTGTCGCGGCGGGGTGGGTCCGCGGCGTGCCGCCCGGCGCGCCTGCCGCGGTTGTCGCCGGGGAGCTTGTCGCGGCCATGTCGTCGACTGCGCCGCTGGAGCACGCTCAGCTGCCGAGCTGGGAGTCCTGCGCGGAGCAGCTGGCGCAGGTTTACCTGGCGGCGGCGGGCAGCCGCTCCGGTAGCCGGGCCCCGCGGACGGCTGATCTTGACGGCAGCGGGGACTGACGTGGCTCCGCCTCGCTTGCTCGACGTCCCCCGCCTCGGCGGGTGGGCGGCGCAGTGGGATGAGCTGGTGGATGCTTCCCCGCTTCCGTCGCCCTTCCTGCGGTCGTGGTGGCTGACCGGGGCCGGCGGGCCTGGCCGTCACTTCCTGCTGGTCGTCGACGGGACGCGCCTCCTCGGCGGCCTCGCCTTGGAGTGGCGCCACCCCATGCTCAGCATCCGGATGATGGGAGACGGGTCGCTGTGCCCGGATCATCTCGACCTGCTCGCCGCCCCCGGCGACGAGGCGGCGGTGGTCAGCCTGCTCCGGGACTGGCTCGGTCGTCCCGGTGAGCGCCTCCTGGACCTCAGGGGCATCCGGCCCGGGTCACGGCTGCTCCAGGCGCTGCCCGGCCGCGTCCGCCGCGAGCCCATGCTCGTGGCCCCCTTCACGCCGCTGCCCGACAGCCCAGAGAAATACCGGGCCAGCCTGCCCGCGCAGTTCCGCAAGAACCTGCGGGTCTCCGCCAAGCGCCTCGCGGCCGAGGGCGTGACGCATCAGGCCTTCCGCGGCCCGGCCGCCCTCCCCCGCCTTGACATCCTGCGCGAACTCCACCAGGCCCAGTGGGGAAGCCGGTCCGGCTTCCTGCCCGTCTTCGACCGCTTCGCGGCCGGATTCGCCGGCGGCTGCGCGGCCGATGAGGCGGTCGTCCACGAACTCGGGCACGACGACCTGGTGGTCGCGACCGTGACGGCGTTCGAGGTGGCCAACCGGGTGAGCCTGTATCAGAGCGCCCGGCTCACCGATCGCCGCTGGCGCGATGTCACCACCGCCTTGCTCGCCGCCATCATCGACGACGCGTGCACCCGGGGCTTCGGCGAAGTGGACTTCCTGCGCGGCGACGAGCCGTACAAGGGACGGTTCGCGCCGAAGCATCGGGAGATGCTGCGGCTGGTCGCGGGCACGGGCGTGGCAGGCCAGCTGGGCGGCGTCACCCGGGCGGCGACGTACCAGGCGACGCGGACGGCGGTCCGGTGCGTTCGGTTCGGCCGTTCCGCCGTGGCCCGGTGGAAGGGCTGACCGGCTAGCTCCCGGCCACCCGGTATCCGGCTCCCTCGGCCGCGTCCTGGTCGTGCTGCCGCTTCGGGCCGGCCGCGGCGGACCGAAGACGGCGCCCGACGGCCCAGGCGCCCAGGGCGCAGACCTTGGCCGTGTCAACGGCGGCGGAACGTCCGGGCTCCCGCGGCTTCAGGTGCCGCCGCCGCAGGTGCGCGTTGAAGTCCTCGATGCGGTTCTCGCGCACGGTGGCCGCGGTGAAATAGGTGAGGGTCACGGACAACGAGATGTCGGGACCGTTATGCACCCAGTGCGGCGTGCCCGGGGGGATATACACCGCCCGGCCCGGCGTCATGGTGTACGTGGCGACCTCCGGAGGCAGAGACTCGATCCGCCCGTGGGAGCCGTCCCAGTACCTGTCGACCTCGTGCCGTCGAGCCTCGTCGTTCTCCCAGCGCCCGATGCTGACCGTCTTCTTCCCGCTGACCTGCATCAGCAGGCTGTGCTCGATGTCGAAGTGGACCGGCGTGACCGAATTCGGCGAGGAAACAAAGACGAATGCCACCCGCTTATGCATCTTGCCCTGCCGGTTACCCCGCTTGGCGATCAAACCCGCCTCGAGCTGGTCGAGATGGGTGTTCATGAGTTCCGCCATGCCGGGATCTTCTTCCACGTTGAGCAGGGTGAGCCAGGCATTTGCGTTGCGCATATCGCGGATGACGTCGCCCGGCCGGGCCAGGGCCCCCCGGGGCGGACCCCCTTGCGGAACCAGAAGGGGCTGCTCCGCCGTGTCGGCAATCACTGACCGGCGCGGCAGCCGGTCGGCGAGATCCGCGACCGATGCGAGGGTCAGGCGGTTATCGAGAGGGAGATCATGGGTGAATTCCATGGATCGCGCCGGGAACGCATCGTCAAATGCAATATTTCCTATCGTTATAGGGACCTGCCCTAGTGGTTTTGTATCCATCACTCACCTCTCCGAACCTTCAAGGGCGTCCGCTACATCGGCAGTGGGTGGGGCTCCCCTGGCAGCAGTGACCGAGCAGGCAGCAGTGACACGAGTTCCTCCCCACTTGCCCCGCTCATACCATTTACGGGGCCTTGCCCACATCGTACGACGCCCGCAACGGCCGTTCCAAGTGGCTCGGGCACCGATCACATCTGTTATGAGCGGCCTGGCCCGTCGGTCGGGGTAGCGTTTGGACATGGAAGGGCCGCGGCGGGTGTTCTTGAGTCATACCTCGGAGTTGTGGGAGTTCCCGCGCGGGCGGTCGTT
>PMST01000223.1 GCA_003168295.1 Actinomycetota bacterium
TGCAGTTCGGCGATCTGGCTGCGGGTCTGGACGCGGAGCTTGGCGTCCAGGTTGGACAGCGGCTCGTCCATCAAGAAGACCTGGGGTTCGCGGACGATGGCGCGTCCCATCGCGACCCGCTGCCGCTGCCCGCCGGACAGCGCCTTGGGCTTGCGGGCCAGGAGCTCGTCGTCCAGGTCGAGCAGCCGGGCGGCTTGTTTGACCCGGCGTTCGCGTTCATCGCGGGGGACGTGGGCCATTTTCAGCGCGAAGCCCATGTTTTCCGCGACGGTTTTCTGCGGGTACAGGGCGTAGTTCTGGAACACCATCGCGATGTCGCGGTCCTTGGGCGGCACCCAGGTCACGTCCCGGTCGCCGATCTCGACCCGGCCGCCGTCCAGCGGCTCCAGCCCGGCCAGCATCCGCAGCGCGGTGGTCTTGCCCGATCCGGACGGCCCGACCAGGACCATGAACTCCCCGTCGGCGATGTCCAGGTCCAGCGCGTCGACCGCGGGCGGGGCGTCCTTGGTGTACACGCGGGTCGCCGCCACGTACTTCACATGAGCCACCGGGCACCTCCGGGCAGGTCGTTGTCTTGGTTCACTTGATGGCTCCCATCGACAGGCCGCGGACCAGGGACCGCTGCGCGATCCAGCCGACCGCGATGACCGGGACCGAGGCGACGGTGGCGGCGGCGGACAGGTGCGCGATGTACAGGCCTTCCTGGGGGACCGAGCTGATCAGGTACATCGGCATCGTCGCGGCGTTGGTCGTGGTCAGGTTCAGCGCCAGGAACAGCTCGTTCCACGCGAAGATGACGCAGATCAGCGCGGTGGAGACCAGGCCGGGCGAGACGACCGGCAAGATCACCCCGGTGATCTCCCGGATCCGGCCCGCGCCGTCCAGCCGCGCCGCCTCCAGGAGTTCTTTGGGCACCTCGAGCATGAACGAGCGGATCATCCAGATGGCCAGCGGCAGGTTCATCGCGGTGTAGAGGATGATCAGCAGCCAGATGCTGTCCAGCAGGTGCAGCTTCAGCGCGATCACGTACAGCGGCCCGATCGCGGCCACGATCGGCAGCATCTTGGTGGAGATGAAGAAGAACAGCCCGTCCCGCCAGTGCCTGACCGGGTGCACCGACAGCGCGTACGCGGCCGGGACGCCCAGGACCAGCACCACGATGGTGGAGCCGATGGTCGCGATCACCGAGTGGGTCAGGAACGGGCCCATCCCGGCGAAGACCAGCCGGAACTCGGCCAGGGTCGGGTGGAAGGTGAACCGGGGCGGCCAGGTCTCCGCGGCCGACTCCGGCTTGAACGCGGTGATCAGCATCCAGGCCACCGGCAAGAAGAACGCGATCCCCACGACCCAGGTGAAGATCCCCCAGCCCACCTGGCTGGACAGCTCACGGAGCCGCTGCGGCCCGGGTTCGCGGTCCCGGGCCGGCACGGCGGTCATATGCCGGCCTCCTCGAACTGGAAGACGCGGGCGAACATCCGCAGCGCGAACGTGGCCACGATGATGGTCAAGATGACGGTGATCACGCCGGCCGCGGCCGCGCCCCCGACGTCGAACGCGAAGTTGACCTGCTGGTACAGGTAGAACGGCAGGTTGGTGGTCGAGGTCCCGGGACCGCCGTTGGTCATCAGCCGCACCTGGTCGAAGGTGTTGACCAGGTAGATCGAGCCGAGCAGGATCCCCAGCTCCATGTAGGGCCGCAGGTGCGGGATGGTCAGCTCGCGGAACGTGGCGAACGCGCCGGCGCCGTCGATGCTGGCGGCCTCCAGCGCGTCGGCGGGCTGGCTTTGCAGCCCGGCCAGCACGATCAAGGTCATGAACGGGGTCCACTGCCAGATCATCACCACGATCACCGCGCCCAGCGCGTGCGTGGACAGCCAGGCCACGTGGTGGACGCCGAACGGCTCGAGGAGCCAGTTCAGCAGCCCGAAGTTCGGGTCGAGCATCGGCCCGGCCCAGACCAGCGCCGCGGCCGCGGGCATGACCAGGAACGGGGTGATGATCAGGGTCCGGACGATGCTGCGGCCGAAGAACTTGCGGTCCAGCAGCACCGCGAACGCCACCCCCAGGATCATGGAGACGATCACCGCGATGACAGTCATCTCCACCGAGCGACCCAGCGACCCGCGGAACGCGGCGTTGGTGAACGCCGCGGTGTAGTTGGCGAACCCGGTGAAGTGCGCCGGGGCCGGCACGTCGAAGAAATAGTTCTGGAAGCTGTACCACAAGGTCACCACGAACGGGACCTGGGTCACGATCACCACGTAGATCAGCGCGGGCAGCAGCGGAAGACGCCGCTGCCACCCCTCCCGGCGGCTCGCTCCCCGCGGCCGGACCCCCACCTGCGGCGCCGGCGCGCCTGTCACTGCTACTGCCACGGCCTGGCCCTCCTCACGATGCGGCGGCGGCCGGCGGGACCCCGGGCCGTGCCGGGGCCCCGCCAGGTGCGCTAACCGGCGGACAGTTCGGCCGGGGTGTAGGCCGAGGCGGCGGACTGGCTGGCCTGCAGCGCCTGGGTGACGGACTCGGTGCCGGCGATCGCGCCCGCGATCTGCTGGCCCACCGTCACCCCGAGCGTCTCGAACTGGGGGATGTCGACGTACTGGACCCCCACGTAGGGAACCGGGTTCACCGTCGGGTGATCCGGGTCGGTCCCGTCGATCGAGGACAGCGTGATCGGCGCGAACGCCTTCGCCGCGGACAGGTAGGACGGGTTGTCATACAGCGACGTCCTGCTCCCGGGCGGGACCGCGGCCCACCCGTACTTCGACGCGACCAGCGAGTCATAGGCCTTGGAGGTAGCCCAGGACGCGAACTTCCACGCGGCGCCGGCGTTCGCGGTGCCCGCCGGGATACCCAGCGACCAGGACCACAGCCACCCCGAGGAGGTGGTCTTGTCCACCGGCGCGAACGCGTACCCGGTCTGCGCGGCGATCGAGGGGAAACTGCCCGTGATCGAGGTCGCCGCGACGGTGGAGTCGTACCACATCGCGCACTTGCCCTGCCCGTACAGCGTCAGCAGCTGGTTGAAGCTGTCGTTGGACGCGCCCGCCTCGCCGTCCTTGCGGACCAGGTTCACGTAAAAGCTCGTCGCGGCCTCGAACGCCGGGGAGGTCAGCTGCGGCTGCCACTTTTCGTTGAACCACTCCCCGCCGAACGTATTCACCACCGTATCCAGCGACGCCATGTTGTCACCCCACCCGGCCAGGCCGCGCAGGCAGATCCCCGCCGTCTTGCCCGGCGCGTTCAGCTTGGCCGCGAAACCCGCCACCTGCGCCCAGGTCGGGTGCGCCGGCATCGTGATCCCGGCCGCCTTGAACAGGTCCTTGCGGTAATACAGCATCGACGACTCGCCGTAGAACGGCACCGCGTACAGCCCGCCGTTATACGACAGGGCCTTAGCCACCGGCGGCAGCAGGTCACTGGCGTCATAGGCGGCGTCACTGTTGATGTAGGTACTGGTCAAGTTGGTCAGCCAGCCGTTCTTGGCGAACAGCGGCGCCTCATACGGGCCGATCATGATCACGTTGAACGCGTTGGAATGCGTCGCCACGTCTTTCTCGATCGCGGCCCGCAGGTCACCCTCGGTATACGTGGCGAACTTCACCTTGATCCCCGGATACTGCTTCTCGAAATTCGAAGCAGTCAGCGGAATCATCTGACCGGTGATCAGCGGGTTCGACACCACCGCCACCGTGATCGTGCCCGAATTGCTGCTGGTACTGCTGCTACTCGCGCTTGTGCCGCTGCTCGAACAGGCGGCCAGCGCCGCCACCGCGGCGACGCAGCCCACCACCCCGAGCGTACGGAGCCTGAAACGGGAATAGCTCATAATGAACCTCCGCAACGATGAGAATGTTGTTGTGACGGGGCGGGACTGATCAGGATCCGTGGATGACCGGCCAGTCGAGAGCACTGCGGCGGCTCGATCGTGCAGGTCGTGGCCTTCACGCCGTTGACCGTTACCGCCGCGTGCACTGCTCCGCGAGCCCCGGTGCCTCAGTTGCGGGCCTCGACCTCCGTGCAGCAGCGGCGATGGCCCCGGCCATGCGAATGCCCGCGTTCCGGTCCTCATGAAGAGCCCCTTACGCTGTCACGGCTCCCGATTCTGATGTGCTCATTTGAGCGGTATCCGCTCAAATGAACCATGAGTTCACAGTGATCTTGTCCCTAGGCAAAGTCAAGAAAAGCTGCAAATATGAGACCTGAACGCTCAAATGAGCGATCCAATCCGCTGGACTGGAGGCTAAATGGCCGGCTTGTCGGCAGATCGGCCGTCCGAAGTTGTCCTGGCCGCCCGGGTGGCGCGCCAGTTCTATCTCGAGGGCGTCTCCAAGGTCGACATCGCCGACCGGCTGGGTATCAGCCGGTTCAGGGTGGCCCGGCTGCTCGATTCCGCCCGTGATGCGGGGATGGTCCGCATCGAGATCGGCTTGCCCGGCGGAAGCCTGGACGCAGGCCTGTCAGCGGAGCTGTGCTCGGCCTTCGGGCTCAAGCACGCCTTTGTGTTCAACTTTCCCGACGAAGACGAGCAGGCGCTGCGATACCGTCTGGGCGAGGCCCTGGGGCAGGCGCTGATGGATCTCATCATGCCCGGTGACGTGCTGGGTATGTCCTGGTCACGCACGCTGAGAGGGCTAGAGGCCTCGCTGACCCAGATCCCGCCGTGCCCCATCGTCCAGCTGACCGGGGCCGTGCCGCCACCTGACGGCCGGGACCTGCTCGACCTGGTCCGCAGCGTAGCCCGCCTCGGCGGCGGTCCGGCGCACGTCTTTTATGCTCCGATGATCCTGGACGACGCGCAAACGGCCGCGGCGATGCGCCGCCAGGGCGACATCGCAGGGGCCTTCGCCCTCGTCCCCTCGGTGACCATAGCCGTGGTCGCTATCGGCGCCTGGGCACCTGGGCTGTCGACGGTCTATGACGCCGTCTCTGTCGCCGAGCGCGATGCCCTGGCCTCGCTGGGGGTATGCGCCGAGGTGGCAGGGGTGTTCGTCGGCCAGGACGGCAGGTCAGTCGCGACGCCTCTTGACCACCGCATGATCGTGACGCCCGGCTCCGCGCTCGAGCGGATCCCGTTCGTCCTCGCCGTCGCCTACGGCGTTGCCAAGAGCCCTGCGGTACGCGCCGCAATCCGAGGAGGCCTAGTCCATGGCCTGGTCACGCACGCAAGACTCGCCCGAACCCTGCTCAGCCTGGCCGGCCAGCGCGACGGTGGCCCCTAGCCCGCAGATGTTTTTGGCCGGCGGGCGGCGGGCAGACGGGCCGCTAGGCGGCGGCTGCGCCAACCGCGGCCTGGTCGTCCGCGTCGGCGACACCGTAGTAAGGCCCATTGCGCCCTGCTGGCGGGCCACCCATGCCCTGCTCGCCCACCTGTCGGCAGCCGGCTTCGACGGCGCCCCCCGCGTCCTAGCGGCCGGGCCTATCAACGAGACGCTGACCTATATCGACGGGCAGGCCGCGGTCCCGCCCCTGACTGAGGACACGCTCACCGACGCCGCGCTGGTGAGCGTGGCGGATCTGCTGAGGCGCTACCACCTGGCCGCGGCGTCCTTCGACCCAGCCGGCTACCGGTGGCCACGGCCGATCCCGGCTCGGTTCCGGACCGGCCTCGTCAGCCACAACGACGTGCACCCGGCCAACCTGGTGTTCCGGGACGGCCGGGCCATCGGCTTGATTGACTTCGACTGGGCCGGCCCTGGCAGTGCCGCCTGGGACTTCGCCGCGGCCGCACGCTACTGGGCGCCGCTGTGGGACGACCGGGACATCGCCGACAGCCGCCAGGGCCGTGCGGTCGACAGGTTCCGGATCTTCCTGCGTGCCAGCGGGCTGCCCCGGGCCGGCCGCCGTCAGGTGGCCGAGGCTGTACTGGCCAATCACGACTGGATGTATGCGATTGTCACCGAGGCCGCGGCCGCCGGCCACCAGGGTTTCGCCGATCACTGGCGTGCGGTGGCGGGATCAGCCGCCCGGGCGCGGCTCTGGTGCCAGCGGCATCACCGCGACCTGCTGACCGCGGCGAGCTGACTGCTTGGCGATCGCCCGCCCCTTGGGTCGTGCTGGTGCTGGCGCGCAACAGATGGTAGCGCGCTTCCCCGCTTACCCTCGCGGGCCAGCCCGCCGGGTGCGCAGGCCGCCGGGTCTATAGCATCGGGGTGCAGCTAGAGGGAGGCGATATTGGTGAGCACAAAACCGATGACCGCGTTCGTGACCGGAGCGAGCAACGGGTTCGGAGCCGCCATCGTGCGGCGGTTTGCGGCGGAAGGGATCCGCGTCGTCGCCCTGGCGCGGCGGCAGGACCGCCTGGCGGGGCTGGCCGCCGAACTCGGCGACACCGTGCTCCCGGTCAGGCTCGATGTACGGGACCTGGCAGCGGTTCAGGAGGTGGTCGCGGGCCTGCCGGCCGGGTTCGCCGAGATCGACGTGCTGGTCAATAACGCGGGGCTGGCGTTGGGGCTGAAGCCGGCCCAGGAGGCTGATCTTGACGACTGGGAGGAGATGATCGACACCAACTGCAAGGGCCTGGTGTACTGCACGCGGGCGATCCTGCCGGGCATGGTCGAACGCGGCCGCGGCCACGTGGTCAACCTCGGATCTGTGGCGGGCACCTATCCCTATCCCGGCGGCAACGTCTACGGCGCGACCAAGGCCTTTGTCCACCAGTTCAGCCTCAACCTGCGCTCTGACCTGCATGGCACCGGTGTCCGGGCCACGTCGGTCGAACCGGGTATGAGCGGGGATACCGAGTTCTCCACGGTGCGGTTCGGCGGCGACCAGGGCCAGGCGGACGCGGTCTACGCGGGCATGCAGCCGCTGGTGCCCGCCGACATCGCCGAAGCGGTGTACTGGGTCGTGTCGCAGCCCCCGCACGTCAACATCAACACGATCGAGATGATGCCGGTCGCGCAGAGCTTCGCGCCGTTCCAGGTGTACCGCGAGCAGCGGTGAGGATCGGCGCTGGCGTCCCGTCAGTCACGGCTGCGGGATAAGGACGATGCGCTGCCTGGCGTCGGCGGCCCAGGCTTGCTCGACGTCGGCGAGCGGCATCGCCCGGGCGTCGACCTTGAGCGCGCCCGCCGCGATCTCCTCGATCAGCGCGGGAAGCTCAGCGAGGTACTCCCGGGCGCCGACCGAGCCCTGGCCGCTGCCGACGATCGCGAAGCGGGCCGACCTGAGGGCGGCGGACGGGATCGGTGCGGTCCGGCCGGCCACCGAGCCGATCTGGATCCAGGTCAGCGGTTTGCTCCGGTCGGCGCGGTTGGTGAGGACCGCGGTCAGCGCGGCTGCGGCGGGCTCGCCCCACAAGTAGTCGAGCACCACGTCGACATCGGCGGCGGTCGGCCCGAGACGGTCGGCCGGGTCGGCGGGGTCGGTGGCGGTGTCGCCGAGCAGCACCGTGGCGGTGGCGCCGAGGGCGGGCAGGGCGGCCAGCCGGTCCGGGTGGCGGCCGGCCGCGATCACGTTGTTCGCGCCGGCCAGCTTGGCGATCTGGACGGCCAGCTGACCCGCGTTTCCCGTCGCGCCCAGGATGAGCACGTCCTGTCCGGGCTGGAACGGCACCCGCCGGCGCAGCGCGACCCAGGACGACATCGCCGGGTTCATCGTCGCGGCCACCGCGACGGGATCGACGGTGCCGGGCAGCACCAGGCTGCGCCGGATGTCGATGACCGTCTGCTCGGCCATGGCGCCCATCGTGGTATCCGGCAGCACGAAGTACCGCAGCAGCCCGTCCGGCCCGCGCCCGACACCGTCGATGCCTGGCACGAGCGGCAGCTCATCGGTGCTCGTGTAGTGCGACCCGTCGGCTTGGGATCGGACCCGCGGGTGCAGCCCGGAGGCTAGGACATCGACGAGCATCTCGCCGTCGGCCGGAACGGGGGTCGGGAACTCCTGGTAGCGCGGAGCGGCGCCGAACGTGGTGACAACAGCGGCATGCATGGGTGACCTCCAGAGCTAATATGATTGGTAATACAAACTATATTAGTTGCTACTACCAACCAAATCAAGTAGGTTTCCTGCATGGCAACCTCTGACTCGGCCGCTCAACCGACCGCTCCCGATCAGCGGCATCTGATCGACGCCCTGGTCACGGCGTCATTTGCCACCATAGCCGTGCTGAACAGAATCGCCGCCGAGCACGACCTGTCCCTGACCCAGATCCGGATGCTCGCCATCCTTCGAAACCGGCGCGTCAAGATGAGCGAGCTGGCCGACTACCTCGGACTGGACAAATCAACGATCACCGGCCTCGTCGACCGGGCCGAGAAACGAGGGCTCCTGGCGCGGACACCCAACCCGGTCGACGGGCGCGCCGTAGACGTGATGCTGAGCGCCGACGGGATGGAACTCGCCGAACGCGGCGCCACCCAGATCGCGCGCGCCCTGTCCCCCATGACCAGCACGCTCACCCGAGCCGACGCACACCGCCTGACGGCACTGCTTGAGCGCATGCTCTCTCGCGACGAGCACCTGGCGACATTCGGGTAGCCGCACCGGGTTTGACGCCACAGCCTACTGGTCGCGGCAGGCAGGGATCAGTCCAGGTAGGGAGCCAGAAGAGTCAGGTCGGCGGGGGAAAGGCGGTCGCGGGCGGTCTTGGCCTGGTGCCAGTACGGGTAGATCAGCGGCGGGGCGCTGATCTGGTCGAGCTGGGCTCGTTCGTCGGCGCTCAGCGTCAGGGACGCGGCGGCCAGGTTGTCGGCCAGCTGGTCGCCGGTGCGGGCGCCGATGACCAGGGAGGTCACGGCGGGCCGACCGAGGAGGTAGGCCAGGGCTACCTGGGCGGCTGACACGCCGTGCTGTTCGGCGATCTTGATGAGGACTTCGATGGTGTTGTACAGGCCTTCCTGGTCGTAGACCGGGGGCTCGTTCCAGTCGGTGAGCTGGCGGGAGCCGACCGGAGCCTCGTGGTTCCTGCGGTACTTGCCGGACACCAGCCCGCCGGCCAGGGGGCTCCAGACCAGCACGCCCAGGCCCTGGTCGACGGCGAGCGGGATCAGCTCGTACTCCGCCTCCCGGGCCTGCAGGGAATAGTAGATCTGCTGGCTGACGAACTGCGGCAGGCCCAGCCGCGCCGAGGTGCCCAGCGCCTTCATGAGCTGCCAGGAGGCGTAGTTCGAGGCGCCGATGTAGCGGACCTTGCCCGATTGGACGAGGAGATCCAGTGCGCTCAGGGTCTCCTCGAGCGGGGTCTGGCCGTCCCACTCGTGCACCTGGTACAGGTCGATGTGATCGGTACCCAGACGGCGCAGGCTGGCCTCACAGCCGGAGATGATGTGGTGGCGGGACAGGCCGGCGTCGTTCGGGCCGGAACCCATGGACATCCGGACCTTGGTGGCGAGCAGGAGCTTGTCCCGGCGGCCGCTCAGGACCTCCCCTACGATCTCCTCGGCCTGGCCGCCGGAGTAGACGTCGGCGGTGTCGATGAGATTGACCCCGGCGTCCAGGCACATGTCCACCTGGCGGCGAGCCTCCTGCACGTCGGTCGACCCGACGTTCTTAAACGGTCCGCTGCCGCCGAACGTCATCGTGCCCATCGTGAGCACGGACACCTGCAGACCTGACTGACCTAGTGCGCGATATTCCATGCGGCCAGTCTTACCCGTCGTCGGCAGGAAAAACGTGACTGGGGGGTGGGACCACGCCTCGTTCGGCCCAATGTTTGTAATCCTTACGGCCCGCTCCCCTGGTGTCCGGGAGCGTACTATACAGATGGATAGTTTTCTATATTTTTGTATAGCCGAGCGGGGCAGGAGGCGGCCGCGGTGGCAGCTTGGGCTATCCGCACGGAGGGGCTGACGAAGCGGTACGGCGACGTCGCCGCGCTGGACCATCTGGACCTTGAGGTGGCGCCGGGTGAGGTGGTCGGCTACCTCGGCCCCAACGGGGCGGGTAAGACCACGACGATCCGGCTGCTGCTCGGGCTGATCAGCCCGACCGGGGGGCGCGGCGAGATCTTCGGCCTGGACTGCCAGCGCCAGCCCGTCCAGGCGCACCGCCGCCTGGCTTACGTGCCCGGGGAGGCGAACCTGTGGCCGTCCCTGACCGGCGCCGAGACCCTTCGGCTGCTCGGACGCGCCTGGGGCCGTCGGGGCTCTGGGGTCCGGGTCGACGAGGCGTACCGGGACGAGCTGGTGGCCCGGTTCGAGCTCGATCCGGGCAAGAAGGTCCGCGCCTACTCCAAGGGGAACCGGCAGAAGGTGATCCTCATTGCCGCCTTGATGACCCGCGCCGACCTGCTCGTCCTTGACGAGCCGACGAGCGGTCTCGATCCGCTGATGGAACAGGCGTTCCGCGGCAGCGTGCGCGAGGCGCGCGACCGCGGCCAGACCGTCTTCCTCTCCTCGCACATCCTGAGCGAGGTGGAGGCGCTCTGCGACCGGGTGGGCATCCTGCGCCAGGGCAAGCTGGTGGAGCTGGGCACGCTGGCCGAGATGCGGCACCTGTCCGCGCTCACGGTGGAGGCGACGTTTACGGGTGCGATCCCCGATCTGTCCGGCGTGCCCGGGGTGAGTTCGGTGCAGGTGGACGGGCGGGTGGTCCGCTGTCAGGTCCGCGGGCCGGTCGCGCCGCTGCTGAAGGCGCTGGCGGCCGCGGACGTGACGGAGCTGCTGAGCCGCGAGCCGTCGCTCGAGGAGCTGTTCCTCGCCCAGTACGGCGGCGGAGCGTGATCACCTGGCTGACCGCTCGCAGGGCGGTCCGTTCCGGGGTCATCTTTGGTTACATATTCGGCGCGGCCATCGCGTCGTCGGCGATCAGCTACACCAGGTTCTACAAGACGGCGGCGCAGCGAGACGCGCTGGCGGCGGCCTACGGGTCGAACCAGGCGACGAGCGCCCTGTTCGGGCCGGCGCCGCAGCTCCAGACGGTGGCCGGCTTCACCGTCTTCAAGATCTCCATGACGCTGATCCTCCTCGGGGCCGTGTGGGGACTGCTGACCAGCACCAGGCTGCTGCGCGGGGAGGAAGACAGCGGACGCTGGGAGTTGCTGCTGGCCGGCCAGACGACCAGGCGACGCGCCGGCGTCCAGGCACTCGGTGGACTGGGCGCCGGCGTGGTCGCGTTGTGGGCCCTCACCGGCCTCATCACCGTCGCGAGCGGCCTGGACGCCAGCGTCCACATCGCAGCCGGGCCGGCGCTTTACTTCGCCCTGGCCATGGCGTCGACCGCGGTCATGTTCCTGGCGGTCGGCGCGCTAACCAGCCAGCTGGCCGCCACCCGCCGTCAGGCGGCCGCCTACGCCGCCTGGGTCCTCGGGGTGAGCTACGCCGTGCGGCTGGTCGCCGACGCGGGACTGGGCCTGCACGGGCTGATCTGGGCGTCGCCGCTCGGCTGGGTGGAGGAGCTGCGGCCGCTGACCGCGCCCGCGCCGCTGGCCCTGCTGCCGATCGCCGCCTTGACCGCGGTCCTGCTCGCCGCCGCCGTGCACCTGGCCGGCACCCGCGACGTCGGGGCGGGCATCGTGCCGGACCGGGCGAGCCGCCGGCCGCACCTGCGGCTGCTCGGCGGGCCGATTGGTTTGGCGGTCCAGCTGGTCCGGCCCGCGGTCACCAGCTGGTGGGTGGCGATCGCCGTCTCGGGACTGCTGTTCGGGCTCATCGCCCGGTCGGCCGGCGGCACGATTTCCGGATCATCGGTGCAGGTCCTCTCCAGGCTCGGTTCGCGGGGGAACGGCACGGACGCGGTGCTCGGCGTGTGCTTCATCATCCTGGCGGTCCTGGTCGCCTTCACCGCCGCCGGGCAGATCACCGCGGCCCGGTCGGAAGAGTCAGCCGGACGGCTCGACCAGTTGCTGACCCGTCCGGTGTCCCGGTCGCGGTGGCTCGGCGGAAGGCTGCTGGTGACGGTCGTCGTCCTGCTGGCCAGCGGCGTGCTGGCCGGTGTCTTCGCCTGGGCCGGCGCGGCCAGCCAGCACGCCGGGGTGAGCTTGCCCGCGCTGGCGGAGGCGGGGGTGAACCTGGTCCCGCCCGCCACCACCATCGCGGGCGCCGGGGTGCTGGCCCTCGGGGTGTGGCCGCGGGGCACGTCGATCGTCCTGTACGCCCTGCTGGCCTGGTCGCTGCTCGTGGTCGTCATCGGCGGGGTCGGCGCCAGCCACTGGGTTCTCGACACCTCGGTCTTCCATCAGATGGCGTCCGCCCCCGCCGTGCCGCCGCGCTGGGAGGCCAACGGCGTCATGGCCGCCATCGGCGTGGCGGGCGCCCTGATCGGCGGCATCGCGTTCAAGCGACGGGATTTGCAGGGAAAATGACCACCGGCCAGCCGGAGCCGGGCGCACGGCCGCTTCGCCCGCTTCGCCCGCTTGAGGAGGTCGCGTTCTCCGATCTCACGGCCCGGGCCCGGATCCGCGAAGCGGCGCTGAAGCACTTCGGTGAAGAGGGTTACGAGCGTGCCACCATCCGGGGTATCGCCCGGACCGCCGGGGTGTCACCCGGGCTGCTGCGCCACCACTTCGGGTCCAAGGAGGACCTACGCCGCGGCTGCGACGAATACGTGGCCGGGCAGCTGCGCCGTGTCAACGCGCGGCTGCTCGACGACCCGGGCGATACGGCGGGCGCTCAGCGTGCCGCGAAGCGGTTCCGGCGGTATGTCGCGCGGGCCCTGGCCGACGGCTCCGCCACGGCCGGGCCGATCTTCGACGAGATGGTGACCGCGACGGAGCTCTGGCTCGCCCGGGCCGATCAGGGGCGCCCCGATCCGCCCCCCGTCGACCGCAGGATCAGAGCCGCACTGGTCACGGCGATGGCGGCCGGTATCCCGCTGCTGCACGAGCAGGTGTCCCGGGCGATGGGCACCGACATGTTCGGACCCGAAGGGGACCGGCTGCTCACCCTCGGGCTGCTCGACATCTACTCCCACCCGGTCATCGACACCGAAACCGCCGCTGCCGCGGAGGCCGGGCTCAAGCTGCCGGACGGTGCGCGACGGGCTCCTCAGGCTGGCGGCGCGAAGGATCGGGAGTCGCGCCGGAGCGGATGATCGGCGGGGACCTCGACCAGGACGATCCGTACGCCGTCCGGGTCCTCGATCCACATCTCGGTCAGGCCCCAGGACTCGGTCTGGGGTGCGCGCAGAACGCGAGCGCCAGCCGNNGCACGTCCCGCACCTGGAGCCAGATCATCACCACCGGAGCTCCTCCAGAGCCGGTGGCGTGACCGGACACTTCCAGAAATCCCGAGCCGAGAAAGAACACCATCCCGCGCTCAGCCGGAGATCCGAACTCCCGGTAGGTCGCCAGGCCCAGCACGTCACGGTAGAAGTGCTGGCTTCGGTCCAGGTCGGCGGGTCGCAGCAAAATGCGGCTGCTCAATACGTCCACGCCATCATCCTGGCAGGCGGGGCGGTCGCCAACGAAGCGCCGCCGGGGCACGGGGTGGTCGAGCTGGGCGAAGGCTAGGCGCGTATGGTGCCCTGGCGGTCGAAGGTCATGGCGCGCTGCAGGGCCGCGGCGCGAAGCTCGGCCGGGATCTCGACCGGGCCGCCAAGCGCGGCCGCGTTGATGCCGGCCTGCGCGGCCTCCTCGACGACACCGCCGACCAGGATGGCCAACTCGGGAGTGCGGTGAAAGACCAGCACGCCGTGGTTGGCCAGCAGCACCGCGGGCACCCCCGGGGTGATCGCGGCCCGGATGCCGGCTACCGCCTGCTGGGAGCCGCGCGGGCCGTACTCGGACACCGGCACCCCGGCGGCCAGGCCGAACATCGCCAGGGCCTCCACCCAGCACCCGATCGGACGGCCGGCCACCGCGTAGGCGGTGGCGTAGGGCGAGTGCGTATGCAGGACGCAGCCGACCTCGGCATGATCGGCGTACATGGCCGTGTGCATGGCCACCACGGCGCCCTGGATGGGCGGCAGCTCGCCCTCTAGCAGGGTTCCGTCCAGGGCGACGCGTACGACGGCGGAGGCGGGGTGATTCCGCAGCGACGGACCCGCGGTGAAGTACATCTCCTCCGCCCCTGGCACGCGTACGCTCACGTTGCCGTGCCCGTTCGCCGAGATCGCCCCGCTGACGACGACACGCTGGGCGATATCGACGACCTGGTCGGCTAGATCCTTGTCCATGGCAGAAATCCCCTCGGCCCCTCGGCCCCTCGGCCCGGCTCGCAGTGGCGATGAGCTCGCCTTCGGTGGCTGTTCGCTGGTTGAATCGTATAGTGGCTGGCATGTCGGCCGCTTTGCCAGCCCTGGACACGTCGGTGACCTCGATCGCCGCGGCGATTACGCAGATGGAGGCCATGGCGGCGGCGCTGCCTGCCGCGGATGGGCTCGCCTGTTTCAACCGCATGTACCTGGACGTCACCAGGCAAGTGGATAGCAGGCTCGGGCAGGGCTTTTTCGCCGACCCGGCGTTCATGACCGAGCTGGACGTGGCCTTCGCCAACCTGTACTTCGGCGCGGCCGACGCGGCGAGTAATCCGGCGGCGGTCCCGCTGGCCTGGCGGCCGCTGGTGGAGCAGCGGGCCACGCCGGGGATCGAGCCGGTCCAGTTCGCGCTGGCGGGCATGAACGCCCACATCAATCACGACCTGCCGGTAGCCATGGTCAACGCGTGCACGACGCTGGCCACCGCACCGGAGACCAGCTCGCATTTCGCCGACTATCAGAAGGTGGACGGGCTGCTAGACGCGGCGGAGCAGTCCGTACGGCAGTCTTTCGAATCAGCGCCCGAACTCGCCGTCGATCACCATCTGAGTGCCGTCGCCACTTTGGTCGGTAACTGGTCGATCAACAGCGCCCGGGATGTGGCCTGGAAAAACTGCCTCCTGCTGTGGGCGGTCCGCCATGATCCGGTGGCCCGCGGGCTGCTGCTGGACAGCCTGGCCGCCTCGACGGCGATGGCCAGCAGGCTGCTGCTCGTGGCGGTCTGAGGTCGCTGGCCCTGGGATCGTCGCTGGCTCCAGGACCGTCGCTGGCTCTAGGATCGCGGTGTCCGAGACGGAGGCGCTGTGGTCAATGTAGTGATAACCGGGGGTGCCGGTTTCCTGGGCTCGCGGCTGGCCCGGGAACTGCTGGCGGCGGGTTCGCTGGACGTGGCGGGCGCAGGCCCGCGTCCGCTGTCCGGGATCACCCTCATAGACCAGGTGCCGGTGCCGCCTGATCTGGCCGCCGACGCACGGGTGACCGCGTTCCAGGGCGACCTGGATGAGCTGCTGGACCCCGCAGGTCCGGCCGGTCCGGACGGTCCGCTGGCCGGGGCCGAGATGATCTTTCATCTGGCTGCGGCGGTCAGCGGGGAATGCGAGGCGGACTTCGACCTGGGCATGCGGGCCAACCTGCGCGCCACAGAGTCGCTGTTCGCCTCCTGCCGGGCGCTCGGCACCGCTCCAGTGGTGGTGTTCTCCAGCTCGCTGGCCGTCTTCGGGGCGTCCGGCGAGCACCCGCTGCCCCCGGTCATCGACGATCACACCCTGCCCAACCCGCAGACGAGCTACGGCATCCAGAAGTTCATCGGTGAGCAGCTGCTGGCCGACTACACCCGCAAGGGATTCCTGAACGGCCGGGCCGTCCGGCTGATGACCGTCAGCGTGCGCCCCGGACGGCCCAACGCCGCGGCGTCGGGCTTCTTCTCGGGCATCATCAGGGAACCGCTCGCGGGCCAGCGGGCCACCTGCCCGGTCGACCCGGGTACCGAGGTCGCGCTCGCCTCGCCGGCCAAGGCCATCGCCGCGCTGCTGTGCGCCGCCACCGCCTCCGGCCCGGCCTGGGGCGGCCGCACGGCGGTCACCATGCCCGCGCTCAGCGTGACTGTCGCGGACATGGCCGCGGCCCTGGCCGAGGTAGCCGGGCCGCAGGTCAGCGCGCTGATCGACTGGGTCCCCGACCCTGCGGTGGCGCAGATCGTGGCGAGCTGGCCGGCCCGGGTCCGCGCCGACCGGGCCACCCGGCTAGGCCTGACCCCGGACCCGGATTTCGGATCCGTCATCAGGGCGCACATCGCCGAGTCCCGCCCCGCCGTCTAGCGTGTCTCTGACGACCGGTTCATCCGGGCCTGCTGGCGGCTTCGGCAATGGCGACTACTTCACCACCTTCGCCGTACAACTAGCGGGCCGGGCTGTTACCCGGCGCGGGCGGGCGGGCTGTGGCTGCGCAGGATTTTGCTCCGGTCGCGGTTCCACGCGGTGGTGGTGCCGTCGGGGTTGCGGACCAGGGTCCAGCCCTTCCGGTGAATCATTATCTGATGGTGGAAGAAGCAGATCAGGATGCAATTATCGAGACTAGTTTCGCCGCCGTTGCTCTTGTGCTTGAGGTGGTGTACCTCGCAGGCTGAGGCGGGCTGATCGCAGCCCCCGGCCCACTGGCAAAAGCGGTCCCGGGCCTTGACCGCGTTGCGGATCCCGGCCGGGACATCGTCGCTGAAGCCGATGTCCAGCGGCTGGCTCGGGCCGCCGAGCCGGACCCCGAGCTCCTGGCGACGCAGGAAGCTCGCCAGCCCGCCGGGGCCCGACAGCAACTCGATGGCTTTGCCGATGATGCCTTGCTCGAGTGACTCCCGGCTCAGGCCCGGCGGCAGCGGCTGGGAGGCCGGCATGGGTTCACTCGGGCCGGCCGGGTCCGGGCCGGCGTCGCCCGGGGCGGCCGGGTCGCTGTGGTCCGGGGCAGTGTGGTCCGGGCCGGCGGGGGCAGGCTCGTCGCTGCACGGGCGGGGGCCGGGGGCCGGGGTGCAGCGGCCAGGGCCGTGGCCGGCCAGCTCCACGCAGAACCGGATCAGTTCCTCGAGCACGCCGGGGTTGACCGTGCCGAACACAACCGGGGTCATCGACGCGCCGCACGCGAACCCTTCCGCGGCCTTGCCCTCCAGCCACGCCGACCCGTCCGACCCGCCTACAGAGGCGGCCGCGCGGGCCGCGGCCCACTGGGCCCGGACGTTCTGGGTCCACTTCTTCTGCAGCACCGAACCGGCGTCGAGGTCGATCAGGTCCTTCAGGTGGATGTAGGCCGTCACCTTCACGGGCTGCCCGGCCCGCTCGGGCAGCAGCCCCGCCGCGACCAGCCGCCGGCACGCCTCTTCCAGCGCGTCATGGTACCTCTGGCTGTGATTGCGGTCATCCTCGGCGCCCCGCGGGGCGGACAGCGCGTCCAGCACCGCGGTCACCACCGCCGCGCACTCCGGCGTCAAATCGCCGGCCAGCACCCCGGCGCCGCCGAACGTGGTCTCCAGCTTGACCACCCGGTCCTCGAACCGGGGGCCGTCCTGATTCGGGACGTCGGGCCGGGACCGGGCCTCGATCTCGGCGGCCAGCGCGGCCAGGTCCGGCAGTCCCAGCCCCATCAGCGCGGCGCTGACCAGGATCGCGTCGGCGCTGTCGCGGCAGTCCTCGGGGAGTTTGTCGGTCCAGTGGCAGATGGTGCGGGCGTAGGACCGGGAGAAGATGTCCTCTGTAGCCAGCGCGGCGATGATCCGGGGGTGGGTCTCGGTCCGGCGGGACCAGCCGGCGTGCTCGACCGCAGTCGCCTTGGTCACCCGGGTCTTGTGAATCAGCCAGGACCGGGTGCTGTAGTCGCCGTCTTCGCAGTAGCCCTGGCTCGCGATGAACGCGGCCAGGTTCCGGGCCCGGGCGGCGGTGATCCGGGCGTCGGCGCGTTCCAGGGCGGTCAGGCAGCGGGCCTGGAGGGCGGTGGGCAGCTGGGTGGGGTCGGCGGCGGCCAGGTAGGCCAGGGCCGAGTCGAGCATGTCGAGCGCGTCGGTCTCGCCGGTGAAGGCCGGGGCGGTGTCCACTGGATGCTCACCTCCTGCCCGGGTGCTGGGGAAGCGTTCATTCGGCTTAAATGATCTTTTTCATCTTCTTGTTCGATGGTATCAGCGGGTGGTGACATTCCCGTGGGCACCGGGCCGGACAGGCCGGAACCGGGCAGGAAAAATGGGCGGCCGGATTCTGCCGCGAGATACAGGTAGTGCCCGGGGCGGGGCCCGATCCTGGCCGGTCATACTGGACGCTGCGGCAGTACTGCGTGATTCAATCCCCAGGCTGCTCGTGGAGCAGCCCGGCGGAGCTGAGTCAAGGGAGACCCGGCAGGTGCCGGTCAGCCGACGGGGCGGACGCTGGCGGCGTGGCGGCGGGCTAGGTCGCGGTAGATGGCGGGGTTGGTGTCCACCCATACCTTGGCTTGTCCGCTCACCTCCCCGAGGACGCGCGCCGGGACGCCTACGACGAGCATGCCGTCCGCGATGACCATTCCCGGCGGCACGGTGCAGCCCGCCGCGACCAGGGCACGGCGGCCCACGACCGCGCGGTCGAGGACCGTGGCGCCGTTGCCGATCAGCGCCTCGGCGTGGACGACGCAGCCGTGTACCACGCACAGGTGACCGACGGTCGCGCCCTCGCCGACCTCGGTGATCGGGTCGTCGCCGCCGTGCAGCACCGACCCGTCCTGGATGTTCGCGCCCCGGCGGATGATAATCGGCCCGAAATCGGCCCGCAGCACGGCGCCGTACCAGATTGAGGCCTGCGCCTCCACCCGCACGTCGCCGACCAGGGTGGCCGTGGGCGCGATCCATGCCTCCGGGCTGACCTGGGGCTCGCGGCCCTCAAAGCTGAAGAGTGGCATTTGCCCATCATGCACCTGGGCCACTTCCGTCCCCGGCGCGGGCCGGACTGCGGGACCTTAGCTGGCGGCGCGGGCCGGGATCAGATGGGCGGCGCGCCAGGCTACGGCGGTAGCGGCCAGGGCCGCCACCGCGGCGGTGAGCATCGCGGCGCGGTCACCGGTAACCCCTCCGCTGACGCCCTGGGCCACGGCCGGGAGCAGGGCAGCGCCAACGGCGGCACCGATCTGGCGGCTGGTGTTGATCATGCCTCCGACCAGTCCCTGATCGGCGTCGGCCATGCCACGACTGGCGAGCACGGTGGACCCCATCGCGGTGCCCGCCGTGCCGAAGCCGATCAGCGTCACCACGAACAGGACCGGGCTGTAGCCGGTCGCGGGCAGGTGAGTCAGGACGAGGAAGCCGACCGCGGACGCAGCGGCGGTCACTACCAGCAGCCGCCTGATCCCGATCCGGCCGGCCAGCCGCGGGCCGAGCATGCCCATCATGAACCCGACCACGCCCTGCGGGGCGATGACCAGGCCGGTGAACAGCGGCGATTCGTGCAGGACCTGCTGCAGGTACAGNNGAACGTCAGCGTGGTCCCCTCGCGCAGGCCCTTGCGGTGCAGCAGGGACAGGCGGATGAGCGGGTCGGGGTGCCTGGTCTCGGCCTTGGCGAAGATCGCCGCGGCCATGACCGCGATCACGGCGGCCGCGATGACCAGCGGTGAGGTCCAGCCGAGCACGACCCCCTGGGATACGGCGAAGACGATGAGCGTGACCGCGACGGTGATTAGCACCGCGCCGCGCAGGTCCAGCCGGCCCAGCCGGGTCCGGGCCGTGGCGACCTTAGCGGCGGCCGTGGTGGCGGCGGTCTTGGCGCCGGCCTTGGCGGCGGTCCTGACGGGGCCGAGGATGGTCGGGGCCAGCGCGGCGGCGATCAGGCCGACCGGGACGTTGACCAGGAAGACCGCCCGCCAGCTGGTGTACTGCACCAGCACGCCGCCGAGAACCTGGCCGGCCACGAAGCCGACCGAGGAAACCGAGCCGTAAAGTCCGATGGCACGAGTACGTTCGCGGCCTTCGGGGAAGCCGGTGGTAATGAGAGACAACGCGGCCGGGGCGACGATGGCGGCGCCCGCGCCCTGCACCACCCGAGCGGCGATCAGCAGCATCGGGTCCCTGGCTAGCCCGCCCGCCAGGCTGGCCAGCGAGAACGCGATCAGGCCCGCGATGAACATGCGCCGCCGGCCGAGCAGGTCAGCCGCCCGGCCGCCGAGAATGAGCAGGCCGCCGAACGAGATGGCGTACCCCGTCACGATCCACTGCACCGCGTCGGCGGCCATGTGGAGCTCGCGCTCGATCGACGGCAGGGCGACGTTCACGATGCTGAAATCAAGGACCACCATGAACGCGGCGACCAGGATCAGGGCGAGCTGGAGGGGACGGCGGCTGGCCGGAGCGGCGGGGGACGCGCTCGCAGGTCGGGCGGTAACGGGCGGGGCGGGTACGGGGGGCGCGGTAACGGGTCGCGCGGTAACGGGTCGGGCGGTAACGGGCCGGGATTCACGACGGTTGAGAGGCGTGGTGGCGGGCATGATACCAATCAGATACGTAACGGATCGTTTCGAAATTCTAGAAGGTAGAACAGGGTCATGAGCGGGGATATTCCAGCGGCGGGGGAATTCGCCGAGGCGGTCGGCGCCGAGGCGGTGGGCGTCGGGGTGGGGGGCGGCGGGGCGCAGCGGGGGCGGCCGCGCAGCCAGGAGGCCGACCAGGCGATCTTGACGGCGACGGTGGAACTGCTCGCCGACCGGGGCCTGTCGGCGATGTCGATCGAGGAGGTGGCGACGCGCGCCGGGGTCGGCAAGACCACCATCTACCGGCGCTGGCCATCCAAGGGCCTGCTGGCGCTGGATGCCTTCGTCACCTCGTTCCGCGAAGCGCAGCCGCCCAACGACACCGGGACGTTGCGTGGCGACCTGCTGGCCGCGCTGCGCGCGTGGGTTCGCGCGGTGACGCAGACCCCGATGGGACCGATGCTGACCAGCCTGATCGCCGAGGCCCAGCACGACCCCGAACTGCGCGGGGCGTGGCGAGACCGGGTGCTCGAGCCACTGCGCGTTCAGCATCGGGTCATGCTGGACCGGGCCGTCGAGCGCGGCGAGATACCGGCGACGGTCGACCCGGACGTGGTCCTGGACCTGTTCTTCGGCGCGGCCGAGCACCGTCTGCTGCTCGGCCACCTGCCGATGACGGACGCCTTCATCGATGCGGTCGTGGACGTGATCCTGGCCGGCATCCAGCCCGCCGGGGCCGTGCCCAGCTGAGCCCTTCACGCTAGGTCCGGGTTCTTTCGGGTCTTCGGGGTTTGGCTGGACTAGCATTTGCGTTATATCTTGTTATTGGGCATGGGCTATCGAATGCGCATCGCCCGGAGCGCGAAGGAGAGTCAGCGATGGCCGAGTTTGAGCAGCAGGCTAAGGGCTGGTGGGCCAAGGTGATCGCCTGGCTGCGGGGCGGGCAGCGCACCGACGCGGGCCGCAAGGCCAAGGCCGCCCTGCAGGACCTGCGCACCAGCGAGACCGGACGCAAGGCCGAGGCGAAGATCAGGGACCTGCGCGACGGCGACGTCGGCCGCAAGGCCGAGGCGGCGATCAAGGACCTGCGTGAGGGCGAGACGGGCCGCAAGGCCAAGGCCGCGCTGCAGGACCTGCGCGACAGCGACGTCGTGGGCAAGGCGCGCGACACCGCGCGCGAGGCGATCCGCGACCTGCGGGACAGCGATGCCGGGCGCAAGGCGAAGGCCGCGATCCGCGATCTGCGGGATAGTCCCGGGACGGGCGACAAGTCCTGAGGTGCTCCTAGGAGGCCTTCCGGGCCGTCCGGGGGTGCCCCGGGGTACCTTGGGGTACCGCCGCGGCGGCCGGGCGACTAGGCTGACATCAGGAAGCCCGGCGGCGAAGCGGCGACGTCTGCGGGCGGCCTGACTTGGTGATGGTAGGCACCGCCGGTTAATCTGCAGGAATGTTAGCGCTAACGTCGGCCCCCGCGACGGCATGGCTACGCAGCGCGCGGCAGAAAGAGGCACGATGTGACGTCCTCACCGGGGGAAAAAGCCGAAAGACGGGTGCGAACCTCGGTCGTTCGCGGGCTGGGCAACCTGTCCCGGCCGCCGGTCATGGCGGACGTGGCCCGGCTGGCAGGCGTTTCGCACCAGACGGTCTCACGGGTCCTGAACGAGCACCCGAACGTTCGCCCGCTGACCCGGGAGAAGGTGCTGGCCGCGATCCGCGAGCTCGCCTACCGGCCGAACGCCGCGGCCAGGACGCTGGTCACCCGGCGGACCCACACCCTGGGCGTGATCAGCTTCGACACCATGCTGTACGGCCCGCACGCCATGCTGTACGGCTTCGAGTGGGCGGCGCACGACGCCTACTTCGTGTCCATCGCCAGCCTGCCCGCGCTTGACCGCGGGTCGATGCTGGACGCGGTTGACCGGTTCCTCGGCCAGGGGATCGAGGGCATCATCGTCATCGCGACGCAGGACACGGCCGTGGCCGCGCTGGCGCACGTGCCGGCTGAGGTGCCGCTGGTCGCGGTGGGCTGCGGCACCCGCGCGGCGGTCACGTCGGTGGCGATCGACAACGAGGCGGGCGCGGGCGCCGCGACGGAGTACCTGCTCAGCCTGGGGCACCGGACCGTGTACCACGTGGCCGGCCCGTCGACCTGCCTCGACGCGGTCGAACGCGTCGACGGCTGGCGCAAGGCGCTGCGCGAGGCCGGTGCGCCCGAGCCGCCCGCGCTCGCGGGCGACTGGTCATCGGCCTCCGGTTACGCCCTAGGCTGCCGGCTCGCCACCGATCCCGACCTCACCGCCATCTTCTGCGGCAACGACACGATGGCGCTCGGCGTGATACGGGCGTTGGTCGAACGCGGGTTCCGGGTGCCCGGCGACGTCAGCGTCGTCGGTTTCGACGACGTCCCCGAGGCGGGGTACTACTTGCCACCGCTTACCACGGTACGGCAGGATTTCGGCGAGGTCGGCCGGCAAGCGCTGAGCGCGCTCGTCGACCGGATGTCCGGCGCGATCCCGCCCGGGCCGCGGATCCGGGTCGCCCCCGAGCTGATCGTGCGGGCGAGCGCCGCGAGCCCGCGGAATCGCTGACCGGGCGGTTAGCCGCTAAAGCGGCGATTAGCCGCCAGCGGGAGGGCAAGAATGCGGATAGGAACCGGACGATAGGCGGATAAATGGATGTGAGCGCTAACAAAGACGTCAGCGGCGATCAGTTCGTGGTGGGGGTGGACTTCGGGACGCTGTCGGCGCGCGCCCTGGTGGTCCGGGTCAGCGACGGCGCCGAGGTCGGCACCGCCGTCAGCGAGTACGCCCACGGCGTGATCGACCATGAGCTGCCCGGATACGGCGAGCTGCCGCCGGACTGGGCGCTGCAGGACCCCGGCGACTACACCGACGCGCTGGGCGCCGCCGTGCGGGCCGCGATCGCCGACGCGGGGCTGCCGCCCGACCAGGTGATTGGCATCGCCACCGACTTCACCGCGTCTACCTGCCTGCCTGCGCTCGCCGACGGAACGCCGCTATGCCAGCTGCCGGGCCTGGCCGCACGCCCGCACGCCTACCCGAAACTGTGGAAGCACCACGCCGCCCAGGAGCACGCGGACCGGATCAACGCCGCGGCCCATGAGCGCGGCGAGAAGTGGATCAACCGCTACGGCGGGAAGATCTCCTCGGAATGGCAGTTCGCCAAGGCGCTTCNNCAAGGGCATCTTCCAGGACGGGCAGTACCCGTCGCGTGACTTCCTGGCCGCCCTGGACCCGCGCTTCGCCGGCTTCGCCGCCGACAAGCTCGCTCATCAGATTTCCCCGCTCGGCGCCCTGGCCGGCCGGCTGCGGCCCGCCGCGGCCGCGCTGACCGGCCTGCCCGCGGGGATCGCGGTCGCCGTCGGCAACGTGGACGCGCACGTCACCGTGCCCGCGGCCGGCCCGGTGGCGGCCGGCAAGATGGTGGCGATCATGGGCACCTCCACCTGTCACGTGATGAACGCCGCCGAGCTCGCCGAGATCGGTGGCATGTGCGGCGCGGTCGACGGCGGTATCATCGCCGGGCTGTGGGGATACGAGGCCGGCCAGAGCGCGGTCGGTGACATCTTCGCCTGGTTCACGCGCAACGGGGTCCCCGGCGAGTTCGCCGACGAGGCGCGACGGCGCGGCGTGCCGCTGCCGGCCCTGCTGGACGAGAAGGCCTGCGAGCCCCCGCCCGGCGCCAGCGGGCTGGTCGCGCTGGACTGGGAGGGCGGCAATCGCTCGGTCCTGGTCGACGGCCGGCTGTCCGGCGTCATCGTGGGGCTGACGCTGGCGACCACGGCGCCGGAGATATACCGGGCGCTGCTCGACTCGACCGCATTCGGCACCCGGATGATCGTCGAGGAGTTCGGCGCCTCGGGCGTGCCGGTGACCGAGTTCGTGGTGGCCGGCGGCCTGACCAAGAGCGCCCCGCTGATGCAGATCTACTCCGACGTCCTGCGGCGCCCGCTCAGCGTCATCGGCTCGGAGCAGGCGGGCGCCCTGGGCTCGGCCATCCACGCGGCCGTGGCCGCGGGCGCCTACCCGGACGTGCCGGCCGCGGCCGCCGTCATGGGCCGTCTCTCCCGGGACGTCTACCGGCCTGACGCGGCCCGCGCGGACGTGTACGACGAGCTGTACGCCGAATATGTCCAGCTGCACGACTATTTCGGGCGCGGAGGAAACTCGGTCATGCATCGGCTGCGGGCGATCCGCGACCGCGCTTATTTTAGCCGAACGGGCAGTGGTGCGTGATCCACGACGACGTTGGGAAAGGCGGGCCGGATGAGCCCTGAGATTACTGCGCTGGCCGAAACGGTCTGCGCGCTGCACGCCGAACTCGTGCGCAACGGCCTGGTCGCCTGGACGTCGGGCAACGTGTCCGCGCGGGTTCCCGGGGCGGACCTGATGGTGATCAAGCCGAGCGGGGTCTCCTACGACGACCTGACCCCGTCCTCGATGGTGGTCTGCGACCTGGACGGCAAGCCGGTAGCGGCGGGCGGGCTCAGCCCGTCCAGCGATACCGCCACGCACGCCTACATTTACCGGCACATGCCCGAGGTCGCCGGGGTGGTGCACACGCACTCGACCTACGCGACCGCGTGGGCGGCGCGCGGTGAGGCCATCCCGTGCGTGATCACGGCCATGGCGGACGAGTTCGGCGGCGAGATCCCGGTCGGCCCGTTCGCGCTGATCGGGAGCGACGAGATCGGCCGGGGCGTGGTCGCCACGCTGACCGGCCACCGCTCCCCCGCCGTGCTGATGCAAAGCCACGGCGTCTTCACCATCGGCGGTTCGGCCAAAGACGCGGTGAAGGCCGCCGTGATGTGCGAAGACGTGGCGCGCACGGTGCACCTCGCCCGGGCCTACGGCGAGCTGGTACCGCTGCCCGCCGACCAGGTGGACGCCCTGCACGCTCGCTACAAGAACCAGTACGGCCAGCGCTGACAAGCGCTGAGAAGGAGAACTGACTTCACATGACCGCTTGGAACGACCGTAAGCCACGCATTGGCATTCTCGGGATCATGCAGGACCTGTACGACGAGATGATCCCCGGGATCGCGCAGCGGCAGGAGGGGTACGCCGCCGAACTCGCCGCGCACCTGTCGGACGTGGGCGAGTTCATCCCGAGCAAGGCCGTCAAGTACCGCGCGGACGCCGAGCGCGCCATGCGCGAGTTCGAGAACGCGGACGTGGACGGCGTGCTCGTGGTCATGCTCACCTACGGCCCGGCCATGCGGGTGGCCCGGCTGCTCGCCGAGACCCGGCTCCCGGTCTGCCTGGCCAACATCCAGCCGGAACCCAGCGTGACACCCGCCTGGACGATGGACGACATGACCTACAACCAGGGCGTGCACGGTGCCCAGGACACGGCCAACGCCATGGTCCGGGCGGGCAAGCGGTTCACCGTGCTGACCGATGACTGGAAGAGCGCCTCGTTCCGCGCCGACGTCGGCCGCTGGGCCCGCGCGGCGGCTGCGGCCACCGCCTGGAAGCAGCTCAAGGTGGCGATCTTCGGCTACGCGATGAACGAGATGGGTGACATCCGCGTCGACGAGAGCGCGCTGGTCAGGACCCTCGGCCCGGCGATCATCTCGGTCGCGCAGGGCGATCTGTGGCGCGAGATGCAGGAGGTCAGCCAGGCCGCGATCGACGACGTCATCTCGTTCGAAGACTCTCATTTCGAGATCGACCCACGGCTGTCGACGGAGGAACGCACCGATCACGTGCGGATGCAGGTCGCGATCGAGCAGATCCTGGCCCGTGAGGGGTACGGCGCCTACACCGCGCACTTCGACGCGATCGGCGAGGACGGCCGGTTCGCCCGGCTGCCGCTGGCCGCGGCCTCGTCCCTGCTGGCCAAGGGCTACGGGTACGCCGCCGAGGGCGACGTGCTGACCGCGTCCCTGGTCTTCGCCAGCCACGTGCTGATCGGCAACGCGCACTTCACCGAGATGTACGCGATGGACTTCCCCTCGGACTCGATCCTGCAGAGTCACATGGGCGAGGGCAACTGGCAGATCGCCCGGTCCGACCGGCCGGTGAGGCTGGTCAAGCGGCCGCTCGGTATCGGCCGCCTGGCCGACCCGCCGACGTTCGTGTTCCAGCTGCAGCCGGGCCCGGCCACCCTGGCCGCCCTGGTCTCGCTGGAAGGCGAGCGGTTCCGGCTGGTGGTGGCCGAGGGCGAGAACCTGGACAGCCAGGAACTGCCGGCCTTGGAGATGCCGTACGGGCAGTTCCGCCCGGCCTCCGGCCTGCGCAAGTGCCTGAACGGGTGGCTCTCGAACGGCGGACCGCACCACGAGGTGATGAACCTGGGTCACCACGCCGCCGACTGGAAGGCCTTCTGCCAGGTCACCGGCATCGAGTTCGTCCAGGTGTAGGGTTTGCGGCCGTCCGGTACCTGCTGGGCAAGACGGCCAGCTAGCTGGGGAGCGGCGGGCGCGCGCCAGCTAGCGGGGGCGCGGCGGCCGCGGTAGCCAGCGGCGGACCGTGCGTCGGTAGGCGTCGTACGGCTCGCCGAACCGGGCGCGGAGCCTCGGTTCCTCGTAACAGGTGACGAACAGGTGGAAGGCGACCGCGAGCCCGCCGGCGTAGATAAGCAGGTCCACCGAGAAGAACAGCCAGGCCTGGCCGGAGACGATCAGCAAGGCGGCCAGGTAGATCGGGTTCCTGACCCAGCGGTACGGCCCGATCGTGACGACCCGCCGCGGCGAGTCCCACAGCCCCGGTGTCCCCCGGCCTTGGGTGGCGAAGACCCACACGCACGCCAGGTACAGCAGGACGCCGACGGCGATGACCCCGGTGGCGTACCAGGCCACCGGGGCCGGCCAGGCGCCGTGCCGCCGCAGGATCAGCCAGGGAACGTACCCGCCCCCGGCTCCCGGCACGACCACGGTGAAGACGAGGTTGCGCAGCGCCAGGCTCAGCCAGGTCATCGGTGGCTCCCCCTGGCTGCTGTCCGGCGCCGGCCCGTCTCGGACAGCAGCCAGCCGGCCAAGGCGCAGATGACCAGGCCGTTGAGAGCGTGCAGGGCGCCGAGGAAGGGCACCCGGGTTCCGCCTTCGCCTAGTAGCGGCTCGACGATCAGGGCCAGCCCCGCGAGCGTTGCTGCCAGCCGCAGCGTCCGGCGGTGCTCCCGGGCCGCCCGGTCGGCTAGCGACACGGCGAGGATGAGCACCGCCAGCGCCGCGATGATCACTCCGAGCACCATGTGTGCCCCGTACGCGTGGTCCGTCGGGGTGCCCGGGTTCTTGTTCATGGTGAAGGCCCCGAAGCCCGCCAGCGCGAACTGCACGGCGACCAAGGTGAGGACCGTCGCCACCAGGACGAATAGCACGGTATCGAGGCGGCCCCAGTGCTGGTGCTGGTGCTGGGCCTGCTGGCCGGCGGCCGCTTGGTGAGATGGTCTTGTCATCGTCGTGTTCCCGTATAGCTAGCCTTGCAACATGTAGCGTTACTACTTATTGTGGCTAAGGGTAGCATGGCTACCTATGAGGCCGGAAGCGCTGAAGGGTCACCTGGACGGCATGCTGCTCGCGGTCCTGGAACCAGGCCCGCGGCATGGGTACGCCATCATGGAGGCGCTGCGGGCCGGGAGCGACGGCCAGTTCGACCTGCCGACCGGCACCATCTACCCGGCCCTGCGTCGCCTGGAACGGGCCGGCCTGGTCGCCGGGACCTGGTCCGAGGCGGGCGGACGCCGGCGCCGCGTCTACGAGCTGACCCCGGCGGGCCGCCACACGCTGGATGCCGAGCGTGGCAGCTGGCGGCAGTTCTCAGCCGCCGTCACCGCCATGCTCGAACCCGTGCCCCGGCCGGTGACCTCGTGACCGGAGCGCCTGGCCGCCAGCTGGTGGAGGACTATCTGGCCGAGGTCGCCGCCCGGCTGCCTGGCCCGGCCCGGGAGCGGGCCAGCATCCTCGCCGAGCTGCGCGGCGGGCTCCTGGACACCGTCGATGCCTACCGTGACGCCGGGGTTTCCGCGGCGGACACAGCGGACACGGCTCACGCGGCGGCCGCAGCGGCTGCAGCGGCGGCCATCGAGGAATTCGGTGACCCGGGACTGATCGCGGCCGCGTTCGGGCCGGGCCTGGCGCTCGGCCAGGCCCGCCGCGTCGCCCTCACCCTGCTCGTGACCGGCCCGCTGGTCGGCCTGCTCTGGGCGACCGCCGCCACCGCCAGCCACATCGGCAGCCGGCACGCCCCGCCGTGGCAGTGGGTCGGCGCGCTACCCGGGTCGCTGATGGTCTTCCCGCTGGCCGCCGCGATCGCGATCGCCGTGTGGACGGCGCTGTTCACCATCGCCGCGACCGGGCGCGCCACCCGGTGGCTGCCGGACCGTCCTCGCCTGGCTCCCGGCACCGCGGCCGTGGCCGGCTTCGGCGCGGCCGGCGCCGACGTGGCCCTGTTCGTGCTGCTGGCCAGCCAGCTCACCGTCGCACCCGGCGCGCTCGCAGCCGCTCCCACCGCCGCGGCGGCCGTGGCTAGCGCGACCCGGCTGTTCCTGGCCGGACGGGCCGCATGCCGCTGCCTCACCACCCGCGCCGCGCTCGCCGGGCATTGACCACCACCGGCATGGTCGAGGTCGGGTTCTTGACTACCGAGTACGGCATGCCTTCAGTCGCCGGCAGCAGCCGGCACAATGGTCCATCGTGCCGGCTAGGTATTCGAGGATTGAAGGCGAAGCCCCGAACGGAAGGGACTGGAGTTTCTAATGGGACATTTGTGGGCCCTGGTTACAGACCACGAACACCAACCCGACGTCGCGGATGCCGATGGCGTCCTCGGCGGTCAGTGGTTCGCGAGGCGGGAGGGGCCTCGATAGCGCAGTCGGCGGAGGCGTCCGACTACTACGGGGACCGCGAACCAGAACACCCAGGCGTAGGGGGTGGCGAAGAAGAACGGGATGGACAGGCCGAAGGCGGCCATCGGGATCCAGGTCTGCCAGCCCAGGGCGTTGACGACCGCCCGCGGCGCGTCGGGCGCCTGCCCGCGCGAGTCAATGTGCTTCAGCATGGCGAACTGTGCCACGGACTCCAGCGTCTGTATCAGGGCGTAAAACCCGAACCGCAGGGCGTGGGTATCGAGGGTCGGGGTCGGGTGTGCTCTGGCGGTGAGCAGATTGGTCGCGAACGGGGTGACGACGATCGTGAAGAGCCAGGCCATGTTGAGCGACCGCAACCGCGCGTCGGTCCGCTTGACGTAGCGGAATAGATCGTGATGACTACTCCACGCCGCGGCGATGGCCATGAAGCTGATCAGGAAGGCCGCGTAGTGGCCGTCATCGTGGCGGACCTGCGACCAGAGCTGATGTACGTTGCTCCCATCGGGCACCGGCAGCTCGATCGCGAGCAGCGTGATCGCGATGGCGACCACGGCATCGGAAAACAGGGTCAGCCGGTCGGTGGCACGCTCTTCGTATCGCTGCTCGCGATCGGGCCGTAGCCGATCATCTTCCGCGCTCAGTGTCAGCCCCCGTGATCCGCGTCCCGGACATTTCCGCCGGTCACATGAAATCACGCGAACGGGTGAGGCGGAGGCGTTTACGGCCCCGGTGATCCGCCAGTGGGGTGCGGTGGCGGTGACCTGGGGCTGGTACCAGGATCGTTCCGGCCAAAGAAAGGGGGCGGGCGGCGGGTGGGCACCTTCCCGGGGAGGATTACTGGCCGGTGACCTGTCGCCAGTTGGGGACCGAGGGCTGGATGCGGGCGGCGGGGCCCTGGCCGAACAGCTTCATGATGTTGCCGGTGATCCGCTGGACCATGGCGGCCTCGCAGACCCCGCCGGGGCGGCAGCCGCTGCGGTCGTCGAGGGCGGGGATCCAGTTGTTGGTGCCGGTGTCGAGCACCCCCGCGCCGGTGGACGCGTTCGTGTAGTACGTCATGTCGGAGTAGAACGCGCCGATGCTGGTCTGGCCCAGGTTGGCCGGGATCGGCGAGTGGCCGAAGACCTGGTCATCGGCGGGCTGGCCGTAGCCCAGGTCGAACTTGTCCACGTCCGAGGCGATGAGGCTGGGGATGACCTCGCCGTTGTGCAGGCCGGTGCCGTCGAAGACCCAGGCCGAGGCGTCCGCGACCCGGAAGCCCACGTGCAGGCTGGGCTCGAGGAAGCCGGCGTAGGTGTCGCCGACGAAGTCGTACTCCGGCCAGCTGGACGGCGGGTTGGCCCATTCGTTGCCGGTGACCTGGAGCGGGTTGCCGTGGCCGTCGAGCGGATCGGCGGCCGAGTCCCGGTAGTCGACGAGCTCACGGTCCGGGCCGAGCCGTGACGCCTGGGTCCTGACGTGCCGCAGGACCGGGCTGGCGGCGAAGAAGACGATATTGACGCCCCCGTTATAGGCGGCCAAGGCGGCCTGGCGCTCGCCGAGCGACCAGCACTCGTCGTGGCCCAGGGAGAGCAGGACCTTGTGCCTGAGCAGGTAGCCGGGATGCTCCTGGACGGTCAGGTCGGTGGCGTAGGTGACGTCGAGGCCGTGTTGTTCGGCCCATTTGACCAGAGGGTATTCCAGGCCGAGGAAGTTGCCTGAGCCGTTCTCCGCGGCGTAGGGCCGGTCGTAGGACACCACCCGGGCCCGGCTGCAGATCGGGTACACGTCCGCCGGGCAGCTGCCCAGGCCCTGGTAGTAGTCGTAGCCGCCGTAATAGTTCCAGGCCTGCCAGGTGAACACGTCGTTCTTGATGACGTAGGTGGCGGTGCTGGCGGGGTCCCAGATCGTCAGCGGGACGTAGCTCTGCCGGTTGCCTGGGCCGGTCAGCTTGATCAGGTAGTCACCCTGGACGAACGCCTGGGTGACGGTGAAGGTCAGCGACGGGGACCAGTTGTCGCAGGCCACCATGTTGGTACCGCTGGTGACCGGGCAGCCGGGCTGGTCCTTGGCCGGCTGCTGGGCCGACGTCCAGATCAGGCGAGCGCCCTGGCCGTGGTAGTAGCCCATCCGGAAGGCCTCGGCGCGGAAGGACGGGCCGGTGGTGCTGACGTACAGGGTCACCTTCTGACCCGGCTGCGCGTAGACCTGGCTGGCGAAGCCGCTGATGCCGCCGTGCGCGCCGTGGATCTGCCACGCGGTGGTGCCCGGCTTGTCGTTCTCCTGGATCACCCAGCGGGCCCGCATCCCGTCAGGACCGGAGAAGGTGGCCGGGCCCGAGTCGGCCGCCTGACCGGCCGCAGCCGCGGCGGGCCCGGAAGCGGCGCCGGTTTTCGGCGGCGGCGTCGCGGCCTGCGACGGCTTGCGCGCCAGCAGCACCACCACCGCGATGACGGCCACCGCCACGACCGCGATGACGGCCACCCCGCTGGCGACACGCCTGTCAGGCAACCGGCCACCTCCTCGCCGTCACGCAGATACCCGGCCTGGAGGCGGACTCGCGATCGCCCCCGGAATTATGCGGACAAAACCTATTAGATACACCCTGCGGACCATCCCCGGCGGCATGTCCGCGGGACGCCGTTGCCAATCCCTGGGATGGATGACGGGGCGACGGCCCGTCAGGCGTCCGGTGCGTTGCGTACCCATCCGATCACGCCGTGCTTGGTGATGGTCATGAGGGTATCGAGTTTCTGTGCGGCTGCCGAGGCGCGTGATGCGGGAAGTCCGCGGCCGCGCAGGTAGCGCTCAGGTGGAGCGCGAGAGTGTCACAGCCGGTAGCCGAGGGCGAACGACGGCGGCGGTCGCTGACGCTGGCTCAGCCGATCGCCGCTGGATAACGGAGACGAAACATATTAGATCCACCCCCTTGACCGTCCACGGCTAGAGGATTTAGCGTTCTAGGGCGAACGTTCGCTCAAATTGTCATATGAGCGGATTTCGTCTTAGCCAACTGACGGAACGACCATGCGGAACGGATGCAATGGCCCGACGGCGATACGTGTCGATCAAGGAAGTGGCGGCGCGCGCCGGCGTCAGCTTCCAGACGGCCGGCAAGGTCCTCAACGGCGGGGATGTGCGCGTGTCCGCCGAGACGCAGGAGCGGATCCTGGCCGCCGCCGGCGAACTCGGCTACCGCCCGAACACGATCGCCCGGAGCCTGGTCCAGCGCGCCACCGCCACCATCGGCCTGGTCGCCAGCGACGCCACCGACGTGGCCATCGCCCAGGCCTCCGTGGCCGCCGAGCAGGCCGCACGCAGGCACGGGCACTCCGTCCTGGTCGGGCACCTGGCCGCCGGCGGCGCGGACGGGGCCGACATCGTGCGGACGCTGATCGAGCGCCGGGTCGACGGCATCATCGCCGCGGCCCCCGAGGTCGAGGAAGACACCGAGGTCGCCGAGCTGCTCAGGCGGTATGTGCCCTCGGTCAGCCTACAGGCGGTGCCGGGAGGGGGCGTCCCGCTGGTGGGCTCCAATCACAGGGACACCGGCCGGCTGGCCGCGGACCACCTCCTGGCGCTCGGGCACACCAACATCGGGACGGTCACCGGGCTGTTCCGGCGCCGGGTCACCCGCAGCAGGCTGCACGGCTACGAGGACGCACTGCGGGCCGCGGGCCTTGAGCCGAGCGAGGACCTCGTCACCGAGGCCGACTGGACGCCGCAGGGCGGGGCCACCGCCACCAGGCTGCTGCTCGAACGTTCGCCTGGCCTGACCGCGATCTTCGTGCACAGCGACGTGATGGCGATCGGCGTGCTGTCCGCACTATGGCAGGCCGGGCGCCGGGTACCCGAGGACATCGCGGTGGTGAGCTGCGACGATATCCCGTTCGCCGAGTTCCTGACGCCGCCGCTGACGACCGTGCGCGTGCCGCTGGCGGAGACCGGGCGCCAGGCGGTCGAGCTGCTGCTGCGCAGCATCGCGGGCGAACCGGTACCCGAGCGGACACCGCTGCTGCCGGTAGAGCTGATCGTCCGGGATTCCTGCGGCGCGCCGAGCGCCCAGCGCGCGAACGCCAGAACCAGCAGAAAGAGCCCCGCTGACCGGGCCAGGCCAGATAAGGCCAGCACAGAGAAGGCCAGCACCGAGAAGGCCAGGACTGACCAGACTAAGGAGCGCCAGTGACCCGCATCGCCATTGACCCCTCCCGATCTGTCGGGCGGCTCGATTGCAAGGTGTTCGGCGGCTTCGTCGAGCATCTCGGCCGTTGCATCTACGGCGGCCTTTACGAGGAGGGCTCGCCGCTCAGCGACGACCGCGGCTTCCGCAAGGACGTGCTCGGCCTGCTGCGCGAGCTCCAGCTGGGCGTGCTGCGCTGGCCGGGCGGGAACTTCGTCAGCAACTACCACTGGGCCGACGGCATCGGCCCCAAGGACGACCGGCCGCGCCGGCCGGAGTTGGCGTGGGGCGGCGAGGAATCCAACCGGTTCGGCACCGATGAGTACCTCGGCTACTGCGAGGACCTAGGCACCGAACCTTACATCTGCCTGAACATGGGCACCGGGACGCTGGAGGAGGCGCTGGCCTGGGTCGAGTACTGCAATTCGGCCGGCGGCACCTACTGGGCGGACCGGCGCCGGTCGAACGGCCGGGCCGAACCGTACAAGGTCACCTACTGGGGCCTGGGCAACGAGATGTACGGCGACTGGCAGATCGGCGCGTTCAGCGCCGAGGAGTACGTGCGCGAGGCGACCAGGTGGGCGCGGGCAATCCGGATGCTCGACCCGCGGGCCAAGCTGGTCAGCTGCGGGATGAACGGCTGGAACGAGTGGGACCAGGTGGTCATCGACGGGATGGCGGCGACGGTCGACTACCACTCGCTGCACATCTACACCGGCAGCAAGGACTACTGGACCAACGTGCTCCAGCCGCACCAGGCCGAGCGCGCGATCAGGTGCAGTCAGGCCCTGATCCAGCGCGCGGCCTACCGGCAGAAGATCGCCGCCCCGCCGCGGATCGCCTACGACGAGTGGAACGTCTGGTACCGCAACATGACCGGCGCGCTCGAGGAGCGGTACACCTTTGCCGACGCGCTGGCCGTCGGCACCTACCTGAACATCTTCGTCAGGAACTGCGACTGGGTGCGGATGGCCAACCTGGCGCAGATGGTCAACGCCATCGCGCCGATCGTCACCAGCGGCGCTACCGCGGCCGTGCAGCCCATCTGGTACCCGGTGCTGCTGCACGCGCAGGCCGCACTCGACGTGGCGGTGGACGTGTACGTCGACGGGCCCACGGTCAGCCCCGAGTTTCCCGCGGGGGCGAGCCGGTGGCCGTTCCGGGTGGCGGATCTGGGCCCCTTCAGTCTCATCGATGCCGCCGCGACCGTGAGTGCCTCCAGTGTGAGCGCTAACAGCGCCGCTAACAGCGGGCTCGTGGCGATCACGCTGGTCAACCGCAGTCCCGAGGAACCGGAAACGGCCGAGGTGCTGCTGCGGGATTACACCTTCGATGGACCCGCCAGGATCCGGACGGTCACCGCCGCCAGGACCCGCGACGCCCGAACGCTGCCCGATGTGGAGACAGCACAGCTGGAAGAGGGATCAGAAAACACTAAGGACGGGGTGGTCGCCGTCCGGCTGCCACCCCGGTCGTTCACCGTCATTGAGGCCGCGATGACCAGCAGGTAGCAGCCAGGAGGCCATCGCGACCACCGCCGCACGACCGGGGGGCGCGGCAACCGCACACAACACGGCAACACCGAACTTAGGAGTCTAGCCATAATGTTGTCGAAAACGCGAAGAATTACCGCCGGGGTGGCCGGAGCGGCCGCCATCTCGCTGCTCGCCGCGTGCAGCAGCAGCGGGTCGTCAAGCACGGCGGCGAGCGGTACAAGCACGGGCGCCAGCGCCAGCGCGAGCGCGTCGGCGACCGTGCTGGCCGGAGGAAAATCCTGCAGCTCATCGTCGACGCCGGTCATGTTCTGGGCCTGGGTGCCCGGGATCAGCCGGGCCGTCACCGAGTTCAACAAGACCCACCCGTCGATCTGCGTCACGCTCGAGGACCCGGGCGCGGGCGGTGCCGAGTACACGCTGCTGAACAACGCGATGAAGGCCGGCTCGGGCGCGCCCGACGTGGCTGAGATGGAGTTCGACGAGCTGCCCTCCTTCATCATCCAGAAGTACGTGGAGAACCTGGTCCCCTACGGGGCCAACAACTACAAGAGCGACTTCGCGCCCTGGGCCTGGAGCCAGGTCAGCCAGGGCGGCGCCGTGTACGCGATGCCGAGCGACTTCGGCCCGATGGCGTTCTATTACGACCAGCAGACGCTGGCCAAGTACAAGATCACCCCGCCGGCCACCTGGGCCCAGGTGGCCACCGACGCGGCCAGCCTGCACAAGCAGAACTCCGGCGCCTACCTGCTGAACCTGTCCCCGAACGACCTGCAGTGGCTGATGGACGTGATGGGGCAGGCCGGCGCCTGGCCCTTCCAGTACTCCGGCGGCAGCAACGTCACCATCAACTGGACCGGGCCGGCCCAGGAGAAGTTCGCCGCCTACTGGCAGAACCTCATCAACTCCCGCGCGGTCAGCACGGTCAACGACGCGGGCACCGAGGTGAACACCAACCTGGACAAGGGCGTCACCGCGGCCGCGATCGACTCGGCCTGGGCCCCGTCGTACTTCGTGGCGGACGTCAAGCAGTCGATGGGCCAGTGGCGGGCCGCGCCGCTGCCGCAGTGGACCTCGGGTGCCGACGTCGGCGCGGACTGGGGCGGCTCGACCTACCCGGTCTTCACCCAGAGCAAGCACCCCGCCCAGGCCGCGGAGTTCTCCGAGTGGCTGACCTCCACGGACGCGTCCTGGAACATCGTCAAGACGCCGCCCTCGTCGCTGTTCCCGACCTACCTGCCCACCCTCAACTCCGGCTCGTTCACGTCCCTGACCTACCCGATCTCCGGCACCTCGCAGCCGAACCAGGTGTTCTCCGCGGCCGCTAAGAACATCCCGGCCACGCCGTGGCCGCCGTTCATGACCCAGGCGCTCACCCAGGCTGACACCACGTTCGGCGGCGTGCTGTCCGGCAAGGAGACCATGCAGCAGGCATTCGCGGCCTTCCAGACCGCGGAGGTCAACTACGCCAAGGCTCAGGGCTTCGACGTCTCGACCTGACCGGCACCGACCGCACGCTGGCTCGCGCCCGGTGCGTCACGGTCACGTGGCGCACCGGGCACCGCCGACGAAGGGAGCTCCGATGTGAGCGGTACAGCAATAAGCGCGCCGACGCGGCCGACCCAGGGTGAAAGCCGGCCGCAGCCGCGCCATTCGGCCTGGGCCCGGCGACGCGACCGGCGCGGATCCGCCTTCGTGGCGCCTTTCCTGCTCGCGTTCACCCTGTTCATGGTCGTGCCGCTTGGGTACGCGATTTACGAGTCTCTGTTCACCAGCCGCCTCATCGGCGGCACCGTGTTCAGCGGCTTCAGCAACTACTCGCAGATCCTCGGCTCGGGCATGTTCTGGTCAGGCGTGATCCGGGTGATCATCTTCGGCGCGATCCAGATCCCCGTCATGCTGATCATCGCGTTCTTCTTCGCCACCGCCTTCGACCTCGGCGTGGCCAGGTTCGGCCGGTTCTTCCGGACGATCTTCTTCATCCCGTTCGCGGTGCCCGTGGTGGTGTCCGCCCTCATGTGGGGCTTCCTGTTCGAGCCGTCCTACGGGCCCTTCGTGCACCTGGCCAGCGCGCTCGGCTTCCACAACACCAACTTCCTGTCCAGCAGCCTGATGCTCCCCTCGATCATCGTGATCGCGATCTGGGAGTGGACCGGCTACAACAGCCTCATCCTCTACACCGCGCTCAAGTCGGTGCCGAGGGACATCGTCGAGGCCGCCATCCTCGACGACACGCCACTGTGGAAGATCATCCTCAAGGTGAAGCTGCCGATGGTGCGCCCGGCCATCGTGATGCTGATCTTCCTCAACACCATCGGCGCGCTCCAGCTGTTCGTCGAGCCGCTGATCCTCAACAACTACTCGGCCGGCGTGATCTCGCTCAACTGGACGCCGGTGCTGTACATCTACAACACCTCGATCAACGACGCCCAGTACAACCTGGGCGCCGCCATGGCCGTGGTGCTCGGCCTGGTGATCGTCGCCATCTCGGTGACCTCGCTGCTCTTCCGCCGCCGCAAGGGAGAATTCAAATGACCGCGACCGTGGCGCCGCCGGATGCGGCCGAGGTCGACCTGGCCGGGTCCAGGAAGGAACGGCGCAAGCGGGAGCGCCTGGAAGAACGCGACGGCGTCATCCCGGTGCAGCTCTACGGCCTCAAACGCGGCACGGTCTCGGTGATGACCATCTGCTGTGTACTCTTCGCGATCTTTACGCTGGTTCCGATCGCCTGGATCATCATCAACTCGACGAAGACCCAGGCGAATATCTTCGGCACGTTCGGCTTCTGGTTCGCCCGTCCTTTTGAGTTCTTTCACAACTTCCGGATGCTCTTCGAGGACGTGGACGACGACGGGACGTACATCAACTGGTTCGGCAACACCGCCCTTTACGCCGTGCTCGGCGGCGTCGGGGCCACCGCGCTCGCGGCCTTCGCAGGCTATGGTTTCGCGCGGTTCCAGTTCCGCGGCTCCAAGGTCTTCTTCTACATCGTCATCGGCGCGCTGCTGGTGCCGATCGGCGCGATCACGCTGCCGCTCTACCTGGTGTACGCCAAGGCGCACCTGATCAACTCGATCTGGGGCATGATCCTGCCCAGCCTGGTCAGCCCGGTCGGGGTCTACCTGATGCGGACGTACATCGGCCTGTCCGTCCCGCGCGAGCTGATCGATGCCGCCAGGATCGACGGCGCCGGGGAAACCAGGATCTTCTTCAAGATCGCGCTGCCGCTGATGGTCCCCGGCCTGATGACCGTGCTGCTGCTCTCGGTGGTCGGGGTGTGGAACAACTATTTCCTGCCGCTGATCATCTTCAGCAACAACAACCTGTTCCCGCTGACGGTCGGGATGGGGCTGTGGTCGCAGCACGCGACCACCAGCGGGGACCAGAACCTGTACCCGCTGATCGTGATGGGCGGCCTGGTCACCATCGCCCCGCTCATCATCTTGTTCCTGATCCTGCAGCGGTACTGGCGCGGCGGCATGCTACTCGGCAGCATCGCGAATTAGGGGGCCATTGTGGCTACGATTTCTCTGCGCGGTTTGACGAAGGTCTTCGCGACCGGGGTCAGGGCGGTCGACGGGCTGGACCTAGACGTCGACGACGGCGAGTTCGTCGTGCTGG
>PMST01000257.1:0-17262 GCA_003168295.1 Actinomycetota bacterium
GGCCGCCGCCGCGGCCCGGCTGGGCGGTCTCCAGATCGAGCTCGACGCGCTCGACGCCGGCATCGCCGCCGGGGAGAAGCGCCTCGCCAGCCTCGACGAGCAGCGTGCGTCGCAGCGACACCAGGCGCAAGCCGCGGAGCAGCGGTCCGCCCGGCACCGCGAGTCGCTGGCGGCCCAGCTCGACGGCCGCGAAAGCCTCGATGCGGCGCTGACCGCCGTGCGCGCGGCCGCTGACGTGCTCGGCGCCGCCGCGGACGCGGCCGACGCCACCGCCCGCGCCCGCGAGGACGCCGGGCGCGCCGGGAACCTGGCCGCCCAGGCCTCCGCCGGGGCCGGATTCGCTGATCTGGCCGCGGTCGGTCAGGCCCTGCGGGAGCCCTTCGTCAGGGCCGCGGCCGATCGGGCCATCCGCGAGCACGAGGCCAAGGCCAAGGCCGTCGCCGAGCTGCTCGCCGATCCCGATCTTGGCGTCCCGCTCGACCCGCCCGCCGACGTGGCCGGGGCGGTCACCGCGACCGAAGCCGCGCGCAAGCTCCACGACGACGCCGTGGCCGCCCGTGACCGCGCCCAGCACAAGGCCGAGCAGCTGGCCGGCCTCGCTCCCCAGCTGNNNNGCGGCCAGCGAGCGGCTGCTGAAGATGACCTCAGGCCGGTACTCGCTCGTGCACACCGACGCGCGTCGCGGCGCAGGCCGTTCCGGGCTGGGCCTGCTGGCCTGCGACACCTGGACTGGGGTGGACCGGGACACCAGCACGCTGTCCGGCGGCGAGACGTTCCTGGCCAGCCTGGCGCTCGCGCTTGGCCTCGCGGACGTCGTTACCGCCGAGGCGGGCGGCACCCGGATCGAGGCGCTGTTCGTCGACGAGGGGTTCGGCAGCCTGGATGAAGACACCCTGGAAGAGGTGATGACCGTGCTCGACGGCCTGCGCGAAGGCGGCCGGATGGTCGGCATCGTCAGCCACGTCGCCGAGCTGAGGCAGCGCATCCCGGCCCAGGTCCGCGTGCACAAGGGCCACGGCGGCAGCCATCTGTCCGTCCGGACCCAGCCCGGCTAGAGCCCGCGTGGCGTCGGCACCGACAAAAGCGGCCCGCGCCCCTCGTCAGGAGCCTTCTCGCGGTCTAGGATCGGGAACTGTCAGTAACGACCGGATACCCTGACGTGACGCCTGTGGCGGGATGGACCGGTACGTCAGAGTTTGCGAACGGGTAGGAAGTCAATGACAACAGAGTCCGGTGTACGACGCATTGTCGTCGGCGTCGACGGCTCAGCGGAGTCCGTGGCCGCGCTCAGGTGGGCGTGCCGCGAGGCTAGCTTGTGTGCCGCTGAGGTTCTCGCGGTGCTCGCTCTGGAGTCTTCGTGTCACCAGATCGCGAGCTACGCCGTCCCCGTCCCCAGGCATCCCAGGGGAAGCTGGGGCGCGGTCCGTGACGTGCTGCGCCGGGCGGTCGGTGAGGCCGTCAGCCAGTTCCCCGGCGTCACCGTGCGCACCGATATAGCCGAAGGGCTGGCGGCGCGCGTGCTACTCGACCACGCCTCCGATGCCGACATGCTGGTGCTCGGCCGGACGCCCTACGGCCCGGATCCGCGCCGCGCCGCGGGCCCGGTCACCCGGGCCTGCCTGCGGGCTTCCGTCTGCCCGGTGGTCATCATCGGGTCCGGCCCCACCGATCCGTCCCCCGAGGAGATCCCGCTGACCCCGCAGGCCGCGGAACACCCGGCGGGTCACCTGCCTCCCTCGTGGCGACGCGACCTGGAGGGCTCAGGCGCCACCAGGTAACCTCGCCGTCATGGCTTCCTCGACGATCAGGGTGTGGCTTCCGGAGCAAGATGCGGTCTCGCTGATGGGCGGCCTGCCCGAACCGATGGTCGCCGACGTGTGGACCGGCGGTGAGCAACTGCCGGACTCCGCCGATGAGGTCGAGGTGGTCGTGCTGCCGTTCGGGGTCCCGTACTCGCGGATGCCGGTGCTGGCCAAGCTGCCCCGGCTGCGGCTGATCCAGCTGATGTCGGCCGGAGCGGAAAACATCATCCCGTTCGTTCCGCCGGGCGTCACTTTGTGTAATGCGCGCGGTGCGCACGACCCTGCGGTCGCCGAATGGATCGCGGCCGTGATCCTGGCCCAGGTCCGCCAGCTGCCGAGGTTCATGGCCGCGCAGCAGGCGGGTACCTGGGACCCGGTCCGAAGCGCGTCGCTGGACGGCCAGACCGTGCTGATCGTGGGCTACGGCTCGATCGGGGAGGCGGTCGAGCGCAGGCTAGCGCCCTTCGACGTGACCATCGAACGCATCGCCCGGCGCCCCCGCCCCGACGCGCCCGGCGTGATGACCATGGACGACCTGCCGCAGGCCCTGCCCAGGGCCGACATCGTGATCCTGCTGGTCCCGGTCACCCCGGCCACCACCGGGCTGGTGGACGCGCACTTCCTCGCCCAGCTGCATGATGGTGCCCTGCTGGTCAACGCGGCCCGCGGCTCGATCGTCGACACCGCCGCGCTGCTCGCAGAGCTTTCCTCCGGGCGGCTGCGCGCCGCGCTCGACGTCACCGACCCCGAGCCGCTCCCCGAGGGCCATCCGCTCTGGTCTGCGCCCGGCTTGCTGCTCACGCCCCACGTGGCGGGCGCGATGACCACGACCATGTCGCACGTCATGGCCCTGGTCAAAGATCAGCTGGCCCGGTACGCCGCGGGCGAGCCGCTGCGCCACGTCGTCGGCGACCAGGGCTACTAGGGGCCACCATGTCTTCCCTGCTAGACGTGTCCCCTGAGGTCAGCGCGGCCCTGGCCGCGGGCGCTCCCGTGGTCGCCCTTGAGTCGACGATCATCTCGCACGGCCTGCCGCGGCCGGGCAACCTGGGCGCCGCGCGGCAGTTCGAGGCGATCCTGACCGAGGCGGGCGTGACCGCGGCCACCATCGCGCTGATCGACGGCGTGCCCAAGATCGGCCTGACGCCGACGGACCTGGAGCGCATCGCCACGGATGAGTCCGTGGTCAAGGTGAGCAGCCGTGACATCGGGATCGCGATGGCGCGGAAGGTGACCGGCGGCACGACGGTCGCCGCGACGTCCGTACTGGCCACGCGGGCCGGCATCGGCGTGTTCGCCACCGGCGGTCTCGGCGGCGTGCACCGCGGCGCGGCCGAAACCTTCGACGAGTCGGCAGACCTGACCGTGCTATCCCGGACGCCGATCACCGTCGTCTCGGCCGGGGTGAAGTCCATCCTGGACATCCCGGCCACGCTTGAGCGGCTGGAGACGCTGAGCGTCGCGGTGGTCGGGTACCAGACCTCGCGTTTCCCGGCTTTCTGGCTGTCCGATTCCGGCTATGACCTGGACTGGCGCGCCGACAGCCCGGAGGAGATCGCCGATATCATGGCGGCCCGGGCGGCCTTCGGCGAGCAGTCCGCCCTGCTCGTCGCCAACCCGCTGCCGGCGGCCCTGCAGCTCGACCCGGGGGTCCTGGACGGCGCGCTGGAGGATGCGCTGGCCGTCGCGGCCGATACCGGCGTCCGGGGCAAGGCCGTCAGCCCGTTCCTGCTCGACCGGATCCAGCAGGTTACCGGGGGGATGAGCGTCGGGGTGAACCTGCATATCGCGCGCGGCAACATCGAGCTCGCCGCGAAGATCTCCAGATCCTGGGCGATGCGAACCGCTGGCCCCTCTTGACCCTAAGCCCGTCCGGTCCCCGGCGGATTGTGGTCATCGGTGACGTGATCAACGACGTGCTCGTCAAGCCTACCGAGGCGACCACGCCGGACAGCGACACCGCGGCGGCGATCCGCGCCCGCCCGGGCGGCTCGGCGGCCAACCAGGCCGCGTGGATGGCTCACCTCGGCGCGGAGACGGTGTTCGCCGGGCGGGTTGGCGCCCGTGACGCCGACTACCACCGGGGGGAACTGGCCCGGGCCGGCGTGCGCGCGCATCTGGCCGCCGACCCGGACGCGGACACCGGCTCGATCGTGATCATGCTGGCGCGGGACGGGGCCCGGACGATGTTCACCGACCGGGGCGCGAACCTGCGGCTGCGGCGCCGTGACCTGCCGGATGACCTGCTGGACGGCGCGGCGGTGCTGCACCTGACCGGGTACACGTTCTGCGAGCCGCCGCTGCTCGAGCTGGCCCTCGGGCTGCTGGCGGAGGCTCGTTCCCGCCAGCTCGCCGTCACCATCGACCCCGGTTCGGCCGCGTTCCTGGCCCAGATGCCGGCCGGGGAGTTCCTGCGCTGGACGCAAGGCGCAGCGGTGTGCTTCCCCAACCGTGACGAGGCCTCCGTGCTCACCGGCGAGCGGGACCCGATCACGATGGCGGCCCGCCTCACCCGGCACTACGGCGTCGTGGTCCTCAAGCTCGGCGGCGAAGGATGCGTGCTGGCGGTGCCCGGCCAGGCCCCCGTGCGCGTCCCGGCGCATCCGGCGCTGGCCACCGACACCACCGGCGCGGGCGACGCGTTCTGCGGCGCGTTCCTGAGCCGCTGGCTGTCCGGCGATCCGAACCCCGCTACCCCCGCCTCCGCTCCCGACCTCGCCGCCGCGGCGGAGTTTGCCGTGCGGATCGCCGCCGTCGTGGTGGCCCGCTTCGGCGCCCGGCCGGTCTAGGCATTTCCCCGGGCCCTCGGAATGGTGCAATTGCATGAGTACCACGGCTCGTTAGGGAAAATGCAATTTATATCCCGAACGGTCGGCCGTTCGTGTGCCCGGCATCCTAACGCCGGATAAATGAGGAAAAGTATATAATTTTCTAGTAAGTTGGGGCTTTACCGCACGGTGGTTGGGGATGGGGACGCATGGGGGTGCTGCCGCGACGTGCGATCAGGGCCGCGAGCCGGCCCTCGATTTGGCTTGCGCTGGCTCTCGGGCTGGACGCGATCATCGCCGTCATAGCGGTTTTTATAGGGCGCAGCCTCAACCTGGCGGAGTTGCTGGCGGCCGGACCGCTGCTGGCCTGCGCGCGGTGCAGCGGCCGGATGACCGCCCTTGTGGCCGGCTACGCACTTGCCCTGTGCGCAATTGTGACCGGAGTCATCGGCGCGTCAAGTGCCTCAAGTGCGGGATACCGTTTCACTATTGTCGGTGGCGCGGGCGTTTTCGCCGGCTTGGCGGCCGTGATCCGCAGTCGCCGGGAAGGCGCGCTTATCCAGATCACCGAAAGGGTCCAGCGCGCGATCCTGCGGCCGCTGCCAGCAGAACTCGGCGGTGTCGCCTTTGCGTCCCACTATCAGTCGGCGACGAGCCAGGCGCTGATCGGCGGTGACCTTTATGACATTACGATGACACAGTTCGGGCTGCGCTTCATACTCGGTGATGTCAAGGGCAAAGGGATCGAAGCGGTGGGCCGGTGCGCCGCGGTTCTGGCGGTCTTCCGCGAGCTGGTGTTTGGCGAGCCCGATCTGGCTCGGCTCGCCGAGCAGATGGATGCCAGGTTGTCGCGGGACATGGACATCGAGGACTTCGTCACGGTGATACTCGCGGAGTTCGCGCCTGGCTACGTGCGCATCGTCAACTGCGGGCACCACCCCCCGGTCAAGCTAGCGGCCGGTGCCCGGGGCTTGCAGCTCGTGGCCCCGCCACGATACGAGCCGCCATTAGGCCTGCACCCTCATCCGGCCCCGCAGGACATCGCGCTGCGCCCGCACGACCGGCTGCTGTTCTACACCGACGGCCTAGTGGAGACCCGGAACCGGGCGGGCCGCTTCTTCGCTCTCGACGCTCATGTGGCGACGGCGCTGGCCGCGCCCGACCTGGACGACGCGGTCCGGGGCGTGGTCAAGCTGCTGCTCGACCACGCGGGCGCCGGGCTCACCGACGACGTCCTGCTCGTCCTCGGCGAGCAGATCCCGGTGTGATCTAGCCGAGTGCTGCTGACCTGGCTGGTCTTCGCCGATGCGATCGCGGCGCGGCCGTATCGGCCGCCGAGCGGCGGACCGCAGCCTGACAAATCCTCCGATCGTGGATCTGTACCTCCCCTTCCATCCCCTTCCAGGGAGGTACAGATCCACGATCTCTTGTTTTTAAGCGCAGCCAGCCGAGCAAAAGCTCGTTGAGGCGGTCAGGTGCGTCCAATGGCACCCAATGGCTCGCGCCGGGAATTTCTTCGTACCGCCACGGCCCGCCCGTGAGGGACCCTGAATTCACCATTCGCTCGCCGTCGAGATAATGGTCGCCGGTCGACCAGATGCCGAGGGTCGGTGCGAGGACTGGCGGAAGCGCGCGTGCGGGTGCCGGCAGGCGCGGCGCGACGTTGGCGCGGTACCAGTTCAGCGACGCGGTGAGCGCTCCCGGCCGGGACAGGTCGGCGATCGCCTGCGCGAGATCTCCGTCGCCCCGGCTGAACGTGCGCAGCCAGGCCCAGTCGTCGTACTGGATGGTCGCCTCGGCGACGCCGGCGAACTGGAAGAACAGCTGGTACCACGCCATCTCCTGCTGCCGCAGGGTCGGCGCGGCCTGCAAGTGCGGCACCGAGATCACGGTGAGCGTCCGGACCCGGTCCGGGCTCAGCATCGCGGTGAGCCACGCCACCGCCGCGCCCCAGTCATGGCCGACGACGTGCGCCCGGTCCAGGCCGAGCCGGTCCAGTAGCGCGGTCACGTCGGCGACCATAGTCGGCAGCCGGTACGCGGCCACGTCAGCGGGACGCTGCGAGCGCCCGAACCCCCGCATATCCGGCGTGATGACCCGGAACCCGTTGGCCACCAGGAACGGGACCTGATGGCGCCAGAGCCGGGCCGAATCCGGCCAGCCGTGCAGGAGCAGGACCGGGACGCCGTCGCCGTGATCCTCGACGTACAGCGAGATCCCGTCCAGCTCCAGAATCTGTCCTTCTTGCGGGCTCGTCATGATCCCGATGATGGCACGCGGCCGGCCCGCTGCTGTTAGTGGCGGCTGCTCCTAGTGGGGGCTGCCGTCACTGTGGCGGCTGGATTCGTCCCCGGCGTTGGCCACGAANNGATATCACCACCGCGGCCACCACGGAGTAGAGCCGGATGACGGACCAGGACAGGATGAATAGCGTCAGGCACACCCCCATGAGCAGGAAGTACCCGCGGTTACGGGTCATGGTCCTCCTTGCGGGTTTGGCGGGTAGTTCCAGTGTCGCACCGCAAGCCTGGTTGACTGGTCCGGTGAGCAGCTACCCGAAAACAATCACCCCCACCGGTCACGTCGCGCCGGTGCCGCGCCGGATCCGCGCCATGCTCGGCGGCGAGGTCGTCCTGGACACCACCGCGGCCTTGTACGTGTGGGAATGGCCGAACTACCCGCAGTACTACATCCCGGTCGCCGATGTGCGGCCGGCCGTGCTGGTCGATGAGCACCACGACCAGAAACTGCGCCTGGGCACGGCCCGCAGGCACGGGCTGCGGGTCGGGGACATCTCCCGGCCGGGTTCGGCTCGGCTGTACACCGGCGACGCCGCGCCTGGGTTGGCCGGCACCGTGCGTTTCGACTGGGACGCGCTCGATGCCTGGTTCGAAGAGGACGAGGAAGTCTTCGTCCATCCTCGCAGCCCCTACACCCGCGTCGACGCGCTGCGTTCCACCCGAACGGTGCGGGTCGAACTCGACGGGGTCCTGCTGGCCTCCTCGTCTTCGCCGGTGATGGTCTTCGAGACCGGCCTGCCGACCCGCTACTACCTCAACCGGACCGAGGTCAACTTCGAGCACCTGGTGCCGACGGAGACCGTCACCGGCTGCCCTTACAAGGGCAAGACCACCGGCTACTGGTCCGTCCGGGCGGGGGAGAACCTCTATCCGGACCTCGCCTGGGCCTACGACTTCCCCACCCGCCAGCTTCTGCCCATCACCGGCCTGATCGCCTTCTACAACGAGAAAGTCGACATCACCGTCGACGGGCAGCGGCTCGACCGTCCCGTCACGCATTTCGCCTGACCCCGTCACGCGTTTCTCCTCTTGAGATAGCCTGCGGCACATGTCTGCGATATGGCCCGCACTCTCCTACACGCAGTGGCGCGCGACGTGTGACACGCTGCACGCGCACACCCAGGTCCTCGGCAAGCTCGCGGCGAAGCTGGCCCCGCCCGAGCCGGAGTTGCAGCACGCGGCGCTGCGCCTGACGGCCCGGGGCTGGGAGACCGCGCCGCTGCCCGCCCCCGACGGCTCCGGATCGCTGGTCGTCGCGCTCGACCTGCGGACGCACGAGGCGCTTGTCGAGCGCAACACCGGGCGTACCGAACGCATCCCGCTCACCCCCGACCGCGCCGTCGGGCCGGTGACCCGCGACGTGCTGGCCGCGGTCCGCCGGGTGGCCGGCCCGGTGGAGATCGACCCGACGCCGCAGGAGGTCCCGTGGGACGTGCCGCTGGACGCGGACGAGCAGCACGCTTCTTACGACCGGGATCAGGTCAGTACCTACTTCGCGGCGGCCACCCAGGCCGCGCTGGTCCTGGCGGCGTATCGCGCCCCGTACCGCGGCCGCTCCACGCCGGTCAACGCGTGGTGGGGCTCGTTCGACCTCGCGGTGAGCCTGTTCTCGGGAGCGTCGGCCGATCCTCCGTCGGAAGACTTCATCATGCGCAACGCGATGGACGCTCAGGAGGTCGCCATCGGCTGGTGGCCCGGCGATCCGCGCCACGACCAGGCGGCCTTCTACGCCTACGCCCATCCCGCCCCCGAGGGATTCGCCCAGCTGACCCTCTCACCCCCGGCCGCGCACTGGGACGCCGCGCTAAGCGAGTACATCCTGGAGTGGGACGACGCCCGCTCCGCCCCCGATCCGTTCGCGGCGGCCCTGGAGTTCGCCCGCTCCGCGTTCCGCCAGGCCTGCACGGCCTGCGCCTGGGACATGACCCTGGCCGCGACCGCCGACGGCACACCGCCGCCCGTCAGGTAAAGGGTCCGACCCGGCGACACCATGATCGTGGCCAGGAACGGGCGCGATTTGCCCAAATCTGGCCACGATCATGAAAGTGACCTGCCGGCGCCGCGAGATGCCGCCTCAGCCAGGCTCCTGGGAACGCGGGACCACCAGTCCGGTCTCGTAGGCGGTGACCACCGCTTGCGTCCGGTCCCGCAACCCGAGCTTGCTCAGCATCCGGCTGACGTGGGTCTTCACGGTCTCTTCCGTGACCACCAGGCGGCCCGCGATCTCCGTGTTGGACAGGCCCTCGGCGACCAGGCGCAGCACCTGCGTCTCCCGCGGGGTCAGGGCGGCGAGCGCGGCCGTGGCCGGGGCGCCTTCGGGCTTCGGGCGCAGCCGGGTGAACTCGCTGATCAGACGGCGGGTGACGGCGGGCGCGAGCAGCGCCTCGCCCGCGGCGATGACCCGGACGGCGTCGAACAGCCGCTCGGCGGTGACATCTTTGAGCAGGAAGCCGCTGGCACCCGCGCATAGCGCGTCGTAGACGTACTGGTCGAGGTCGAAGGTGGTCAGGATCAGGATCCGCGGCCCGCCGGGCCCGGCCAGCTGCCGGGTAGCTTCGATGCCGTCCATGACGGGCATCCGCACGTCCATCAAGGCAACGTCGGGGGAGAACTCGCGGCAGATCCGCACCGCCTCGGCCCCGTCGCAGGCCGTGCCGACGACCGTGAAATCCGGCTGGGTGTCGAGCAGCGCGGCGAAACCTGTCCGCACGACGTGATGATCATCAGCGACGATGATCCGAACGGCGCTCAACCCCCCGCCTCTGTCTTGGCGGGCAGCGTGGCCTCGATCACGAAGCCGCCGCCAGGCGCGGCGCCGCTGCGCAGCTCACCGCCGGCCGCCGCGGCCCGCTCACACATGCCGGGCAGCCCATGGCCGCCCGTGGCCTCCGCCGTGACCAGGATCGCGGACCCGCCATGGGGCGGACCCGGCCCGTTGTCCCGGATGCGCAGCCGGAGCGAGTCGTCGCTGAAGCGCAGTTCGACGTCGACGGCGGCGCCTGGGGCATGCCGGCGGGCGTTGGTCAGGGCCTCCTGCACGATGCGGTAGGCGGCCAGCTCGACGCCGGGATCAAGGGTGACCGGCGGTCCCGAGACGATGAACCTGGTACCCGTGCCCGAGGCGTCCCTGGCCTCGTCGATCAGCTCGCCGAGCTGTCGCAGCCCAGGCTGAGGATGTCGGTCGGCGCCGAGTCGGCTCGCGCCGAGCTCGCCCGGCCCGGCGGCACGGGCGTCCTCGCGCAGCACGCCGAGCAGCCGCCGCATCTCGGTCAGCCCGGCCCGCGCGGTGTTACCGATCTCCAGCAGCCGGACAGCGCCGGCCGGCGGCATCCCGGGGGTGGCCAGCCGGGCCGTCTCCGCCTGGACGGCGATCATGGATATGTGGTGGGCTACAACGTCGTGCAGTTCCCGGGCGATCCGGGCCCGCTCCCCGCGGGCCATGTGCTCGAACAGGGAGTCGGCGATGACCTGCCGGGCGGCGCTTTGCGCTTGCGCCGCCAGGCGCGCCCGCCGCGCGATCCCGGCCAGGGCAGCCGCCGGAGCCAGCGCGGCCAGGAGCACGATCAGCACGCTTTCTTCAGAATTTACCGAACGGGCCCCGGCTAGTGCGATCACCAAGAACGGCGCCCCCAGGGCAGGCGCCAGGAGTTGTGCATTATTCGGCTGTGTCTCATCACGCTGACTGTTGCTCCCCAGGGCGCCGGTCCGCGGTACCCCTTTCATGCCCAGCCGGTAGAGGGCAATGACCTGGGCGAACAAACCTGCGACAGTCAGCGTATGGAAGACCGCGAGCGAAAGCACGCTGGCTGCGCTGATGGCTATGGCGGCGGCGACCGGGCCGAGAAACGCCAGTGGCACCGTGGTAAACAAGGCCAGGAGGAACGCGGCGACCAGGGTGAGTGCGCTGGTCTTGGTGTCCGCAGCCCGGACCAGCGCCTCGGTCACCGCGGCCAGCCCGAGCAGGGCTCCGGCGACCGCGGCCGCGTGCGGGCTCGCGGTCATCCGGTGGCCCCTATCGGCCCAACCGCCGCGCCAGTCATCTATTGTGCCCACGTAACTCATTGTCGTCGCTCAGCCAGGAGATTGCGTCACCCCGGCCGGGGATGGCGCGTCCCCCCTGCGGGGGACGGCGAACAGCGCTCCCCAGCGTGACGACCGCGCCACCTGCCGGTCCCTAGCCTTAGCTGCTATGGGAGCAACTATCGAAGTCAGCAGCCTGCGCAAGCGATTCGGCTCGACGCTGGCGCTGGACGGAATGTCCTTTACTGTCGGCCCAGGCCAGGTCACTGGTTTCGTCGGCCCGAACGGCGCCGGGAAATCCACCACGATGCGGGTCATCCTCGGCCTCGACTCCGCCGACGCGGGTAGCGCGCTGATCGGCGGCCAGCCGTATGCGAGCCTGCGGCATCCGCTCAGCCACGTCGGGTCGCTGCTGGATGCCGGCGCGTTGCAGCCGAGCCGGTCCGCCCGCAATCACCTGCTGTGGCTGGCCCACTCACAGGGCCTGGGGGCCAGCCGGGTGGATGAGGTGGTCGAGCATGCTGGCCTGGGATCGGCGATCCGGCGCAAGGCGGGCGGCTATTCCCTGGGTATGCGGCAGCGGCTCGGCATCGCCGCCGCGCTGCTCGGCGATCCGCCGGTGCTCATGCTCGATGAGCCGTTCAACGGCCTGGATCCCGAGGGCATCGTGTGGATAAAGGGCTTCCTGCGGTCACTGGCTGCCCAGGGCCGCGCGGTGCTGGTGTCAAGCCACCTGATGAGTGAGCTGCAGGACACCGCGGACCACCTGGTGGTGGTCGGCCGCGGGCACGTCATCGCCGATACCAGCGTGGCGGACCTCATCGCGACCGCGTCCAGCGGCCGGGTCACGCTGCGCACCACCGCACGGCCGGAGGCGATGGCGGTGCTGGCACACTCGGGGGCCGTCATCGCCACCACCGACCGGGATACCCTCACCATCTCCGGGCTGGCGGCCGAGAAAATCGTGGCGCTGCTCGGCGAGAGCGGGGTGCCGTTCTCGGAGGTGTCGGCTCATCGCGCGACCCTCGAGGAGGCATACATGGAGCTCACCAAGGATGCGGTCGAGTTCCGCGCCGCTGCCTCGGTCCAGGCCGGCACCGAGGAGGCAGCACGATGACCGCCGGCACGGTGACCCCGTACCAGCCCGACCAGCAGACCGGAAGGGACGGCTTCGCGCAGCTCCTGCGCGCGGAATGGACCAAGTTCAGGACCGTCCGCGGCTGGATAATCGGCACGGTCGTCGCTGTCATGGTGATGGCCGGGCTCGGCCTGTTCACCGCCGGCGTCAGCAGCAGCTCGTGCCAGAGCGCAAGCGGCGGCCCGGCTCGGTCCGGCCAAGGCTGCGGCGGGACCATTTACCCGGTAGGGCCGAGTGGCGAGCCCGTGACCGACAGCTTCTACTTCGTGCGCCAGCCGCTCGCAGGTAACGGCAGCATCACCGTCCGGACCACCTCGCTGACCGGCCTGCTCCCGTCATCGAACCCCGCTGCGCAGGGCCCGATAGACACGCGTCCCGGCCTCGTCCCGTGGGCCAAGGCCGGGCTCATCATCAAGGACGGCACCACACCGGGATCGGCGTACGCGTCGATAATGGTCACCTCCGACCACGGGGTCCGCCTGCAAGACAACTACACCAGCGACACCCCGGGCCTGCCAGGTGCCGTCTCCGCGGCATCCCCGCGCTGGCTGCGGCTGACCCGCTCCGGTGACACGATCACCGGCTACGACTCGGCCGACGGCACGCACTGGACCCAGGTGGGCGCCGTTCGCCTGGCCGGCTTGCCGTCGACCGTCCAGGCCGGGATGTTCGCCGCGTCCCCCGCGTGGCAGCAGATCTCGCAGAACTTCGGCGGCGGGGAAAACGGGATGGTGGCCCCCAGCCAGGACACCGCCGTCTTCGATCAACTCAGCCGGTCAGGCACCTGGCCGGCCGGCGCGTGGACCGGCGACTATATCGACGCCGACGGCGGTTCGGGCATCGGCGGGTTTCACCAGGCTAGCGGCCGGTTCACGGTCACCGGATCCGGTGACATCGCGCCGACCGTGCCCGGGCAAGCGGGGGATACCGGTACCACGGTCACCCAGCACCTCATCGGCACGTTCGCCGGGCTGATCGCGGTGATCGTGGTCGCGACGATGTTCATCACCGCCGAGTACCGGCGGGGCCTGATTCGCCTCACGCTGACCGCGAGCCCGCGCCGGGGCCGGGCGCTGGCCGCGAAGGCGATAGTGATCGGCTCGGTCGCTTTCGTGGCCGGGCTGGTCGCAGCCGCTGCCGCGGTGATCTTCGCGGCCCAGCTAGCGCACGCCCGGGGCTCGTACGTGTACCCGGTGCCGTGGCCGACGGAGCTGCGCATGATCGTCGGCACCGCGGCGCTGATCGCCGTGACCGCCGTCCTCGCCGTCGCCCTCGGGACCGTGCTGCGCCGCAGCGCCGCCGCGGTCACCCTGGTCATCGTGGTGATCGTGCTGCCGTACATCCTGGGGGCCGCCTCCGTCCTGCCGGTCGGCGCCTCGGACTGGCTGCTGCGGATCACTCCGGCCGCCGCCTTCGCCGTCCAGCAGGCCACGCCGCAGTACCAGCAAGTCACGGCCATCTACTCGCCCAATTCCGGCTTCTTCCCGCTGGCGCCGTGGGCCGGCTTCGCCGTACTGTGCGGGTACGCCGCGCTCGCATTGGGCCTGGCCGTTGTGCTGCTCCGCCGGAGGGACGCATGAGTCAGGCCGTGCACGCCGGGCAGCCAGGGCTGTCCGGCGCAGGCCGGCTGGACATGACGGGCCTGCGGGACGCGCTGCACGCGGAATGGACCAAGCTGCGCACGGTGGCCGCCCCGGCCTGGCTGCTGGCCGGCACCATCGTGGCGACCGTGGCCGTCAGCACCGCCGCGACGGCCGCGGTCCGGTGCCCGTCCGGCACTGGCTGCCCGGTGGACACCACCAAGCTCAGCCTGACCGGGATCCAGGCCGGCCAGGCGATCGTCGCCGTCCTGGCCGTGCTGGCGATCAGCGGCGAGTACAGCACCGGCATGATCCGCATCACGCTGGCGGCGATGCCGCGCCGGTCCGCCGTGCTGGCCGCCAAGGCGATCCTGGTGGCCGGCCTGGTGCTGGCCGCCGGGGCCATCGCCGTCGGCGGATCGGTGCTGGCCGGGCGGATCCTCCTGCCCGGCCACGGCTTCACCGCCGCGCGCGGCTTTCCGCTGGAGTCGCTGGCCGATGGGCCGACGCTGCGCGCCGCGGCCGGCTCGGTCCTCTACCTTGCCCTGATCGCCCTGCTCAGCCTCGGCATCGCCACGCTCGTCCGGGAATCCGCCGCCGCCATCGGCGTCGTCCTCGGGCTGCTCTACCTTTCTCCGATCATCCTGGGTGTCGTGACCGACCCGGTCTGGTCCCACCGGCTCGAGCGGTACGCGCCGATGAGCGCCGGGCTGACCATCCAGGACACCACCGGCCTGCGCAGCCTGCCGATCAGCCCGTGGGGCGGCCTCGGCATGCTCGCGGCCTGGGCCGCGGCCGCGCTGCTGGCCGGGGGCCTGCTCCTGCGGTGGCGCGACGCGTGAGCACGAACCCCGCCGTGGACACCGCCCCCGGCATGAGTGCCCCGGCCGTCGGCGGACGTCCGCCGTGGCTGCTCAGGAGGCTCTTTCCGCTGCTCGCCACGGTCGTGATGATCATCATCGGGATGGCGGGCACGATCTGGGGACCCCGCTATTACGGGAAATCGGCGTGGGCGCTGCCCGATGACCTGTGGGGGACGATGATCGCGGCCCAGCGACTTGTGCACCTCAACCTGGCCGGCCTCTACACCCCGCCCACCCAGCTGGTCTCTCTTCCCGGGGCGGCCGTCATCCTGATCCCGGTGGTCGCGCTCATCGACGCGGCCGGGCTCCGCCTAGGGCTGCCGGACGCGCACGCCGCCCATCCCGGCACATGGCTGCTGGCCGGGCCTTACCAGGTCGCCATCTCCGCCGTCGTCCTGTTCGCCGCCGACGCGATCGCCGAACGTCTCGGCGTGACCCGCCCCCGGCGTTTCCTGCTCGCCGCCGCAAGCGCGACCGCGCTGTGGAGCGTCACCATCCGGTGGGGCCACCCAGAAGACGCCGTGGCGACCGGCCTGCTGCTCTACGCCATCCTGGCCCTGTCCGAGGCCAGGACCAGCCGGGCCGCCTGGCTGGCCGGGGTGGCGGTGGCGATCCAGCCGCTCGTCCTGCTCGCGTTTCCCGTCCTGCTCACCGTCGTCAGCCCGCGGCGGCTGCCCGGCTTCCTTACCAGGGGTGCCGCTCCCGGTGTGCTGCTGCTGGCGGCCGCCGCCGCGGCCAACTGGACGGCCACCATCCACGCGGTGACCAGCCAGCCCAATTCACCGCGGATCGACCATCCCACCCCGTGGATCTACCTGGCGCCCCACCTGGCCGACGGCCAGGTCGCCGCCGGGCCCGCCCGGATCCTGGCGCTGATCGCGGCCTGCGGATGCGGCCTCCTCGCCTGGCACAGCTGGCGGGCCCGCGACATGACCTCCAGCGCCCCAAGCCCCCCTAGAGCCACCGGGGCCGCAGGATGGAGTCCGGACAGGCTGTCGGAGGTGCTGTGGTGGACCGCGGTGGCCCTGGCCCTGCGCTCCGTATTCGAGCCCGTGATGGTCGCCTACTACCTGTGGCCGCCGCTGGCGCTGGCTCTGATTCCGGCGTCCCGGGACTGGACTCGCCTGCTCAGCGCGGGTATCACCGCCGTCGGCCTCACGTTCTTCTCGCAGATCCACTGGTATAACCCGTGGAGCTGGTGGACCCCGATGATCGCCGTCCTAGCCCTCACCCTCTTCTTTGCCCGTCCCAGACGGGTCGACCGCAGACGGGTCAGCCGGGGACAGCTCAACCGGGGAGGGGGATCTCGGCTCGGCTCGGCGGCGCAGGTGCTGCCAGAGCCGGGGGAGCAGTTCATCGCGGACAGCGCGCCATGACGCGACCTCCGCGGCGGAAAGCGGCGTGACCAGGCCGGCCGCCGCCGCGGCGTGAGCCGCGAGGTAGACATCGCAGGCGGCGGCGAGCAGCCACATCCGGGCCACCGCGATACCCGCCGTCGCGCCCAGGGTGAGGGCGCCGTTGCCGCGCAACAGCAGCGCCTCGCCGGCCGGGAGGCTGCGGGCCGCGGACTCGGCGAGCTCGAGCGACCTGAGCAGGACAGCGCCGTCGTGCACGGGTACGGTTTCGCCGAGCCACGCGGCCTGGCCGTGCAGCGGGACCAGTGAGGTGACCGTCGCCGCCGCGGCGAACGAGCTGGCGGGCTGGGCCCGGGCGATCGCCAGCGCGTCGGGGCGGGCGCGGTAAAGGGCGAGGTGCGCCCAGGCCTCCGCCGGGACGCCCGCGGGGAGGTCCCCGGGGGCGCGGGCCGCGAGCGGAACCTCCAGCACGCCGGACTCGGTGACCAGGGCCAGGTCCGCGGCGGGCGTGATCAGCATCGACGACCCCGAGCGGGCGGACACGTGCCCGTAGGCGGTGACCAGCCCCAGCCGTGCCAGCACGTTGGCAGCCTCGGCGACCTCGACCCGAAGAACCCGAAGTCCCCGGAGAACCTGAGGACCCGGAGGCACCTGAGGACCCCGAGGCACCTGAAGGCCCCGATCAGCCTGCTGACCCTGCTGTCCTGATGATGCCGGAATCACCGTAGAGTTCCCCTTCCCAGATGCCCGCCTGCGTGTCTAAACTGTATGCAGTTTAGTAGGAGAAGGGAAAGAGCCGTGATCTCAGGGCTGCACCATTACGCGCTGGAAGTACCGGACCTCGAGGTGGCCGAGGGCTTCCTGCAGGACTTCGGCCTGGAGACCGCCGAAAAGGACGGGTCGCTGGTCGCCACGTGCCCCGGTCGTGATCAAGAGCAGGTGCGCCTCGTCCAGGCGGCGGCTAAGCGGCTGCATCACGTTACCTTCACTCTGCAGCCGGGCTCCATGGACTCGATCGCCGACGCGCTGGAGCGGGCCGGCACGCCGGTCATCGAGCCGCCGGCCGGCGCCACCGAAGACGGGTTGTGGATCCGCGACCCGGACGGCACCTCCGTCCAGCTGCTCGACGAACTCCAGGCTCCGGCCAGGCCGGCCGCGGATGTCCTGGTCAATATGGGCGGCAGCCGTCAGCGGATCGGCGTCGCGGCGTGGCCGGAAGCCGCCAAGGACGCAGCGCCGCAGCGGCTCGGGCACTCGCTGCTCTTCACGGCCCAGCCGCAGCAGATGACCGACTTCTACACCCAGGTGCTCGGGCTCCGGGTCAGCGACACGATCCACGGCCTGGTCACGTTCCTCAACGCCGGAGCCGGCGATCACCACGTCTTCGGCTTCATCGCCAGTACCCACCGGGGCTTCCATCACGCCAGCTTCGAGGT
>PMST01000257.1:17269-24109 GCA_003168295.1 Actinomycetota bacterium
GACCCCTGGGGCTCGTGGATCGAGTGGTTCTCCGACATCGACCAGATCGACGACTGCTGGGTGGCCAACGACTGGGACGTCCCGCCGCACCTGTGGGGCGCGCCGCCGCCCGAGACCTTCCTCGCCAACCGCGAACCACAGAGCTAACTAAGACCAGTGCAACCGCCCCAACGAAGGAGTGCATCATGAGCCGAGACGTAGCCGGGATCTTCGCTGACATCGACGCGTTCGACCCGGACAAGTTCGTCGCCCACCTCACGCCGGACGTGACGTTCCGCTTCGGGAACGCCGACCCGGTCACCGGGCGCGCCGCCGTGAAAGAGGGCGTGGCGGGCTTTTTCTCCACCATCGGCGGTCTCACTCACCACATCCTGAACGTGTATGAGGTCGGCGACACCGTGATCGCGAAGATCGACGTGGAGTACCTCCGCCAGGACGGCAAGTCGGTCACCGTGCCTAACGCCGATATCCTCGTCTTCGACGGTGACCTGGTCCGCGACTGGCAGATCTACATCGACCTCGCGCCCGTTTTCGCCTGAACCGGAGAAGTCTGGGGAACAGCTACCGATGATCACCCTTACTGACATCGCCTACGTTAGGTCCGGCGTCGCGGACCTGGACGCCGCCACCCGTTTCGCTACCGGCATCGTCGGCCTCGAACTGGTGGCACCCATTGAGGTGGGCGTCTCCCACCTGCGCGCCGACCACCGGCATCACTGCCTGGCGCTGGTCGAGGGGCCTTCCGGGGTGATCGCCTCGGGCTTCGCCGTGGCCAACGCCGATGCCCTCGACGCCGCCGAGACCGAGCTCGAGCGGTCCGGCATCACCGTGCATCGCGGCTCGGCCGCCGAAGCCAGGTCCCGGCGGGTGCGTGAGTTCATCGCCTTCGACGACCCGTTCGGCAACCNNGCACGCGCTTCAACGCCCGGGTGTCGGACTGGCTAGGGGATGCCGCCTGCCTGATGCGCATCGACCCGGTGCACCACAAGCTCGCCGTCTTCCGCGGCGACGAGCCGGGCCTGTGCCACATGAACTTCCAGGTCGAGACCATCGACGACGTGTTCAGGAACTGGCACTTCCTGGTCGAGCACGACGTCGAGATCGAGATGGGCCCCGGACGCCACCCGCAGTCGGGCGCGATCTTCCTGTATTTCCTCGGCCCGGAGGGATTCACCTACGAGTACTCCTTCGGCGTGCGCCAGATCACCGATGACGCGGCCTGGGTACCCCGGACCTTCGACCCGGCCGAGCCCGGTTCGATCGACATGTGGCTCGGTCCCACCGCCCGTCCCATCACCCAGACCCAGGTACGGCCCGCGAAGATCACCACTTCCTGACCGCCGGCTTCCCGGCCGTCGCCCAGCCCTTCCTCAGCTGAGATCGGCGGCCTGCAGGAAGGCGCGGGCGATGACCCCGTACCCGGCTGTGTTGGCGTGCTGGTTCGGCCCGCGGGGCGGGGCCGTGCACTCCCAGGTCCACCGGCAGAGAAGGGCGACATTCCGCGGGACCTTACCGATTCCCGTCGACGTCACCTGATCTCCGAAGTCCCCGGTATCAAAGGCGCCGAACACGTTCGCGACCCTGGCGCCGTGGTCGGCGTAGACGTGTTCAAGCAAGTCGTTGTAGCCGGCCTCCAGCCGTTCGCTGAGCTTGGCGATGGCCTGACCAGACGAGCCGTCGCGCCATTCGGCCAGCGCGGGCAGGTAGTAACTCATCCCGACCATGCGGACGCTCGGCCCGGCGGCCGTCCGAAGGCGCGCCATGATCGTGGCCAGGCGGCTGACGGCTCCCGGCACGTCGGTGACGAAACATGAGAGTACTTTGATGAGATTTTGCTGACTGCCGCAGTCCTCGAGATCGTTGGCACCGATATCGATGGTGATCAGGAACAGGTGGCCGCGGTGGGCGCGCAGGAAGGCGACGGCGGCGGCCAGCTGCGAACCGCCCGGGTAGCGGCAGATCCCGCCATCGATCATCGTGCTGCTCGTCTCGCCCGGACATCCGAGTTTGATCAGCCGCAGCCCGGGATGACGAGGGTGCAGCGCCGCGTAGAGCTGATCGGGATAGCCCTGCGGAGTCTCGACGCTGGCGCCCGTCGCGGCCGGCTGGACTCCCTGGGAGAGCGAGTCGCCTAGGGCCAGGTAGTAACTGGCCGGGACGGGTTTGGCGTGAGAGCCGGCCGACGTGGCCGACCCAGAGCATGCGGTGACCGCCGCCGCCACGGCGACGGCGAATACGATGCGGACGAGACCCCTAATCATCTTCAGGAATCGACTATAGGCCGCGGCCGGGGCCGCCTTCGCCCGCGCGTGCAAGCAGCCCCGTGAAGCCCTAGCTCGCCCCGGTCAGGCGCAGCGCCGCGGGCGCATGGCGGTCGATGAGCGCCACCGCGTGCGGCACGGCCACCGGCTCGTACTCGGGCGCGCAGTCGGTCAGCACCCGCAGCGCCGTGCGCTCCAGGTGGTGCGCCATCTCGGTGAGCGCGCCCTGCTCGTCGCCCGCGATCAGCGCCTCCAGGATCGAGGCGTGCTCGACGTCGCCGGCCGCCTGCCAGCTGTTCGGCTCGGACAGCTGGTAGATGCGGATGTAACGGGTGGTCCGGTCGGCGAACGCCCGCAGCTGCCGCTGCATGGCCTCGCCCGCGGCCGCAGTGCAGACCCGGTGGTAGTCGGTGTGCGCGGTGAACCAGGCGTCGAAGTCCCCGGTCTTGGCCGCCCGCCGCATCACGGTCAGCAGCCGCTTGGCCTCGGCGCGGGCCTTGGTCCCGAAGTGCCCGATGGTCATCGACAGGGCCAGCGTTTCCAGCAGGATCCGGCTGGCGTAGACGTCGTCGAGCTCGGCCGGATCCAGGCCCGCGACCCGGGTTCGCTGATTCGGCTCGATCTCGACCAGGCCCTCTTCCTGCAGCATCCGCAGCACCTCCCGCAGCGGGGTGCGGCTGATGCCGAGCTGGGCGGCCAGGCTGACCTGGGACAGCTTCGTCCCCGGTGACAGCGTCCCGTCGAGGATGCACTCCCGCAGATAAGCATGGACGTGCGGGATGGCCTGCCTGGCTTCGGGCAGATCGACCTTGCGGATGTCAGGGACCTGCACAACTCGGGGCATGACCACCATCCTCCCTGATCAGCCGACAGCGAAAGGTAACTGCATACAGTTTAGCCGAACCGGGCCGATCGGGAATCGCTGCCCGTGCCGGATATTCCTCTTCCCTGGTAAAAGAAATTATTAAATAATTTGTTCGCTACAGTGTCGGTTCGCGAGAGACGGCAAGGCGGTGATGGCGATGGGCGGGTTCACCGCTCACGCGTCGCGCCAGCGCAGCACCAGCGCGCCGGCCAGCAGCGCCCCGGCCGCCCACGCCGCCAGCACGCCCAGTCCGGCCCATGGGCTGAGCGGCAGGCCGCGCAGGCCCACCGTGGCCTGGATGGCGAGGCCCGCGGTCATCGGCCCGAGCTGCTGCAGGTGACGCTGCCAGGTCGGGTCGCTGACCGCGCCGGCGACGATCGGGAACAGGTACAGCAGGCCGAGCACCGCGCCGATGGCCAGCGCCTGCTCCCGCACGACGGCGGCTGCGCCCAGGCTGAGCAGGGCGATCAGGGCCAGGTAGAGCACCGACCCGGCGGCGGCGCGCAGCACCGGCCCGTGAGCCAGGGACACCAGCTCATAGCCGTCCGCCGGGGTGAACCCGTGGCCGGGCAGGATGAGCCGCCCGGCCAGCACCGACGCCAGCACGCCGACCGTGCCGGCGGCCAGCACCAGCCCGGTAACCACCACCGCCTTGGCGGCCAGCACGACGAGCCGGTGCGGGACCGCGGTCAGCGTGAGAAGGATCATGCCGCTGCTGTACTCGCCGCTGATCGCCAGCACGGCTAGGATCGCCACCACCGCCTGGCCGACATCGATCCCGGTGAGGCTGAGCTTGGCCGGGTCGACCGGGCAGACGGCACCGGACCGGCATGTGGTGGATGCCACCGCCGCAGCGCTCACCGCTCCGGTCACCACGACGGCGGTGAGCAGCAGCCAGATCGTGCCGGGTATCGTGCGCAGCTTGGTCCACTCCGCGCCGAGAGCCCCCAAAGCGGTCCCGCTCACGCATCCCTCCGCCGCAGCACCCACGTCGCCAGCCCCAGGACCACGGCAGCCCAGCCGCACAAGACCGCGAACCCAGCCCACGGCGGCAGCGGGTAGTACCCGGAGACCGTCGAGTAGGAGGCGGTGACCTGCGGGTACCTCGGGTAAGCGCCCTGGACGGCAAAGCCCGCCGCCGGCAGGACGCGCAGCGGCCACTGCGTCCCGCCGGCCGACAGGACCGTCCCGATGATGAACGGCGCCACCACCAGCAAGATCGTCACCGTGACCGCCGCCGCACCGCGGCGCATCAGGGCCCCCGCACCCAGGGCGAAAACCGCGACGGCGGCGAACAGCGCCGCCGTCCCCAGCACCAGCCGCGCCAGGGTCAGCGCGGCGACCGGGTCGATGAAGGCACCGCCCGCGTGCGCGGACCTTTCCCCGACCGCCAGCGAGAGGGGCGCCGCGACCAGCCCGGTCACGAACCCGGCGGCCGCGATCACGGCGGCCTTGGCCAGCAGCACCTGGCCCCGTCGCGGGCTCGCGGCCAGCGTCACCCGGATCAGGCCGCGCCGGTACTCCGCGGTCATGTACATCGACGCCACTACGACCAGCGCGATCAGCCCGACGAACGTGCCGACCAGGCCCTGGCTGATGCTGATGCCGCCACCTCCGCCCGATCCCGGCACGTCGGGCGCGATGTCACCGGACCCGGTCACGCTGACTGTGCCCGCGGCCTGGCGGAACGTGCCGGGATCCTGCGGGTACATGGCGTCGGGGCCGCCGATGTCCGCTCCGGTCCAGCGGCCGCCCGTCCAGCGTCCCGCCAGGCCGACCTGATCGAAGGTGCCGGTGGCCAGGGTTGGCCCGCCGGTCGCGCTCGACCCGCCCAGCGACTGCGAGACCACCTGCGAGTAGGCGGGGGAGGCAGCGAACAGCCCGGCCTGCACGGTCGACGGCAGCCCGCCCAGCCGGGCCGTGCCCACCTTCACCCAGACTGATCCATTGGCCGAGTCGTAGCCGGTGATCATGTCCCCAGACCGGGTGAGCCGCAGCCAGCGTGGCGACAGTGCCGATACGGCGCCCGGCAGGCCCGCGGTGTCGCCGGTGTAGTCGTACTGCATGCGCACTCCGTGCGTCCCGGTGACCATCATCGCCGCGTAGGCCGCGCCCGGCGCGGTGCTCGCCGCCACGATGATCCCGGCCTTGGACCACGGCTCCAGGCCGCTGCGCATGCTCTGGCCGGTGCCGGGACCGCTCCGGGCGCGTACCCGCCCGCTCACCGAACCGCTCGGGGTCTCCCCGGTCAACGAGGTCACCTGGACGGTGATGCTGCCGTTCCCGGCCAGCGGCTGGCGGACGAAGTAGAAGCTGTCGTTCACCGCCTCGCCGCCCGGCCCGAGCGGGAGCGTGCACCCCGAGTTCCCCGGGCCGCCGCAGGAATCCCCGCCGCTCAGCAGCAGGCCCGCGGTTACGAGCACCGCGACGAGCAGGCCGATGAGCCAGCCGCGCACGGTCCGGAACTTGGTCCACTCCGCGTGCAGCAGCGACCCGAACCCGCCGCGTCCCGGCCGCTCGGACTCCTGCGCCGCCACGATGGCGGTGCCCGCAGTCATGACGCCGCCGATCCGGAAGCTGCAGCGGCCCGGAACTCCACCGCGTCCCTGGTCAGCTCCATGTAGGCCTCCTCGAGCGACACCCGGTGCGCCGCGACCTCGGAGAACGGCACGGCCGCGGCGCCGAGCGCCCCGACCACCCGCTCGGCCGTCAGCCCGGTCACGGTCAGCACGCCGGGTCCGGGAGCGGCCACGGTTGCCCCCGCACGCTCGAGCACCATGGCCGCCGTCGGCTCCGCCGAGGTGCGCAGCGTGACCCGGTCGCCAGACGCGGCCGCGATCAGGTCACGCACGCTGGCGTCCGCGATGACCCGTCCCCGGCCGGCCACCACCAGGTGGTCCGCGGTGTCCTGCAACTCGCTCATCAGGTGGCTGGACACCAGTACGCCCCGGCCCTGGCCGGCCAGCGACCGCAGGAAGCCGCGCATCCACACGATTCCCTCGGGGTCCATGCCGTTGAACGGCTCGTCCATCATCAGCACCGGCGGGTCGCCGAGCAGTGCCGCGGCGATACCCAGCCGCTGCCGCATGCCGAGGGAGAATCCGCCCGCGTGCCGCCGCGCCACGGCCGAAAGCCCGGCCGCCGTCAGCACCTCGTCCACCCGCCGCGCGCCCAGGCCCTGCGAGTGCGCGAGCCAGAGCAGGTGGTTGCGGGCGGACCGGCTGGGCTGCAGCGCGCCCGCGTCAAGCAGCGACCCCACCCAGCGCAGCGGGTACCGCAGCGAGGCGTAGGCCTGCCCGCCGACCAGCGCCTGGCCCTCGTCTGCCGCGTTCAGGCCGAGGATCACCCGCATCGTGGTCGATTTCCCCGCGCCGTTCGGGCCGACGAACCCGGTCACCCGTCCGGGCTGGACGGTAAAGGTCATCCCGTCCAGCGCCAGGACCGGCCCGAACCTCTTCCGCAGCCCGCGCACAGAAATGGTTGCTTCCATGCCAGTGGTTTTACGGCCCCGGCCCTAACACGGCCGGAACGAAGGCCGTTATCTCGTTGTTAGGTCCCGCGCGGCATCCTAGAGGGGGGCCCGACGTGCGAGGATCCCCGGAAGGAGCGTCGATGCACCTGCTGCGCCGCCGTACCGCACGGCTGCGCCTGACCGTGCTGTACGGCACCTTGTCGCTACTGAGCGGCATCGGGCTGCTGGCCATTCTTGGCCTG
>PMST01000185.1 GCA_003168295.1 Actinomycetota bacterium
CTGCGCGCCGAGCGCTCGGTCGAGGCCGACTACGGCCACGTGACGACGGTGGACGTCAGCCTCTAACGCAGTACCTCCTCTAATTGAAGTACCTCAGTGACGGGTGCGGCCGCGTATCGCGCGTGGCCGCACCCGTTTGCTGATCCTGGCCACGGTGGCGAATGTCGTTACCCTTTTGCCTCGTGTTGTTTAGGTTCGCTTTGCCTTACCTCCGTACTCTTTGCTCATGAGCGAGCATCGGCAGGAGTTCGACAACGAGCTTGAGGCCATCGAGGGCAAGGTCATCGAGCTGTTCGCGATGGTCGCCGAGGGCGTGCCGGTAGCCACCCAGGCGCTGCTGAACGGGGACAACGAGGCCTACCTGACGCTGGCCGAGCGNNGACCTGAGGTTCCTGCTCTCGGTCCTGCGTATCGTGCCGGAACTGGAGCGTTCCCACGATTTGGTGGTGCACATCGCCGCCGGCGCCAGTCACCTCGTCGAGGACGACCTCACCGCGCGCGCCAGGGGCCTGATCGCGCGGATGGGCGATCTCGCTTCCGAGATGTGGCGGCAGGCGGCGGACTCGTGGTATCAGCGCGACCGGGCCGCCGCCGCGGCCCTCGCCGAGCGCGACGAGAGCCTGGACGAACTGCACGCTAGCCTCGTCGCCGAGCTCGCCTCCGGACCGACGGCGATCCCGGTCGCGATGGAGATGGCGCAGATCGCGCGGGACTACGAGCGGCTCGGCGCCCACGCGGTGAACATCGCCCGCCGCGTGATCTACCTGGCGGGCTCGGCCGCTCCCCCCGCGGGTAACCACGAGTAACACAGCCCAGGGAACGACAGAACGGACCCTGACGACGGAAACCAGGGTCCGTTCCGACTCTTACGGGTTTACCCCATCCGGCCGGTGACGTAGGCCTGGGTGCGGCTGTCCTGCGGGTCACCGAAGATCTGCGCGGTCGACCCGTACTCGACGAGGACGCCGGTGCGGGTGTCGCTCTTTTCGTCGCGCAGCACCGAGTAGAAGGCGGTCCGGTCGCTGACCCGGGTCGCCTGCTGCATGTTGTGGGTAACGATGACGATCGTGTACCGGGACTTGATCTCCTGCATGAGGTCCTCGATGCGGCCCGTCGCGATCGGGTCGAGGGCCGAGCAGGGCTCGTCCATGAGCACGACATCCGGCTCGACCGCGAGCGTGCGGGCGATGCAGAGCCGCTGCGCCTGGCCGCCGGACAGGCCGAGACCAGACTTGTTCAGCCGGTCCTTGACCTCGTCCCAGAGGGCCGCCTGCTTCAGCGACCGCTCGACGATCTCGTCCAGCCTGCCCTTGTTGCGGATGCCGTTGATGCGCGGCCCGTAGGCGATGTTGTCATAGATCGACTTCGGGAACGGGTTGGCCTTCTGGAAGACCATGCCGATGCGGCGCCTGACGGCGATCGGGGAGACGTCCTTGCCGTACAGGTTCACGCCCCGATAGTGGATGTCGCCCTCCAACCGGGCCCCGGTGATCAGGTCGNNTCGGTCACCGCGCGGAACGACCCGTAGTAGATCGACGTGTTCTGCACGTCGAAGATGGCTGTGCCGTTGAACTTATCCCGAGGCGCTGTATCCGGTACGGCCAGCTTGGGGAGGACTTCCTGATCCTGCTGTACGTTCAGCNNTTCAGCTGATCCTGCTGCTCTTCCATGGGATCCCTAGCGCGTGTTGCGGGTGAACAGGGACGTGATGATGCGGGCCGCAATCATCAGTATGAAGGTAATCGCCACCAGCGTGAGCGCCGCGCCCCAGGCGCGGGCATTCGCACCCACGTAGGCGGACTGCGCGTTCATGAAGATCTGGAACGGCAGTGTGGTGTTCGGGCCGCTGAACAGGTTGCTGTTGGTCTGCTCGACTGTGAGCATGGTGAACAGCACCGGCGCCGTCTCGCCTGCGGCCCGCGCGACGGCCAGCAGCGCGCCGCTGACGATGCCGCTCAGCGCGGCGGGAAGGACTATGGTCAGCGTGACGCGGGCCTTGCTGGCGCCCAGGGCGTAGCTGCCCTGCCGGAGGCTGTCCGGCACCAGGCGGAGCATCTCATAGGAGGAGCGGATCACGATCGGCAGCATCAGGCAGGCCAGGGCGAACGAGCCCGCCAAGCCCGAGTAACCGAAGTGCGTCACCCAGATGATGTAGATGAACAGGCCCATGACGATCGACGGCACGCCGGTCATGACGTTGGACATGAACGAGATGAGCTGGGCGAGGATGCGGTTGCCGCCGTACTCGTTGAGGTAGACCGCGCCGAGCACGCCCAGCGGTATCGCGATGAGCGAGGCGAAGCCGGTGACCTCGAGCGTGCCGACCACCGCGGCGCCCATGCCGCCGGTACCGAGCGGCAGGACGTTCGGCGGGATGGTGCTGTTGGTCAGGAACTGCCAGCTGATGGCGGCGGCGCCCTTGGCGACCAGTGTGACGAGCACGAAGCCGAGCGGGATCAGTACGATCACGAACGCGAGCCACATGAGGATCGTCATGATCTGGTTCTTGGACCGCCGCCAGCCGGTCGGCTCCCGCAGGTCGACCGGCTGGGCCAGCGAATCGGAAGCGGCTGCCATCATGCCCCCCTTGCCCGCCGCGCGGAGCGCTCCACGAACCAGCGGGCCACCAGGTTGACCAGGATCGTGAGCACGAACAGGAACAGGCCGAGCCCGATCAGGGCCGAGCGGAACTCGCCGCCGGTGGCCTCGCCGAACTGCAGCGCGATGATCGCGGCGATCGAGTGGCCGCTGTAAAAGAGGTGCGAGCTGACCTCCACCGAGTCACCGATGACGAGCGCGACCGCGATGGTCTCGCCCATCGCCCGGCCGAACCCGATGAGGATCGCGCCGACCACGCCGCCCTGGCTGTGCGGCCAGACGGCGCCGCGGATCATCTCCCAGCGGGTGGCCCCGAGCGCGTACGCGCCCTCCTTATCGATGTCCGGCACGGTCGCGATGACCTCACGGGACAGGGAGGTGATGATCGGCGTGATCATGATGGCCAGGATGAGGCCGGCGGTGAAGAACGAGGCACCGCCGACGTTCGACCCGCCGAAGAGCGCGTCGAGGACCGGGATGCCCTTAACGCCCGAGGCGATGTCCAGGTAGATCTTCTGCAGCCAGGGGACCAGCACGATGATGCCCCACAGGCCCCAGACCACCGAGGGGACGACGGCGAGCAGGTCGATCACATAAACAAAAGGCCGCGCCCACCGGACGGAGACCACCTGCGTCAGCAGCAGCGCGATGCCGATGCTGACCGGCACTCCGATGATGACCCCGATGACCGAGCTGATGACCGTCCCGAACAGGACGCCCATCGCCCCGAAGTGGGTGTTGCCGTCAAACGCCACCTGGAAGATGTCCTTGAAGCCGCCGGAGAACCAGGTGACAGACTGCTGCGCCGTGGTGTAAGTGATGAGGACGAGGATAACGAGGACCAGCAGGCCGGCGGCGAGGGCCAGGATCTGGAAACCCCGGTCGCCAAGCGGCCTGCGGGCGTTGAGCGCGTTGGCGGACCCGGCCGGGATGGCCGGGTCCGCCTTCGTCACGGTGCTCATGACGGTTCGCTCGTCCGAGCGGTGTGAATCATCTGCGCAGCCCTACGAGGTGATCTTGCTCAGCTGCGCGACGGCTGCCGAGTCGATGCTCGACGGGAGCGGCGACAGGTTGAGCGGGGTGAGGAGCGCCTGGCCGGTGGAGCTGAGCAGGTAGCCCAGGTAGGCCTTGAGCAGGGCGACGTCGGTCGCGTTGGGCTGCACCGAGTACACCAGGTCCCATGACTGGTAGGTGATCGGGTAGGAGGTCGCGCCCGGCTCGTCGGCCGTGGAGAAGGTCAGGTCGGCCTTCGGCGTGACCTGCGTGGCGGCCGCGGTCGCGGACGCGGACGACGGCGCGATGTAATCGCCGGCCGAGTTCTTGACCTCGGCGGCGTGCAGGCCGGCCGCGGTAGCAGTGGAGAAGTCGACGTAGCCGATGGCGCCGGTGGTGGACTTGACGATCTGCGCCACGGCGCTGCCGCCGTCACCCGCGTGCGCCGTGGACGGCCAGCTGATGGTCGAGGAGGTGCCGAGCTTCCACGCGCTGGCGGCGGCGTTCACGAGGTACTGGGAGAAGTTCGCCGTCGTGCCGGAGGAGTCGGAGCGGACGGCCAGGGTGATCGTGGTGCTCGGCAGGCTCATGCCCGGGTTGAGGGCCTTGATCGCCGGGTCGTCCCAGGTCTTAATGGTGCCCTGGAAGATCCCGGCGAGGACCGTCGCGTCCAGCTTCAGGCCGGTGACGCCGGGCAGGTTGTAGGCCATGGCGATCGGGCCGATCTGCACCGGGAAGTACAGGATCGTCTTGCCCGCCGGAACCTTCGACGCCTCCTTGGACGGGACGGGCGAGTCGGAGCCGGCGAAGAGCACCGTGTTCGAGTACAGGTCGGCGCGGCCCGTGCCCGAGCCGACCGGGTCGTAGTCAACGGTGACGTTCGGGTCCACCGATTTGAATGCGGAAATCGCCGTCTGCTGGAAGTTGGTCTGGAACGTCGAGCCGGCCGCCTTGATGGTGCCGCTCACCGTGCTCGTGCTCGCGCTCGACGAGGCACTGCTCGTCGCCGTGCTGCCGCTCGTCGCGGTGGACGAGGAGCCCGACGAGGAGCATGCGGCGAGGCCCAGAGCGGTCGCCACGGCGGCGACCCCCACCGTCGTGACGCGTTGTCTGCGTCCAAATGGCATAT
>PMST01000499.1 GCA_003168295.1 Actinomycetota bacterium
GGTGATCCAGTCGCGCCATGGCCTCGAAAGCCTCATCCGGCTTCACGAGCTCACCGACCCTCCGGATGAGTTCCCCGAAGTCGAAGGGCAACGTCTCCTGACCGAGATCAAAGTGACTGAACGGGCCGAACGTATCAGCGATCAGCCATGCGATGTCCGCTCGATCGGATTCGAGTTCGGCAGGCAGATCCGTGCCTTCCGCATCGAGACCGGCCAGCCTGGCGAGCTGCGGCTTGGCATAACAGCGGAGCTCGACGTGGTCCAGCGCCTCACGCCAGGCGGGCTCAGCGGGCTGGCCGAGCCGGGACACGATCATAATCGCCGCGGTCCGCGTCACGGCGTTTCCGGCTGCCGCGAAGGCAAGCAGTTCCCGCGCGGCCTGCTCCTCGCCGCGCGAGTCCGCCCATGAGGCCAGCTCGACCTCGAGGTCGTCGTCACTGCCATGCATCCTCACGAGCACCAGATCGTCTGCGGTCATCTTGTCCGATGCCGGAAGCACCGCGACGAACAGGTCGTCCCTCTCCAGTTTCGAGCGGACGGCTTTTACGCCGAGCGGCTCCAGCCGCACAGCCTGGTCGGTGACGCTGACGGCACCGAGCCTTTCGAGCTGATCCAGGAGAAGGCGCAAGGGGTCACCGTGGGCATCGACCCACTCCTGCCACTGCCTGTCGGCCTCCTCCGCCTCCAGCTCGGCCGTCGCGGCATCCTTGAGGGCATCGGCCAGCTCGGTGATCAGAACGCCGTCCCGCCAGCTCAGAAACAGCCTGGTCACCAGCGCGGGGCCGTATCCCTCCAGGTCGAGATCCTCGGGGACGAGAGGATCTGAATCGTCCGCTGCCTCCAGGGTGGTGTCCAGGACCGCGGCGAACGCGTACTCCCAGGCGTCCAGCGCGTCACCGTCGTCAGCCAGGTCATCCAGCCATCCGGCGTCTTCGCCGGGAGCCAGATCTTCGCCCCTTTCCACGAGCTCGGCTTCTTCAGCCAGCCGGAGCAGGACAGGGTTCACGGCAGCCGTCGGTACCGTCGTTCCGCGGACTTCGTCGGCAAGAGCCCGGAGGTCGGCGAGAAGCGCGGATCGCCTCGCCCGGGCGGCGAGTTCCGCCTCTTCGGGCAGGCGGACCGGCGGGAGCACAGGCGGGAGGTCGAATGTGTCCTCGAGGTCTATGTTGTCCCATCTGGCCGGGTCGTCCCAGCCGTCCGGCCCGTCGCCGAGGCCGCTCAAGGCATACTCCTCCAGGTCCGCGCCTTCGAGTACGCTGCCGTTCCCTAGCGCGGCGAGGCGGCGGTTCACCGCTTCGAGGTCGAACGGCTCGGGCTGCTGTTCCTCGTCGCTGTCATAGTCCGGGTACTCCACCGGTGAGTCGCCGCTGTACTTGGCGCAGAACGGATAGTCGGCGCCGGGCTCTCGCGGCACCTTCTTCTGCAGCGCGATCTCGTGGATCCAGTCCTCGCCCAAGTCGTACTCGTAAGTGATCTTGCCGCCCCCGGCGTCGAGCGCGGCCAGCACCCGCATGGCGTACTCATCGCGGGCTTCCTCGAGCGGGAACGACGGATCGCTGTACGTGGCCCGGCGGACCTGGAAAAGGTGCAGGTGGTCGCCGTCCCAGCCGTACAGGGTCTGGATCACCAGGTGCAGCGCGGCCAGGTTCGCGGTCGCCGGTATCAGCACGGTCCGCCAGATCGGCGGCTTCCAGCGCGCAAGCGAGACCTTCAGTTGCAGGCACTGGTTCACGCTGAGGTTTTCCGCTCCGGCGGACGCGACGAAGTCCGTGATGGCGGCCGCGAGCGGCAGCGCTGACGGATGATCGCTGGTCCGGACCACGGCCAGGCGGTGCTCCAGGTCGTCCGCCGCCAGCTTCTCCGCTGGGAGGACCTCCGCGAGCACCGTGACCGCCTCATCCGGCCCCTTTTCTGCCAGCGCCACCGCGGCGGATTCGACGGCCAGCCAGAGCCACTCACCCTCGTCCGGCTCGGGGCCTGCCCCGACGGTAAAGAGAGCGAACTTGGCGTGCGGCCCCATGCCGGGCACGGCGGTCATCTCGCGCCACACCGGCAGAGCCTCTTCTTGCAGCAGCCCGGCTACGTCGGCGGCGATCCAGCGCAGCGGGGGTTCCATCGATGCGCCGGCCGTCAGGAGCTGCCGGGCGGCCTCCGCCGGATCGGGCTGAGCGTCCAGCCAGGCCCAGGCCTCCTCGTCCTGCTCGTCCTCGTCGCAGTCCGCGAGGTAGGCGATCAGCTCGGCGGCGGTGAGTTCCTCCGCCTCGGGTTCGGTGAGCTTGTCCAGCAGTCGCTCCGCCGCCCACCGGCCGAGCGGGGTGACCTCGCCGCCGCCGATCGCGCCGAACGACGCGAGCCGCTCCGTGGTGTTCGCGATCCTCTTTTCCGGCCAGAAGACCGTCGCGGCCACGCCGGCGCGCTCGGTGAGCTCCGCCGCTTGCTTGATGAGCTCATCCCTGAGCGGTACGCCAGCGGCCGCCTCCTGCACGGCGGTGAGGAATACGAGGATGTCTACCGCGGGCGAATCGTCCCACGGGCTTCCCGTTTCGTGGCCGGAAACGGTGAGCAAGCCGTGCAGCCATGCCGCCAGGATTTCCGGGTCCCCGGGTGGCCAGGTCGCGAGCGCGGGTCCCGCGGTCACCGTGCCGCCACCGGCCCGGAGCAGGCCTGTGTCCAGCGCGAGGTTCCACGGCCGGTTCAGCGCCAGGACGTCGGCCGCCGTGCGCGGGTGCTGCGGCGGGGTCACCCCGATCACCGCGGCGGCGACCGGGATGTCAGGCCTGCGGAGCACCTGCTGCGGGGTTAGCGGTCGCGGCCCCGACTCGGCGATCCACCTGCTGAGCGCGACAGCCTGGGCCACGACAAGAGAGCCGAGCGCGATTTGGGCAGCATCTGAGAGCGCGGCGTCGTCCACGAAACGACCTTATCCGCGCGTGCGGTGCGGCCCGTGAATAAGCGCAGGGGCGAGTTTTCTGGAACATCACGCGATGACAGATAGGTAGGTGGGTGACCTAGTACGAGGGCCCGGCGCGACCAGGTCCTCCAGCCATTCGGCCAGATCGCTGAGCAGGTACGCTGGCCCTTACACGCTGACCAGCTCCGCCGCCGTCAGCCCGCCGACGACTTGACCAGGGCCCCCGAAGCGTCGTACGCCGCCCAGCTGAACTTCCCGGGACCCTTGACCGTCGTGACCGCGAAGAACTTCTGGTCTCCAATCGTCACCGGCCGCACCTGGCTGGCGGAGCCGTCGGCCCGGTGCACGACGATGCGCACCACTGACGGCGAGGCGACCCCGACGGCCACCCCCGGGCCGTCGTCAGTTTCCGGGTTGAGGACGGTTGTGCCCAGCTGAGAAGCGGTGGAAGGAGCGCAGATAAATCCGCCAACCTCAGTCCCGGTATCCACGATGCAGACGCCCCACGGACCCAGGTGAGCAGCCGAGGACCAGTCGGTGCCGGCGACTGTACCTGAGCCGATCGGGCCCGAGGCGCGGGCGCTGCCGTGCTGCCCGGGCTTGAGCCAGATCCCGAAGTAGGCCGTCGCGTCCGGGCCGTCGAACGGGATCGCCGTGGCGATCTCGCCGTTCCGCGAATACGCGGTGACGGCGTCGATCACCGCACTCGCCGGGTAGGCGAAGGCGACCGCGCGGACGCCGTAGACCGTGACCGGACGCAATATGAGCACGGTGCCGTTGCCCAGGCTGACCTTGACGTATGACACGTCCGCCCGGACCGCCCCGTACAGGGAAGAAGTCGGCGCGCTGCCGCCTCCCGCGAAAGCGACAGGATCCGCGCCGTCCGCGCGCAGCGCGGGGCCGATCCCCGATATTGCCGACGTTCCCCCGGCAGAGCCGGAGGCATAGGTGTAGGCAGGGCCGGATGCGTACGTGTACTGTCGGCCGGGGCCGGCCCCGTGCGTGCCAGGTTTGTCCACGCTAATCTGCCAGCGCTTGCCGTTGACGGTGCCCGACGCGATCAGCCCGGCGGGGGAGCGCGGACCGGGTGGCTGCACCGTGATCGTGTAAGGGCTCGGGTGATGGCCTGACGCAGGCGCGGGAGCCGGCAAGGCCCCATGGTTCAGGGACGGAACCGTGATCACTGCGATGGCCACGATCGCGGCGACACCCACCGCGGCGGCCACCCGCCGCCGCACCCGGATCGTCTTACCGCGCCGAACGGCCCCGTCGACCGGGGCGGGCCGCGGGGTGATCATCTCGAAGGCGCGGTCCAGGCGCTCGCTCAGGTCGTGCTCGTCGTCGATTCTCACTAGCGCTCCCCGTCTACCAGTTCCGCGCTTTGCCGCAGCGTGGCCAGTGCGCGGGAGGCCTGGCTCTTGACCGTCCCGGTGGAGCAGTCCAAAGCAGCGGCGATTTCAGCCTCGGTCAGGTCCATCCAGTACCGCAGGACAATGACCGCGCGCTGCCTCGGCCCGAGTCGCTGCAACGCCGCGACCAGTGCCGAACGGTCGTCGTACTGCCGAGTGGCATCGGCTGCACCCGAGCCCGCCAGCGCGCCGGCCAGCGCGNNCCGGCCAGCGCGCCGGCCAGCGACTCAGGCAGCGTGCCGGTCAGCCGTTCGACCACCCGGTGCTTACGGAACCGGTTCAGGTTCTCGTTGATCACGATCCGCCGGACGTAGGCCTCGGGGTTCCCGCTCCGCCTGACCTTCGGCCAGGACGCGTAAGCCCGCGCGAACGCGGTCTGCGCCACATCCTCGGCATGGCCCTGGTCGCCGGTCAGGGCGTAGGCCAGCCGGACCATGGCTGGCCACCGGGCGTGCATGAAGTCGCGGAACTCCTGGTCCAGCTGCGCCTTCATCGCTCACCCCTTCAGCCCTCCAGACCACCACTCACCGGCCGGTGGTTGCATCGGAGGCCGAATCGGTTTCAGGGCCGCAGGATCGCCTTGATCACGCCGTCAGCGCGCCGGTCGAAGCTGTCGTAGAACGAAGGCGCGTCGGCCAGCGTCCCGTGGTGAGTGACGATCTGCCCGGGCCGCGCCCGCCCGGCCACCACCAGGTCCCGCAGCAAGGTGGTGTAGCGCCGGTCGTGGGTCCGCCCGAACCCGACGTTGATGCCCTTGCTGAAGAACGTGGCCCACGGCACCCGCAGCGACCCGTCCGCGCTTCCCTCTGGAGCGGGATGAAGGTCCTTCTCCGCGTAGACCCCGGCGATCGCGACGTGCCCGGTCGGGTTGACCAGCCGCGCCAGGTCGGAAACCACCTGAGTCGGGTTCTCCCGGGACGGGTCGGCCCGGTCCCGGGCCTGGAACCCGACCGCGTCGATGCCCTTCTGCACGCCGTTCATCTGCTCCTCGCCGATCGGCAGCCCGCGCCGCCGCCGGAGCTCCCGGATCTGCTCGACCGGATCCCCGTCGCCGAACGACACCGGCGTCGCGCCCAGCGACCCCGCCATGTCCAGCCGGTCGGCTATGTGGTCGACCACGTACACCTCGGCCGCCCCGCGCAGCAGCGCGCTGTACGCGGCGAGCAGCCCGATCGTCCCCGCGCCGAACACCGCCACCGTGCACCCCGGCTGCATGAACGCCAGCTCGGTGGCGTGCCACCCGGTGACGAACGCGTCTGCCAGCAGCACAAAGTCATCTTCCCGCTCATCCAGCGGCGAACCAGGCACCCGGATGCAGTTGGCGTCTGCGAACGGCACCCGCAGCAATTCGGCCTGGGCGCCGCGGTAGGTGCCCATCCCCGCGTACCCGTACGCGGCCCCGAAGCCTTCCGGCCGCACCCGCAGGCACGCGGCGGTGTAACCCCGGACGCAGTTGAAGCACATGCCGCAGTACAGATGGGTCGGGATTACCACCCGGTCGCCCGGCTTGACCAGGCTGACCTCGCTCCCGGCCCGCTCGATGACGCCGAGCGGCTCGTGCCCGATCACGAGCCCGGGCTCCGCACCGGTCCGCCCGTCGTACATGTGCAGGTCGGTCCCGCAGATCGCGCTTGACGTCACCCGCACCACCACGTCGGCCGGGTCCTCGATCACCGCGTCCTCGACCTCGTGGACGCCGACCTTCCTGGTCCCCTCGTACACAACGGCCTTCATGGCCTCATTGTCTCAGCGCACGCCCTCCGGCCGGAACTGCACGCTGATCCGCGGTCCGATCGCCTTGGACGTCTTGGGTACGGCGTGCTCCCAGGTGCGCTGGCAGCTGCCGCCCATGACCAGCAGATCCCCATGCCCGACCTCGAACCGCAGCGACGCCCCGCCGCCCCGCGGCCGCAGCGCCAGGACCCGCGGCGAGCCCAGCGACACGATCGCCACCATGGTGTCCTCGGTCTGCCCGCGCCCGATCGTGTCCCCGTGCCACGCGACGCTGTCCCGCCCGTCCCGGTACAGGCACAGCCCCGCCGTCCGGAACGGCTCGCCCAGCTCCGGCCCGTAGTGCGCGTTCAGCGCCTCCCGGGCGGCGGTCAGCGCCGGATCGGGCAGCGGCGCGTCCTCCCCGTAGAAGCAGAGCAGCCGGGGGACCGCCACAACCCGGTCGTACATCCGCCGCTGCTCCGCCCGCCATGGCACCGACTCGACCAGCTGAGCGAACACCTCCGCCGATCCCGCCAGCCATCCCGGGCAGAAATCCACCCACGCGCCGCGGGTCAGCGGCGTCCGTCGCACCGAGCTCCCGAGCGGGCCAAGCGCCGGATCGTCGCCGCCCAGGTCCAGCAGAGACTCCTGCACCGAAACACTCATGCGAACAGTCTATCGCACATCCAAACGCATATTCGAGCACAACTGGCCGGGCATCACGGCATCCCGCACCGAAAGATGCAGGCGCCGCCGCATCACCTGTTCAATTTCGCCGAACGGACACCGCCCCGAGCGCCCGGCCTGCCGCGTCCAGTCCCGGCGTCCAGTCCATGACTATAATTCAGGTCATGACGACGATTTCGCTAGCGGACGCCAAAGCCCGGCTGTCGGCGGTACTTGATGAGGTACGTGATACCCACGAGCGTGTCGTGATCACCCGCAATGGCCGCCCTGAAGCTGTGATTCTGGCGGTATCGGATCTAGAGGCGCTAGAGGAGACACTGGACCTGCTGAGCACTCCTGGCGCGCTGGAAGAGATACGTGCGGCCGAGGCTGAGATCGCCCGCGGGGAGGCGATCGACGCCGAGGAACTGCGCCGCCTGATGGCGGGGAGAGTCCGCGCCGAGCAGGTCAGCGAGTGAGCGATGAGAACCTACCGCCTGTCGCTCGCGCCGTCGCCTCGCCGCGCCCTGATTGAAGGGCCACCCCGGGGCCTCCCGCTGGCCGTCGCGACCGCGGTGACCGGATTCCTCACCGGCGCCTTGCTTGATGACCCCCAGAAGGCGGGGCGGCCTTCGCCGAGCGTGGACCGCCGCCCCACGGCGCGGATGCCGCTGCCCGCCCAGGCCATGCGCATCGGCCGCGTCCCCGACAACGACCTGGTCCTGCCCCACCTCGACGTTTCCCGGCACCACGCGGAATTGCGGAAAACACCCACCGGAAACTACGAGATCGTCGACCTAGGCAGCCATAACGGCATCTATGTCAACGGCCAGAAGGTGCCCTCCAAGCTGCTGACCGAAGCTGATCTCGTCAGCATCGGCCACTCGACGTTCCGCCTCGAGGACAACGAGCTCGTCCAGTTCGCCGACGACGAGCAGGTCACCTCCACCGCCCGGACTGACGAGCAGGCCACCTCCACCGGCCAGGATCTGGTCGTGCAGGGCAAACCGCTCAGTCGTGAACTGGCCGGATACCACTCCGCTAGGCGCGGTGCCTATCGGGTCGTGTACCGCATCGACGATGCCGACAGGGTGGTCCACGTGGTCCGCATCGATCACCGGTCCAGCGCCTATCAAACCCGGTACACAGAAACCCGGGCGTAGCTAGGCGTAGCGCGCCGCGACCGCCGCTGCCACCGTGGCTAGGTCAGCGCGTACCTCGGCCGGCGATACCACCTCGACGTCAGCCCCGAAGCTCAGCAGCGTCCGCGCCGCAGGCACCGCGGCAAACCGCAACCCCATGACCGCCCACCCTGCGTCCGAGCCCCCGTCCGCACCATCCTCAGCGCCGTCCGCCGCACCATCTCCACCGTCCTCCGCCAGATACGCCGCGCAGATCCGCCGGAACATATCCAGCCGATCCCGCCGTATCCTCGCCACCACCGCCACCCCGGTCGGCCGCTCCTCCACCTGCCGCCGCAGTGCCTCCCATAGCTCCGCGAGATCCACCCCGTCCCGCCGCCGCACCGGCGCTTCGTCCGCCACGGCCGATGCCACCCGCGACACCCGGAACAGCCGTGGTTCCCCGACCTGGTCAGCCACGAGATACCAGACTCCCGCCTTGCACACCAGCCCGTACGGGTCCACCACCCGCTCACGCGGCGCCCGCTGCCCGCTGCTCCGGTACCCCAGCCGTACCCGCCGATCGGTAAAAACCGCCGCCTGCAGCACGCCGAGCTGCCCAGTCGGCTCCGCCGCCCGCATCCACCCCGCCGGATCCACCAGGATCCGCTGGCTGGTCGCCGTAGCCGCCGGCCGGAACGGCTCAGGTACCGCCCGCATCACCTTCAATACGGCGGAACGGGCCGCGGTTCCCAGCCCCAGGTCTTCCTGCGCGCCCCCCGTGGTGAGCACGAACAAGGCCCGCGCCTCGTCGGCCGTCAGCCCGGTCACGTCCGTCCGGTACCCCGGCAGCAGCCGGATGCCCCCGGCTCGCCCTCGCTCGGTATAAATCGGCACCCCCGCCGACGACAGCGCCTCGGCGTCCCGGTAAATGGTGCGCGGCGAGACCTCGAGCCGCTCCGCCAGCTCACCCGCGGTCACCTGCCCGCGAGCCTGAAGCAGCAGCAGTATCTCCAGCAGCCGACCCGATTTCATGTTCTCTAAAATATGACGTTCCCTGTCAGGTTAATGCCGCAGGCTACCCCCATGACGAACACGACAGAGCCGAACACGACAGAGCCCATGACCGATCCCCGCGAGATCCACCGCCGCGCCATGGCCCAGACCGAAGCGATCGTCGTGGCGGTCGAGCCCGGCCAGCTCGGCCTGCCCACGCCCTGCGCCGAATACGACGTCCGCGCCCTGCTCAGCCATATGGTCGGCGGCCTGAACCGGTTCGCGATCGTCGGCGAGGGCGGCGACGCGCTCGCCCGTCCGGCCCGCGCCGACGACGTTCCCGACGACGGCTGGCTGGCGGCGTACCAGGCGGCCAGCCAGCGGGCCAGGCAGGCCTGGTCCGACGACGCCAAGCTCGACGCCCTGGTCGAAGTCCCGTGGGGCAAGATCCCTGGCCGGTTCGCGATCGCCGGCTACGTCCAGGAGATCCTCACCCACGGCTGGGACCTGGCCCAGGCCACCGGCCAGCCGACCGAACGCGACCCCGAGCTCGCCCTCTTCGCCCTGACCGGAGCCAAGCGCATACTGCCCCCCGAAACCCGCGGCGACGACATCCCCTTCGGCCCCGTCATCCCGGTCCCCCCGGACGCCGCCCCCTACGCCCAGCTCGCCGCCTGGCTAGGCCGCCAGCCCTAGCCCCCTGAGAGCTGGGGGAAATAGCTGCCGTGGAGGCCGAAGGGGATGTGGTGCGGTACCCGGGCACGTCCGATCTCGCTGAGGTCGGTGGCGTCCAGAGCGAGCAGGAACGAGGTGCCCGCAGCGCCGTCGAGCACGACCGACAGCAGCACTCCGGAGTCCTCCTGCTCGGTGTCGGGTGTCCGGACGAAGACCGGCTCCCCGGGGTAGGTGCCCGGTTCGGACCATGAGGTCGATGTGCCGTCTTGGAGATCGGCCTTGGTAATCCGGTCCGGGAAGCCGCCGTCCGTGCTGGCGATGCCGTAGGCGTAGCGGTAGTCCTTGCCGTTGCGCCGGCCATAGTCGATGCGCGGCAGTTCCAGGGCGATGGCGGGGAGCGGTTCGCGGGTCACATCCCCGCCGTCCAGGGGTATCCGGTACCGGCGCAGCCGGGCTTGCGGCAGGCGGGCGTCGTGCGACCGCAGCCGGTCCAGGTAGAGCGCGTCGATGATGCCGGCATCGTCGTAGGCGCACACATCGAGGACGATCTCGTTGCCGCGCTCGTAGGCGTTGACGTGGTGGAAGGCGAAGAAGGGCTCGCCGAAGTAGGTGCCGCGGCTGCTTCCGGTGCTCAGGTCGAGGACGTGGAAGCGGGTACCGCGGTCCGGTCGCCAGCGGTAGTTGCGGATAAAGGGACGGCCGGACAGCGGGATCGCCGCCGGGACCACGACGAACGGGAACTCCGCGAGCACGAGGTACCGCTCGGTGATCGCGAAGCTGTGCATGTAGGCCGGGCGCCGTGCCGGGAGCCGAGCCATGATGTGACGCCTGCCGCTTGGGTCCTGGGCATAGACCTGGTAGCTGGTGCGCGGGCCGAAGTGAGTCGCGAAGCTGACCAGGTCACCCGAACTGGGCGCGCGGTGCGGGTGGGCGGTGGTCTGCTGCCCCGGCGCCGGCCGCGCCACGCCAAGCGTGTCCAGTGTCCGGGGGTCGAACTTCACCGGCAGCGGGGTCTCGGTCAGCGTGAGGAACTCCTCTCCGGATCGCACGATGCTGACGTTGGCGTTGTTACCGAACTCTGGCGGGACGAACGCGGTCACCACGCGCTTGAACAGCGTCCGGCACGGGTCGGTGGCGAACTCGCTGTAGGTGATCGTGCCGGTGTCGCGGGCCGCGCGGTAGGCGGGGGTGTCCAGGAACCGGTTCGCGTACGTCACCGCACCGCCGGCGAACCCGAACCGGTGTAGCATCGCCAGCCCGTCGAACCAGTGCCGGTAGCCGTGCGGTCCCGCCTCGAACTTCGCCGGGCCAGTGCGCAGCAACGCCCCGGCCAGCCATCCGGGGAAGGTGCCCTGGACCGGGAGCTGGACGGGCGACAGTTCCCGGTCCAGGGTCCGGAAGCCGAGCTGGTGGCCGCTAGTCATGAAGCCTTACCGCCGATCCTGAACATGGGGTAACCTTCGCGAAGCTAAGGTTCGCAGTGAACCGTTCCTAGTGTACCGTCCGGGATTTACTATTGGAAGACATCAGGCTGACGCCGACCTCCTATATCGTTCTTGGCCTGCTCATGCAGGCCGGTGAGGCCACCCCCTACGATCTGAAGGCCATGGTGGCCGCGGGCATCGGGAATCTGTGGTCGCTGCAGCACACGCAGTTGTACGCCGAGCCCGAACGTCTTACCGAGGCCGGCTATCTCACCGAGACGCGTGAGGACGGCGGGCGGCGGCGCAAGCTGTACCGCATCACCCCGGCCGGCCGCGACGCGTTCGGCGCGTGGCTGTCGGCCGAACTCGCCAGCGAACTGCCCGAGCTGCGCGACATCAGCCTCCTGAAGGTGTTCTTCGGTGCAGATCCCCGTCCGATCGCGATCGGGCAGCTCCGCGCGCACCGCGAGAAACTACGTGAATACACCGAACTGGAGCAAGCGCTGAGCGGCACGCAGGCCGTCGGCCCGCTCGCGACACTGCGGGCCGGCATCGGCCATGAGCGCGAGTGGATCCGCTACTGGGCCGACCTGGCGGCCGAAGATGACGACTCCGCCTGAACTATCCCGCGAGTCAGGCCGCAGCCCTAGGAACGGAGGCGGTAAAGCTCAGCCGGCCCGATGAGCACCACGTCGGGGTGCCGCTCCGCCTCGTGCCAGAGCCCGTCGGTGAAGCCGGACCCGCTGAAGCAGAGCAGGCGGGCGTCGGCTGCACCCGGCCGGACCCGAGAACCCTGGGCCGTGAGCAGGCCCCGGATGTGACGCAGCCGGTCCAGGTGCGTCATGCTCATGACCTCGTTCCACTTGGCCTCGCCGATGGCGATGACGGGCTCGGGTCCGGAATCCGCCAGGCCGAACACGACGACGTCGAGCTGGTGGTTCGCCCTTTCGCGCACGTCGTGGACGGTTCCGGTCTCGACCCTGACCGGGATTCCGCCGACCGTTTCTTCCGCGGCGAAGTGGCGCGTCCAGTACCGGCAGACCTGCTCGAAATGCGGGCCGAGCACGTTGCTGGCGAAGCGGCGCTGGCTACGCTGCCACAGGAGGCTGGCGTCCCGGGTGTGCTCGAGATCGGACCAGATGGGCCGCATCACGGCGTGGTAGAAGGTGATCAGCGGCTCCGCGATCCGGAACGTCGAGCGATTGTCCTTGAAAGCGTCTGGCTCACGCACAACCAGCCCGCAGCCCTGCAGGACGTTCAGCGAATGCGCGAGGTCACCCGACTTGCGCCCGAGGTAGGAAGCGATGCCTCCACGGGTGTCGTTACCTTCGGCGATGGCGGCGAGAACCGAGTGGTAGAGGCCGATGTCCCGCAGGTCAGGCTCGTCGGACAGCAGGTAGCGCGCTTCCCGGAACAAGGGGCTGGCGGAGTTCAGCACGGTGCGCTTGACCCAGTCGTCAAAGTCCTCGGGTCCCGTCGGCGTATCGTCGCGAGCGAACTCACGCCGGTAGGCGGGGGTGCCCCCGGTAATGGCGTGCACCTTCAGGGCCAGGACAGGATCTGAGATATTCCAGAACTCGGCGGCGCGAAGGTAATCCAGGGTCGGGACGACCAGCTCCAGGCCCGCCCGTCCCCTCAGCGGCGCGTTGCCCGCCAGCAACCCGCCCATGAATGACAGCGCCGACCCGCACAGCAGCAACCTCGTCCGGCTCTGTTCGCGTTCCGGTCGCAGCGGTCCGAACGCATTCTGAATGATGGAGGGCAATGACGCGTTGGCCCTGGCCAGGTAGGGAAACTCGTCGATGACCACGGGCCCGGGACCGTCGCGGCCGAGGGCGAGCAGCGCGTCCGCCACCTCACGCCAGTTGCCGAAGTCCAGCGGCGCAGGTGCGCCCAGGTGCGCGGCGAGGTCGGATCCGGCCCGGCGCAGCGATTCGCCATCGGCCGCTTCCTCCGCCGCGAAGTAAAAACCGCCCATGGCCTGGCAGAGCGCGCGGAGCAGAAATGTCTTGCCTTGACGTCTGCGTCCGGAGACTACCCCGAGGGTGGCTCCCGGCCTGGCGTCGGCTGCGAACATGACGAGTTGCGCCCACTCGAAGTCCCGGTCGAACATGTCGTCCGGCTTCCGTATAGAGACTCGCATCTCATAACTATAGTTACCATAACTGTGATTACCAATGAGCAAGAGTTAGTCGCAACTCTCCGGCCGTAGCTCGCCCCGTACGGTGGATCCCGTGACCCAATCTCGCCACTACGTGGTGATCGGCGCCGGCGTGCTCGGCGCCTCGGTCGCGGCCCGGCTGGCCTGGGCCGACCTGGCCCCGGATCTCGACGGCGCCGCCTGGTACCGCCTGGTCGGCAACATCGAGCTGGCCACCTCGCCCGTCGCCCGCGCCGAACTAACCGCCCGCGTAAGCCGCCTGGCCAGCTGGAACTACGACGCCCGCCTCATCGACCTGGCCGAGGCGGTCAAGCTCGAGCCCTCGCTCCGCCTGGGCGAGCCGGGGACCGTAGCCGCCTGGTTCCCCGGCGAGGGCTACCTGCTGACCGAACCCGGCCGCTGGGTCTCCGAACTGGCCGCGCTGACCGGTGCCGCGACCATGATCCCGCTGATCCCCTGGGACATCCCGGGCGCGACCGCCCCCGGCCTGGTCGTGCAGGTCGGCCCGGTCAGCCCGGCGGGTCCGACCCGGCTCGTGCACACCCCCGAGATATGCCTGCGGCCGCACCCCGGCGGCCTGCTGCACCTCGAGGCCCCGGACGCAGCGGTAGACCTGCACACCCCCGACCCTGACCTGCGCCGCTGGGCCGCCGAACTCCTCCGCCGGGCCCAGCACACCGTCCAGGGCCTGGACCAGGCCCGCATCGTGGAGTACCAGGTCTGCGTCCGCCCGATGCCAGTAGACGGCCAGTCCATCGTGGGCCCGCTGCCCGACACCCACGGCCTCTACGTCGCGGTAACCCACAGCGGCGTCACCCTGGCCGCCCACCTATCCCAGCTCATCGCCGCCGAGCTGACCGCTGGCACCCAGCCCGCCGAGCTTGCCCCCTACCGTCCCAGCCGCTTCCTCTCCGCCGCGACCCCGGATCAGCCCGGCTGACATTTGTCATCCGGAAGTCGTGGGCCAGGGCACTACAAGCCGGACCCGCGCCGGACGACCCTTGTGTCATGGCTACAACTGATGCTTCCGGCGCGGGGATCGTGCTCTCGCGCCTGTCCAAGTCCTACGGCAACGTCCACGCCGTCCGTTCGGTCGACCTAGCCATCGCCCCTGGTGAGACCGTCGCCATCCTCGGCCCGAACGGCGCAGGCAAGACCACCACGATCGAGATGGTGCTCGGCCTGACCCGGCCGGATTCGGGCACGGTGACGCTGTTCGGGAAGTCGCCCGCCCAGGCGGTCGCGGCCGGCGCCGTCGGCGGCATGCTGCAGACCGGGGCGCTGGTCGAGTACCTGACCGTGCGCGAACTGATCACCATGGTCGCCTCGGTCTACCCACGGCCGCTCCCGGTCGAGCACGCGATGCGGCTGGCCGGGGTAACCGAGTTCGCCGAACGACACACCAACAAGCTCTCCGGCGGCCAGACCCAGCGGGTCCGCTTCGCGATCGCCCTGGTGTCCAACCCCGACCTGTTCATGCTCGACGAGCCCACCGCGGCCGTCGACGTCGAGGGCCGGCGCGAGTTCTGGACCTCGATCCGGGCCGTCGCGGCCGAGGGCAAGACGGTTATCTTCGCCACTCACTACCTGGAAGAGGCCGACGATTACGCGGACCGCATCGTGCTGATGGCCCGTGGCCGGATCGTCGCGGACGGCCCCGCGACCGAGATCAAGGCCAAGGTAAGCGGGCGGATCATCCGGGCCACCATCCCCGTCGCGGGCCCCGCCGACCCCGCCGGCCCCGCGGACACCGCCGCCCTGGCCGCGTTGCCGGGCGTGACCAACGCCGAACGGCACGGCGAGGCCGTGATCCTGACCTGCGCCAACTCGGACCTGACGCTACGCGCGCTGCTGAGCCGGTTCCCCGTGGCCCGCGACATCGAGGTGGCG
>PMST01000552.1 GCA_003168295.1 Actinomycetota bacterium
ATCGAGATGCCCGGCATCGACGGCCTGGCCGCGGCGGGCGTCCTGGCCCAGGAGCTCCCGCAGATCCGCTCGCTCATCCTCACCACGTTCGGCCGTCCCGGCTACCTCCGGCGCGCGATGGAGTCCGGCGCCTACGGCTTCGTGGTCAAGGACGCGCCGCCCGAACAGCTGGCTGACGCGATCCGGCGGGTGGCGGCCGGCGAGCGCGTCGTCGACCCGGTGCTGGCCGCCGCCACCCTGGCCAGCGGCGTCTCCCCGCTCACCGCCCGGGAGCGCGATGTCCTGGTCGCCGCGCGCCCGGGGGCGACCGTGGCCGAGATCGCCGGCAAGCTCTGCCTGTCCGAAGGCACGATCCGCAACTACCTGTCCACCGCGATCGCCAAGACCGGCGCCCGCAACCGCACCGAGGCCGTCCGCCTCGCCGACGAACACGGCTGGCTCTGAAGCCATAGCACCCACAGCCGAGGTGCATGCTTAAGACCTGTGACCACGCGCCCGAGCCCGGCGGACCTGGAGGCGGCCAGGAACCGCACGATCCCCGACGTCCTCCCGCCGCCGGGGGCGGTCCTGCGGGTGCTCTTCTGCGGCATCAACCCCAGCCTGTACTCCGCCGCGACCGGCTGGCATTTCGCCCGGCCAGGCAACCGGTTCTGGCCGGCCCTGCACCTGTCCGGGTTCACTCCGCGCCTGCTGGCCCCGGCCGAGCAGGACCTGCTGCCCGGCTACGGCCTGGGCATCACCAACCTGGTGGCCCGGGCCACCGCGCAGGCCTCCGAGCTCGCCGACGCCGAACTCAAGGCTGGCGCCGAGCGGCTGGCCACGCTCGTCGAGCGCCACCGCCCCCGCATCCTGGCCATCGCCGGCGTCACCGCCTACCGCACGGCGTTCGGCCACCCGCGCGCGGTCACCGGCCCCCAACCGCAGCAGCTGGCCGGCCCGCGCGTGTGGGTTCTCCCCAACCCGAGCGGACTGAACGCGCATTGGACCGCGATCGCGATCGCGACCGCGTTCTCGGCCGTCCGAATCGCCGCGGACGAGGAAAATCAAGATCTTTTTCCGGAACGAGCAGTGCTGCCTCCCCCGGTCCACCGTGACGCTCGCGCGGGGCGGGCGGCGCCGATCCCCGAGGATGGTCCGGCGCCGCCCGCGCACGGGAGCGCCGGGATCTCGTCTGCGCCCTGGGAGACGAGATCCCGGCGCCGCTGAGGCCCCCCATATGCTCCTCGTGGGTAAGAGCGCGAGGCCGCGCCTGCGCCAACACTTTTTGGGAAGATTTCTGCTGCGACCGCGGAGGTGCAGGTGACGGACTCTCAACCACCCGGTTCGGGCGGTGACGGCACCGAACCCGATCCCAGGTTCACCTTCGCCAACGAACGCACCTTCCTGGCCTGGAGCCGGACGGCTCTCGCGCTGGTGGTGGCCGGCCTCGGGGTGGTCCAGCTGCTCCCGCCGTTTCCCGGCGTGCCGTGGGGCCGTCACGTGCTCGGCGTCCCGCTGATCGTCTTCGGCGCCGTGGTGGCCGTGGCCGCGTACCGCGAGTGGGTCCGCAGCCAGCGGGCCATGCGGCTCGGCCTGCCGCTGGCCCGCTCCGTCATGCCGCTGCTGCTGGCCGCGGTCATCGCGACGATGGCGGTCATCTCCGCCGTCGTAATCCTGGCCTCGGCGCTCCGTTGACCCCCCAACCCGAACCCGACCGTCCCGACCCCGCCAGTCCCGCCGACCGCCCCGACCCCGCCAGTCCCGGCCAGCGCGACCCGGGCGAGCCCGGGGAGCGCGACCCTGGCCTGGCCCGGGAGCGGACCACGCTGGCCTGGACCCGGACGGCGCTGTCCTTTGCCGCCGTCGGCGGCGTGATGCTGAAGCGGGAGGTCATTACCGGTCTCATCGTCCTGGCCGTTGCCCCGGCCATCTGGCAACTCGGCCGCCTGCCCCGAAACCTCCCGGGCCGGCTCCAGCTGATCACCGCGACGATCGTCGCCGTGGCCCTGGTGGCCCTGGTGGTCACATTGACGAACTAGGTCCCGGCACGCTCGAAACCCCAAAAGTTAACCAACCACTTGACTATTCGGTTCGTCGGGTGAATACTTAAGCAAGTGCCTAACCAATCGGGTTCGCTGGACCAGGTGTTCCAGGCGCTGGCCGATCCGACCCGGCGGGACATGGTCGAGCGGCTCGTCCGCGGCCCGGCGTCCGTCACCGAGCTGGCTCGTCCGCACGCCATGTCGCTGCCTGCCGCCATGCAACATCTGCAGGTGCTCGAGGCCTGCGGCCTGGTCAGGTCGGCCAAGGCCGGCCGGGTGCGGACCTGTCACCTTGAACCCGAGGTGCTGCGGGCCGCCGAGAGCTGGATCGCCGCGCAGCGCACGATCTGGGAGAACCGCCTCGACCGGCTCGGCCAATACCTGGCCGAGCCCTTATCGACAGGGAGTGATCTGATCATGGACCGTTTTGTCACGCACGCCACGTTCAGTCTTGAGCGCAGCTACCCGGTGCCCGTGGCGCAGGTCTTCGCGGCCTGGGCCGATCCCGCCGCGAAGGCCCGCTGGTTCGCCCCGAGCCCGACCGCCGGGCATCAGCTGGATTTCCGGGTCGGCGGCCGGGAGGTGGTTCACGGCGGCCCGGACGGCGGGCCGGTGATGACGTTCGAGTCGTTTTACCGGGACATCGTCCCTGGTGAGCGGATCGTCTACTCGTCGACTCTGTCAGCGGGGGATGACGTCGTGACGGTCTCCGTCACCACGGTGGAGCTCAGCCTCGCCGGGGAAGGCACCCAGTTGGTGCTCACCGAGCAGGGCGCGTTCCTCGACGGCCGGGAGGAACCGGCGTGGCGCGAGCGCGGCACCGCCGACTGGCTCGACGCCCTCGGCGCCGAACTCGGGGAGCACCGATGAACGATCCAGTGACCGAACTCGACTCGCGCTTCAGTGCCCCGGCCGCGGTGGCCGCCGGATGGGAGGAGACCCGCAGGACACTAGCGGACGCCGAGCTGTTCTGGATCTGCTCGGTCCGCGCCGACGGCCGCCCCCACCTCACCCCGCTGGTGGCCGTTTGGTTCGAGGGAGCCCTTTACTTCTGCACCGGCGACGCCGAGCAGAAGGCCGTCAATCTACGCGGCAACCCGCATGTGATCCTGATGACCGGCTGCAACCGCTGGCAGGAGGGCCTCGACGTGGTGGTCGAGGGCAACGCCGTCCCGGTCACCGACGAGGCCGTGCTCCGGTCTCTCGCCCAGGCCTGGGCCGCCAAGTGGGACGGACAGTGGCAGTTCCAGGTGCACGACGGCAGCTTCGCCGATCAGGGCGATGGCGATGGGAGGGTTCTGGTCTTCAAGGTCGCGCCCGCCAAGATCCTCGCGTTCGCCAAGGGCGCCTTCGGCCAGACACGCCACAGCTTCTCTTAGTACGCTGACGTGGCCGCGAACCCGTCGAGGAGAACCCATGGACAAGCTGCTGCCCGGGATTATCACCAAGCGGGTGCCGACCAGCCGCCTTGCGGTCAACGTGCTGTCCGTGGCCGGACGCGGTGACGGCCCCGCAGTCCTGTTCGTACACGGCAACGTGTCGTCCTCGCTGTTCTGGCAGCCGCTGATGCTGGCCCTGCCCGAGTCGTACCGGCCGCTGGCCATCGACCTGCGCGGCTTCGGCGACACCGACCCGGAACCGGTGGACGCCACCCGCGGACTCCGGGACTACGCCGACGACCTGGCCGCGGTCATCGACGCGCTCGGCCTGGAATCGGTGCACCTGATCGGCTGGAGCATGGGCGGCGGCGTGGTGCTGCAGTACCTGGTGGACCGGCCGGGCACGCACCGGGTCGCCTCGCTGACGCTGGAGGATCCGGTCTCCCCGTTCGGCTTCGGCGGGACCCGGGGCCTCGACGGTACGCTCTGCGATCCCTGGGCCGCCGGCACCGGCGCCGGGGGTGCCAACCCGGAGTTCGTCGAGCGGCTGGCCGCGGGGGACCGCAGCGGTGACAGCCCGCTGTCGCCCCGGCAGGTGCTGCTGGCCCACTACGTCAAGCCGCCGTACGTGCCGGAGCACCTGGACATCTTCGTGGAGTCCATGCTGTCCACCCGGATCGGCGACGACCACTACCCGGGCACCTCGCGTCCCGTCGACGCGTGGCCCGGCTTCGCGCCCGGCGACCGCGGCGTGCTCAACACCATGGCTCCCACCGTGTTCCGGATCGCCGACCTGTCCGGGGTGGAACCCAAGCCGCCGATCCTGTGGCTGCGTGGTGCCGACGACGTCATCGTCTCCGACACGTCCCTGTACGACCTGGCCTACCTGGGCTCGCTCGGCGCGATCCCGGGCTGGCCGGGAGAGCAGACCTGGCCGCCGCAGCCCATGGTGGCGCAGACCCGGTCGGTGCTGCTCGGCTACGCCGCATCCGGCGGCCAGTTCCGCGAGGTGGTGATCGAAGACGCCGGCCACGGCCCGCACCTGGACCAGCCCGGGGAGTTCCTCGCCGAGCTGAGCGATCACCTCGCCGCCGAAGAGCCCGCCTGACGGTCAGCCGGATCGTGTCCGCGGCCAGCACTCCCTGGGTCGGGGGTATTGCGCCATAGCGGTCATAACGTTAGCGTCCGGAGCGTACATGGCATGGACGCGCCGCTGGTGGCCGGAGACGATGCCGCTCCGGTGACGTATCCGGCTGAACACCTCGCGCCATCCGGCGCGAGAATCATGGGGAGGAATTCAGGCATGAGTGTGCTGGTCATCGGGAAATTCCAGGGTGACACCGGCCAGTTCAGCCAGGCTCTTACCGACCGGGCCGACGAGTTCGCCAAGATCGCCGAGGGGTCCCGGTCCGCGGGCGCGATTCACCACAGGTTCGGGATCGGCGACGGCTTCGTCGTGCTCGTCGACGAATGGGAGAGCGTCGAGCAATTCCAGCAGTTCTTCTCTAACCCCGAACTGCAGGCCTTCATCGGGTCGATCGGTGCGGCGCCAGCCCCGCCAGAGATCATCATTGCCGAGGCGGTCACCTCAGCGGATCAGTTCTAGCCCCGGCCCCGCCGGGCTGAGCCGCGGCACCGAGGACACCGCCCAGACCCGGGCGATGCTGAGCGCGGACTGAGGCGGCGCTGCCCCAGGCTCAGCCGCTTCAGTTGCTTCGCTGGGCAGCCAGGATGCGGCGGATGCCCGCGGTCTCCGAGTCGCTGTACCGTTCCAGGATCGCGTGCAGGTCGTTGAGGTCTTCTGGGCTGTTGTAGCTGGCGAGTTCCCGCTCGAGCTCGGCCTGGGCGGCGTGCGCGTCGCGGCTGTCACGAAGCTGAGTGCGGACCGTGGTCCACAGTGACGTAAGTCGGTGGGCTGTTGTCTGCATGTGCGTTGTGTCCTCAGGTGGTAGCAATTTCCTTCCTCTTCAGTGTTCCTCGTCATGAACTATGCGTCCAATGACTAGATCGCAACTAAAGCATGACCTAATGTCATGGATATGGATACCGATGCGCTGCGCTGGCTTCAGCAGGTGGCCGACGGCACCACGGTGACCGAGGTCAGCGAGGTGGAACCGGTCACCCAGTCGGGCGTCTCGCGGGCGCTGGCCCGGCTGGAGGAGCAGATCGGCACGCCGCTGCTGCGCCGTTCGGGCCGGACGCTGCGGATGACGCACGCCGGGGCGGTCTTCAAGCCGCACCTGGACGCGATGCTGCATCAGCTCGACGACGGCATCGCCGCCGTCAGCCAGCTCATCGATCCCGACACCGGTACCGTGGCGCTGGCTTTCCAGCAATCGCTGGGCACCTGGCTCGTCCCGGATCTGGCCCGCAGCTTCCGCACCTCCCACCCCCTAGTCGGTTTCCAGCTCACCCAGGTGCGCGATGAGCTGCGTTCGGCGCCGCTGGATGGCGGAAAGGCCGACGTCGAGCTCGGCACCCGCCGACCCGGGAACCCCGAGAGACCCGGGAACACCTCACCGCACGAGCCCGATACGGCCGTGCGCACCCGGCTGATCGCGATCGAGCCGCTGCGCCTGGCGCTGCCGCGCGAGCACCGGCTGGCCGGCCAGCCAAGCGTCCGGCTCGCCGACGTCGCGGCGGATCCCTTCATCGGCCTGCGCCCGGCCTCGGCGCTGCGCCAGCGGACCGATGACCTGTGCGATCAGGCGGGATTCCGCCCCACCGTCATCTTCGAGGGCGACGACCTGTCCAACGTGCGCGGCTTCGTCGCCGCCGGGCTTGGCGTCGCCGTCGTCCCCGCGCCCCGCGCGGGCTCACCCGAATCGGCGGCCGGGCCGGTGGTCTACCGGGAGATCGTGGACCCGGGCGCGGTGCGGGAGATCTTCCTGATCTGGTCGGCCGAACGCCGCCTGCTCCCCGCCGCCGACCTGTTCCGCCGTCATGTCCTGCGCCGGGCCGCCGCGGGCCGGCTCCCGGCCGTCTCGCAATAGCCGGGTAAAAGCCGGCCGTTTTAGGTACGAAAAAGAGCCAGGCCCCTGCGTGTATGAGACGCAGGGACCTGGCCGGCTTTGCCGCGCCGAGCCAGCCGATTACCCGGCTTTCCCGGCGCTGCGCGCCACCCGCAAGTACCCGGGCGCCCGTGTGTGGTGCCGGTTTCCCGGCCCCTCCCACGTCCCGGGTTTCCCCAGGTAGTGCCCGCTTCTTGCGGTGAAGACATTTCTACTGCGCTGGCGAATGCGGCGCAAGTACTTTCGCCAGATAGTCCTTATATTTTTGCTGTCCACAAATTATCCACAAGATAGAGGATAGTTATCCTCAATAAGCAGTGGTTATCCACCGCCCTGTCAACAGCCAGTCCACAGGTGGCCGGACCGTGACACCAGTGCCGTTCAGAAAATAATTGCGGAACGGGCCGTGGCTCACCCGCACGGCCCAGCCGTGAACCCCGGGAACCTCACAGACCCGGAGCCCGAGTGGACCTGGGCGGCGAAAGCGCCGAAGATGTGTCCATGTCTAGTCAACCTGCCTCCGGGCCTGCCTCCGCGCCGACGACGGCCACCCGGGGTGCCACCCGGGGTCCGAGGCGCCGGGCCGCCGAGATCGACGTCGACGAGGCCAGGAAGGCCTTCTTCCTGATGGTCGGGTTCATCGTGCTGATCTGGGCGCTGCAGATCGTGAACTGGTCCGATCATTACCGGCTCGACGCCAGCTACGGGATCCTGCCGCACGACCTGGCCCGGCTGCCGGATATCTTCATCGCCCCGTTCCTGCATTTCTCCTGGGACCACATCGAGGGCAACTCCGGGCCGCTGTTCGTCTTCGGCCTGCTCGCGGCCTACCGCGGCGTGGTCAGGTTCCTCGGCGTGACCCTCTTGGTCGCGGTCACCAGCGGCCTGGCGGTCTGGCTGTTCCAGGGCGGCGCTGTGCTCACGGTGGGAGCCAGCGGCCTGATCTTCGGCTACTTCGGCTACGTCCTGGCCCGGGGGGTCATCGACAGGAACCTCATCGACGCGCTCGCCGCGGTGGTGATGGCGCTGTCGTACGCCTACATCCTGACCGTGGCGATACCCGGTACCCCCGGGGTGAGCTGGATCGGCCACCTCGGCGGCCTGGTCGGCGGGCTGGCCGCGGGCTGGATCTTCCGGACCAGGCGCGCCGCCGGCGGCCCGGGCCGGACCGGGCGCCCCGGCGATTCCGGCCACCGATCGCCGGGCTCCACCGTGGCCGTGCCGGTGAGCCCCGGCCATCCGCGGGCCGACCTGTACAAGGAACTGGGCGACCTGGGCCTGTAACCGCCACGGACTATTTCTCGTTACGCAACTTTAACCACATAGTTAATGCTATGGTCCACTCGCCGCATTAGCCTGAATTGCTAATTTTCGGGGGATGGCCATGCGTAGGGCTTTCGGGGTTTTCCGGTTCTTCGGAGCCAGGGCGCTGGCCGCGGTCACGGTCGGCGTCGCGGTGGTCGCTACCGCCGCGGCCGGGCTGGCGCTCTCCGGGCCGGTCTCGGGGTCTGCCGTGCGCGCGGGGGCTGCCGTGCTCATCCGGCCGGGAACGGTGCAGCTTGAGCGCGAGGCCCGGTCAGGACCGTCAGATACGCTGCAGTGCCAGCAGGTCCTCCGGGTCGACTGTTACAACCCGGCCCAGATCCAGCAGGCGTACGACCTGCCGGCCCTGTACGGCCGCGGGATAACCGGCCAGGGTGCGACCATCGTCATCGTCGATCCCTACGGCTCTCCGACTATCGGCAGTGACCTGAGCACGTTCGATAGCGCCGAGAGTATCCCGGCGCCGCCGTCGCTGCGGATCGTCCGGCCCGCCGGCCGGGTTCCCTCGTTCAACCCCGGCAGCAAGGCGATGGCCGGCTGGGCCAGCGAGACCACGCTGGATGTCGAGTACGCGCACACGATCGCGCCTGGCGCCAAGATCCTTCTGGTCGAGACGCCGGGCGGCGGACGCACCGGGGACGTCAGCATGGCGCAGGTCGTCACGGCCGAGAGGTACGTGATCGCGCATCACCTCGGTGACGTGATCAGCCAGAGCTTCGTCGCCACAGAAGAGGGCATCGGGTACGCCGGGATCGCCCCGCTGCGCGCCGCTTACCTCGACGCCTACCGGCACCATGTCACGGTGCTCTCCGGCTCCGGTGACACCGGCGCCGCCGGGCTCAAGCCGGCCGGGACCAGCTACTACACCTATCCGGTGACGGGGTGGCCCGCCAGCGACCCGCTGGTGACCGCGGTCGGCGGAACCCGGCTGCAGCTGGACGCCGGCGGCAACCGCGACGCCGCGGACACCGTGTGGAACGACACCTACAGCTCCACCGCGAGCCACCTGATCGACGGCGACAGCGGCCCGGACCCGCTGGCCGGGGGCGGCGGCAAGTCGGTTATCTTTGCCCGGCCTTCCTATCAGACCGCGGTGCGGGCCGTCGTCGGGAACCACCGCGGCGTGCCCGACATCTCGATGAGCGCGGCCTGCACCGGGGCGGTCAACATCTACCAGAGCTTCGCGGCGGACCGGACCGGCTGGTACGCGCTGTGCGGTACCAGTGAGGCCACGCCCCTGTTCGCGGGCATCGTGGCGCTCGCCGACCAGGTGGCGGGGCATTCGCTCGGCCTGATCAACCCGGCTCTGTACCAGCTGGCCGCCGAGCATGCCCCGGGCATCGTGAGCGTCAGCTCGGGCAATAACACGGTGTCGTTCCGTCAGGGCGGCCGAATCCGAACGGTGTCCGGTTTCAGCGCCCGGCCCGGGTACAACCTGGCCGCGGGCCTTGGCACCGTCGACGCCGCGTACTTGGTGCCGGAACTTGCCCGCCTGGCCGGTCGCTAAGGCGCGGCCAGGTAGTCGACCACCCGGTTCTTGACGTGATCCCACACCAGGATCGGCTCGGCGTTACAGTCCGCCACCAGCGGCGCGAACGACGAGAGCGGTTGGACCACCGTGTCCAGGGCCGGGTAGACGAAGACCGCGGTCGATCGCCGCGTCNNCTGCAGCCCTTCGTAGTCACCTTCCTGCGCCAGGATCGTGACCGCCGAGTCGTCCGCGTGCTCGAGCAGCAGCAGCTTGTCCTCATCCGCGGCTTCGGGGTAAGTCCAGGTCGGATAGTCGTTCACGGTCAGCCGCAGATGCGGCGGGGAGCCCAGCACGAACGTGTTCTCACGCAGCCCCTGAGCCTTGGCGTACAGCCAGAGCATCCGCTTCGCCAGGCCAAGGGCCGCCTCGATATAGCGGAACGCCACCTCGTGCAGCCCCGGGTCATCGGCCGGCCACACGTTGGCGTGCGCGTACAGGCCCAGATATTCCTCATCCAGGCCCGCCGCCCGCGCGGCCCCGATGTCGTCGTACTGGGCCACGGTGAAGCGCTCGAGCTCAAGCCGCCCGAAGTCATCCGGCCACTGCCGCCAGCCACGGTAGGGGTGCGGGCTGGTCAGCTTCGCCTTTTCCGCCCGCGGCAGGCCCAGCAGCCGGGCTGTGCGGGCACTCAGGTCGCTGATGAGATCGTGCGGGACGCCATGGTTGATCACCTGGAGGGCGCCCAGTTCCTCAGTGGCGGCCCGCACCGCGCCGAGCTGCGAGTTGTTGCCGGCGCTCGCGGCGCGGAGATCGATCACAGGAATGGCGTACGTCATCAATTCGTCCTCTTGGTGGGTGCGCCACCGGCCAGCCGAACCGCACCATGATCGAGCCGCCGAGGTAGGAGACCAGCCCTAGATCCATAGAAACAGGTGCAGGTTGGTGTTATCACTGTAGCCCAAGAACGGCCTGGGGCCGCCCGCGATGACCACCAGCGGCCTGGCTACCGGAACATCCCAAGGTTCTTCGGAGGAACAGAATGAGCGATTCGAGCACCGGAAGCGGCAAGGTGGTCGTGAACAGGTCGATGTCGCTTGACGGCTTTATCGCCGGTCCGGGTGACGCGATGGACTGGGTCTTCGACTTCGTGGCGCCGGATGAGTTCCCGGACGTCGCTGCGGCGACCGGCGCCATGCTCATCGGGCGGCAGACCTACGAGGTCGGCAAGCGGGGAATCGAGACCGCGAGCCGCGGCAAGATAAGCGGCGAAGACTACGGCGGGGGATGGTCCGGACCCGAGTTCGTCCTGACCCACGAGCCGCCAGACCCGCCGGTCCCGGAGGTCACGTTCCTCACCGGTGACATCGGGGCAGCGGTCGCCACGGCACTGGACGCTGCGGGCGGCAAGAACCTGGAGATCCTCGGTGCTGACGTGGCCGGCCAGTGCCTGCGGCGGGGTCTCGTCGACGAGATCCTGGTGTACGTCCTTCCGGTGCTGCTCGGCGACGGCATCCGCTTCTCGTCCCCGGGCCTCGCCAGGATCGACCTGGAACCGGTCAGCAGCACGCGGTCGGGCGCCGTCACCATCCTCCGGTTCCGCGTCCGCAAGTAGTCCCGGCCGGGACCGGCCATCATTAGGCCGCATCATCAGGACGGCGACAGCCTCCGTAACAGTAGTGACGATCGCGTGCCCGCCACGCTGGCGCCGGGGGATAACCCCCGATGACATTCGGGGGGCCGCACCGTCGTAGTTTCAGCGCCCGATTCCTAGCGTGAGAGGTACGCAGGGCGGCAGTTTTCGGGGAAACGGGGTAGCCAGAATGACCGTGATCAGCAGGAAACGCACGAGGGTGACGTGGCTTACCGGAGCGGCTGGCCTGCTGATGCTCGTGGTGGCCTTCGTGATGATGGTCGTGGCGGCGCCGTCCCAGGCCCACCCGCTACCGCACCACGCGCAGGCGCAAGCGCAGTCGCTCTCCATGATCACCGAAAGCTGGTCAGCTAGCGGCCCGGAGCGGGCTGCCCGGTCACCCTTGGCCACATCCGCGGTGAGCTTACCGAATCAGCCTGGGTATTCGTCGTCGGTGACGTGGTCGCCCCACTCGGTGGTCTGGCCGTCCTCCGCCTCCTGGATCGCCAGATGCGTCATGAACGTCCTGGGCCCGGCTCCGTGCCAGTGCCATTCACCCGCTCCCGCCTGCACGGTGTCGCCGGCCCGGATCGCCTCCGGATCGCCGCCGCGGCTCTGTACCAGCCCCGCGCCCTCGGTCACGTGCAGCACCTGGCCGAAAGGATGACAGTGCCAGGCCGTGCGGGCGCCGGGCGCCTGGTGTCCGCGCGCTTCCTGCTGACTTCCATGGCGTCAACCCTCCCTAGCTGGGTCGCGGGCCGCGCAGCACCACGACCGAACGGGGCCCGACGGTGACCTGATCGCCGGCCTGGCACCGCGGCGTCGCCCCCACTGGCTCGAAGCTATCTATGTCCGTCTCCCAGGTCTGCCCGGCCCGGGCCGCCGGAACGGTGAAGGCCAGGGGCTCCCACCACGCGTTCACCAGGACGAGGAAGTCATCGTCCAGCATCGGCTGGCCGTCCGGGCCGGTGTCGGGGTCGTCCGAGCCGTCGAGGTAGACGCCGAGCGCCAGCGCGTTCGCGTCGGACCAGTCGGCCTGCGTCATCGGCGTTCCGGCCGGCGTGAACCAGCCAAGCTCGGAGGCCTCGATCCCGCTGAGGAACCGGCGGCGTCGGAAAACCGGATGAGACCGACGGAACGACACGAGTTTGCGGGTAAACGAAAGCAGCTCGCTGTCGGTGGCGGACCAGTCGAACCAGGAGATCTCGTTGTCCTGNNTCGGTCGGTCCCTCGGCGCCGCAGTTCCAGGACCGATTGTCGTCGGTGCCGTCCCGGTTCGACTCTCCGTTGGCTTCGTTGTGCTTGGTGTCGTAGGACACCAGGTCCTTCAGGGTGAAGCCGTCGTGCACCGTGATCAGGTTCACCGAGGCGGTCGGCTTGCGCCGGTCGCCCCCGTACAGGTCGGATGAGCCGGCGAACCGGGTGGCGAACTCGCCGAGGGCGCCGCGCCGCTGGCTGCGCCAGAAGTCGCGCATGCTGTCCCGGTACTTGCCGTTCCACTCCCGCCATGGCGCCGGGAACCGGCCGAGGTCGTAGCTGTCCATCTGCCCGACGTCCCACGGCTCGGCGATGAGCTTCGCCTGTGACACCACCGGATCCTGCGCGACCAGGTCGAAGAACGCAGACATGCTGCTGAACCCGCCGTCCTGGCGGGCCAGGGTGGCGGCGAGGTCGAACCGGAACCCGTCGACGTGCATCTCGGTGAGCCAGTACCGCAGCGAGTCCATGATCAGCCGCAGCGCGACCGTGTTTCCGGCGTTCAGCGAGTTGCCGGTCCCGGTCGTGTCGTAGTACTGGTCCGGGTGGCCGGGGTTCAGCCGGTAGTACGCCGTGTTGTCCAGGCCGCGGAAGCACAGCGACGGGCCGCCCTCACCGCCCTCGGCGGTGTGGTTGAAGACGACGTCGAGAATGACCTCGAGCCCCGCGGCGTGCAGCGCCCGGACCATGGCCTTGAATTCGGTGATCTGACCGCCGGCCCGGTCCCCGGAACGCACCGCGGAAGAGTAGGCCTGGTGCGGGGCGAAGTAGCCGATCGTGTTGTAGCCCCAGTAGTTGGTCAGACCGCGCTTGAGCAGGAAATCGTCGGGTACGTACTGATGAACAGGCAGCAGTTCCACCGCGGTCACGCCCAGGTCGGTCAGGTGCTTGATGGCCGCCTCGTGGCCGAGCCCGGCATATGTACCGCGCAGCGAGTCGGGCACGTCCGGATGGCGCATGGTGAAGCCCTTGACGTGGACCTCGTAGATGATCGTGTCCGCGTAGTCGCGCCGCGGCGGGGCATCGTCACCCCAGTCGAATCCGGGATCGGTGACCAGGCTGAGCGGGACGTGCCTGGCGGAGTCCAGCGAGCTGGGCGCGTCGACGTTGCCCAACTCGTAGTCGAACACCTCGGGCCCGAACGCCACCTCGCCGCGCACCGCCCGCGCGTAGGGGTCGATCAGGAGCTTGGCCGGGTTGCAGCGCACTCCGCGGGCCGTGTCGTAGGGACCGTGGACGCGGTACCCGTAGGCCTGGCCGGGGCCGATCCCGGGGATGAACCCGTGCCAGACGCCGTCGTCGTAGTCCGGCAGCCGGACCCTAGTCTCGTTTCCGGCCTCGTCGAACAGGCCTACCTCGGCCGCCTCGGCGACGCTGGAAGCCACCGCGAAGTTGGTCCCGCCGTCGCGAGGCGTCGCGCCCAGGGGCGACGGTCGGCCGGGAAGCGCATCAGCCACCCGGCCTACGTTACCTATCACCGCCGGCGCCGTCCGCGCCGGCTCCGGCCGCCCCAGGCCCGCCAGGTTTGCGGGCCAGCGTGCCGGTGTGTCTGCCGTCTCCGGCCGGGTCGAGTGCGGCTGGCGGCTGCTGCTCCCGGGCCTGGCGCCTCGGTGACGCCGATCTCCTACGGGGCTGGGTGCGAGGTGCCCGCGGTTGTCGAATCGACGCAGATCACCGCCCACGATCGCGGGCATGCACTCTGGCCGCCGCCCCGGCTGAGAACCAGCCCGACAGTGATCAGTGAGATAGTTATCAGGAGCCACAGCAGGAACGCGGCCCACTGGAGACCCAGGCGCTGGTATACCCGGCCCGCTGTGCCCCAGCGAGGGTGCCGCCGTTTGCGGCCCGGACAACGGGTGACCCCTCGCAAGCCCGCCTGGACCTTCTCGAGCGTCGGCATCTCCTCGCCCGACGCCAGCTGGTTGAACGTGGCTAGCAGCGTGGCCGCCGTGGCCTTGATCCGTAGCAGTGGCATGTAAGAAGACCGAGGATGCGTGATTGCGCCGGCCAGCGTCTTAAGCGAGAACTCCGCAGCGCGCCGTGAAAGAATCCGGATCAACATAAAGGCCTCCGCCTACATGCGCAGCGTCATGCCGCCGAAATAGGTAGAAGCCATCACCCTGGGATCTGAGTGCCCCAGGTACTACGCGAGCCTCGGAGGGGCTCGCCACAAACGCGCCAGTGCCAACGGTCCCTGCTCGGCAGGGAAGGCACACGTGTCGCATGAAACAGATCCTGGTCCTTAGTCATGCCCGGAAGTCTTTCGACGACAAGGTCGTCTCGGACGACGTCACGCTGGCGTTCCTGCCCGGCGCGAAGGTCGGCGTGGTCGGGCCGAACGGCATGGGCAAGTCCACGCTGCTGCGGATGATGGCCGGCCTGGAACAGCCCCCTAACGGCGAGGTTTTCCTCTTGCCCGGCTACAGCGTCGGGATCCTGCCGCAGGAACCCGTCCTCGACGAGAGCGAGACAGTCCTCGGCAACGTCGAGGAAGGCGTCGCCGAAGTCAAGGCCCTCATCGACCGGTATAACGAGATCGCCGCAGAGCTGGCGGTGGCCTACTCCGATGAGTTGCTCGAGGAGATGGGCAGACTGCAGGAGCAACTGGACCACCGGGACGCCTGGGACCTGGATAGCCAGGTTGAGCAGGCCATGGATGCGCTGCGGTGCCCGCCGCCTGACGCGAGGGTGAGCGTGCTGTCCGGCGGTGAGCGACGCCGGGTGGCGCTGTGCCGTCTGCTGCTGGCCCAGCCGGACCTGCTCCTGCTTGATGAGCCGACCAACCACCTGGACGCGGAAAGCGTCGCCTGGCTGGAACAGCACTTGGGCAAGTACTCCGGAATAGTGGTAGCGGTCACGCACGACCGGTATTTCCTGGACAACGTGGCGGGCTGGATCCTGGAGCTCGACCGCGGCCACGCCTACCCGTATGAGGGGAATTACTCCACTTACCTGAAGACCAAGGCCGCGCGGATGAAAGTCGAGGGGCAGCGGGACGTCAAGCTGCGCAGGCGGCTGGAAGAAGAGCTGGCGTCGGTGCGCTCGAGTCCGCGCGCCCGCCAGGCCAAGAGCCGCGCCCGGCTGGGCCGGTATGAGCAGATGGCCGACCAGGCCGCGTCCCGGCAGAAGCTGGACTTCGAGGAGATCCAGATTCCGCCGGGTCCCCGGCTGGGCCGCCTCGTGGTCGAGTCGGACCGGCTGGTCAAGGGGTTCGGGGAGCGCAGGCTGATCGGCGGGCTCAGCTTCAGCCTCCCGCCGAACGGCATCGTCGGGGTCATCGGCCCGAACGGGGTCGGTAAGACCACCCTGCTGAAAATGATCCTCGGGCAGGAGCAGCCGGACGCCGGGGTCATCACGGTCGGCGAGACGGTGCGGATCTCCTACGTCGACCAGCTGCGGGCCGCGATCGACCCGGGTAAGACCGTGTGGGAGGTGATTTCCGGCGGGGAGGCCTATCTGCACGCCGGGCGGACCGAGATCCCCAGCCGCGCCTACGTGGCGGCCTTCGGGTTCAGGGGATCTGACCAGCAAAAGCCAGTCGGGCTCATGTCCGGCGGCGAACGTGGCCGGGTCAACCTGGCGCTCACCCTCACGCAGGGGGGCAACCTGCTGCTGCTGGACGAGCCCGCCAACGACCTGGACGTTGAGACCCTGGCCTCGCTGGAAAAACGGGCTGGATGACGACGCGTGGGCCCCGGTCCTCGAGGTCAGCCAGCGGATCGTGCCGCTACTGCTTCTCGCCCTTCGGGACGCGGCCGTTCCCGCCTACGCGGCCCCGGCCCGCCCAGCCGCAGCCCGGCTGCGGGACACCACGCGGCGTCCTGAAAGCTGGCAACTATGGGTCGGCGCCAGCGCTTACGGGGAGGCGGAAACGGCCCTGATGGCCGTGATGCCCAACCTCGCGCGGGAGGCGGCGCGGCACGCCGACAGCGCATGGCGGTGACGGCTGCCCGCCGGATGTGATCGCGGGCTGGCTGTTCGCGGCCGGGTGGCTGCGCCTCGTCGGCTCCCGGACGCCCGGCACGACCTGACGTTAGTTAGCGGTCCTGGCCTGCCACAGCCGGTCCGCGCCCGCACCCGACGCAACTCCGCTGCCCGACGAACTCCGCTGCCCCGACATTGGAAGGAAAACCCATGGACCAGCCCGCTAGCGTTGACGTGCGCTGCTCAGCTGTCGTCTTCCGCGGCCAGGACGTTCTCCTGGTCCGCCGGCTGCGCGATGGCGACGACGACTGGGTCCTGCCCGGTGGGACACCGCGTCCAGGCGAGAGCATGGCCGCCTGCGCCCGGCGCGAGACGCTCGAGGAAACCGGGCTGGCGGTAGAACCAGCCCGGGTCGCGTTCGTCCTCGAAACCCGGGGACCGCGATCCGGCCTGCATACCGTGGATCTCGTCTTTCTGGCCACCTTGTCAGGGCCAGCGCAGGAGCCCCGGTCCGGCGAGCCGGACCTGAGCGCGAGGTTCGTCCCGCTCAGCCGACTGCACCAGCTCGACCTGCGTCCGCCGATGGCCGGGCACCTGCGTGGACTGCATGCGCGGGGCACGGCTCGTACCGCGGCCTACCTGGGCAATCTGTGGCGCCCGCGGCGTGGCGGTCGGCTGAGGGCTGACATGCTGAAACGCGGACGCGACCGCGACGATCCCGTCCGCGTTCAGCGGTCCGGCTACTTGACCGGCGGCGGCCCCATGGGCAGGATCTTGCGGCCGAAGGTGGCGGCGATCACATCTCCCGCAGCGTGGTACCAGGCCAGCACCGCGAAGACCAGGACGACCCAGCCGCCGGCCTTGGTGACATCGCCCATCTTGGCGCCCGCACCGATCAACAGTAGGACCAGCCCGACGAAGATCAGCCAGAGAATGACCGTCAGTACCAGGTCGGTGCGCAGCGAGGCGACCGCCAGGTAGAAGGTCACGACCGCGAACACGGCCAGGAACAGGCTCAGCGCCGAGCTGAGCTGCGCCGCGGGAACGCTGGCGCGTACAGCGTCTCGAACGCGCCGAACATCACCCAGAACGGCCCGTAGGTGCCGAACACGGCCGCGCCGAACAGGTTGCCCCGCGATATCTCAAGGACCGCCACGATGATCTGTACCAGGCCGCCGAAGAAAAAGGCGGCCGGCAGCACGATGAGGACGCCGGCGTTGTTGAGCAGCCCGCTCTGGAACATGCCCAGCATGAACGACGTGGTGCCGAATGCGGTCACCGCCCACGCCGCCGGATCAGCCATCCGGGCTGGAACAGCCGGGGTAACCTGCCGGTCCCGTGCAGACTGCTGACCCACCGCATCCGAAGTCGTCAGAGCGCAACTCCCTTGTCGTGTTGTGGCTTACCTGCCGCACCTTTTGCACGGCAGGGGTCCTGATGGTCGCGTTGCGAGCCCGGCGCTTGGCGGGCGGATCGCCGCCTTTCACGGCCGCGTCCGCCAGCGGCGCAGAAACGGGGTCCGTCCGCCCGGATGACGCACCGGGATGCCTTCGCGGCGCATGAACCCGCGTACGGTCATGGCCGGCTGCCCGGTGAGGAGCTCGATGTGGCTCAGCCCGGCTCCGCAGTGCCAGTACAGCTCCTTCACGAGCGGGGTGCTCAGCGGAACCGGTTCAGGGAACCGCTGCCAGATCGGGCTGCCGGGCAAGACTCGCGGAATGTCGTGAGCGTCCAGAGCCGAAGCGATGAGGTCATCGGAATAAAGCGCTCTGACCAGCTCGATCTGATCGGGCCCTGACAGCGGGACGGCCCCGCCGGTCCGGACCGGGACACCGAGGGCGTGCGCGCTGCGCAAGACGGTGTTGCCTGACGTGCCAATCAGCTGGCCGACCTCCGCCGCGGTCATGCCTAGCTGCTCGTACAAGTCATGGAGTGTCTCTGCCGGGACCGTCCGGCGGTCCTCGCGGTTCCATCTGCCGCGGCTGCGAGCCCGGATCCCGTAACGGCGAAGCCGTTCACGGACCGTGCGTTCGGGCAGGCCGGTTATCACGGCGATCTGCCGTGAGCTGAGCCTGGCGACCTCGTAGAACTCCGTGATGAGCTGCGGCAGGCCGGGCGGGTCATGAGCGCGCCGCAGCGGCCGGAAACGGCCGGCCCCCCTTGGGCGCACGGCCACGCCTGCCCGGTGCAGTGTCCGCGTCACGCGCTGCCGGTCGACGCCGGTGAGTTCCGCGATGCGGTAGGTCGACAGCCCACGGCACAGGTAGAGGTGAACCAGCCGCTCTGGCGGACATCGGTCCGCTGCGGCGGCATCTTCGGCTCCAGCGGCGCAGTAGGCGCATGGCGGGGCGAGGTCGTCGCCGGGCACACCTGAAGATGGAGTACGGCGGTCCTGCATAAATGTGCGGCCTCCCGCCCGCTTAGGGCAGGGACCGTTGGCGATGACCGCGTTTGATGGCGGGCCCCTCCGCCGTACTCAGGCTAAGGATAAGTACGGAACTTCCGGTTGGTAAAGAGCACGATGCGGTGGACCTGGCAGTTTGTTAATTCGCGTTGCCGATGCTTCAATAAATACGGCGATGGGGCTCGCCTAACGCGGATGTGCCGCTGATGGCCTCTACCTCCCGACCAGATCGGGCGTGGACGGAGGCAGGGCATGCGTGGTGAGCCGTCAATTGAGGAGTGGGAGCAGACCCTAGATGCGGATCTGCTGCACCATCTGATCCCAGCCGGGCAGCTGTGCGGGATGCGGCCACCGCCGGATGTGAACTGGCTTCCGGCAGGCGCTCAGGTGGCCCTGGCCGACTGCATCGGACGCCATAGCCTGGAGGACTTGCTGATCGTGCCCTCTGCCGGCCGGACGTACGGTTGGCAGCGGCGTCGCTGCATTTACACTCCGCTGTCCGTCCTGGGCGTGGGTGAGCGGGCGGTGGCACTATGGGCGCAGGCGATGCCTGCGCCGGGCATCCGTGTCCTGGTGCCGCTCAGTGATATTGCCGCGATCGCCTGGCAGACCAATGGAAGGCGGGGGCAGCTTCTGGTCACAAGCCGCACGCCCCGGCTGCCGGTACGGTATGACGCGCCCAGTGACGTCTCGATGGACGCCTGGATACGCCGCCTGCGCTGGCGTAGTGCAGGCGATCCAGCGCCAGTTCCGGTCGATTACCCCCGTATCCAGGATGTGGCCCAGGCCCCGCGGCGCGCATTCGCGCCGGTCGCTTTGAGGCTCGATCCAGACGACGAGGTGGTGATGGCCGGCCGGCCGGGGCGCAGAGGGCGAGCGACGTGCTTGCTCGCCGTCACCCCGCGCGAGGTAGTCATACTGCGTTCCGTCCTGTCGGCGGGCTCGCCGGGCCGGGTCACCGACTCGCTGTACGTCCCGCGCCGCGCTATCGAGGATGCCAGCATCAAGTCGGGGTCGCTTGTGCTGCGCAGTGCGGGGGTGGACCTCCGCGTCGGGCTGAGATCCCGGAAGGGCGTCGCTACCGCCTCGGCGTGGCTGGGGCAGGTGCTCAGCGATCACGACTGCAGCGACACTAGTTCCTGACGACCGCGGCTTTCTGACCACCCGAGCACTCGGTCCTGCCATCTGACTGCAGCGCGGTCACCTTACGTTTCGGTGGGCTCACGGGCCATCTGCCTGCGGACTATCAGGATCAGCGGGATCGAGGCGAACTCCGCCACCATCGAGAACACGACGATGGCGGTAAGGGACACGTTGAATAGCGCGCCGATGACGATGCTGCCGCCTACCCACGCGGTGCCGTAGACCCCGGTGAACAGGCCGTAGGCGGATGCGCGCCGGTCCGGGGAGACCATCGGGGCGACCGCTGCGGGAATAATCGACTCCTGCACTCCCATCCCCAGGCCCCAGAGCGACGCGCCCACCAGGGCGGGCCAGAACCCGCCGAGGAAGACCAGCGGCGCGTAGGCCGCCGTGACGATGGTGAGCGGGATAAGCACGGCGATGCCGGCCCGGTCGAAGATCCGCCCGAGCAGCAGCGACCCGGTGCCGCTGACCGCCATCGCCGCCGCGTAGAAGACCGGGATCAGCGTCGTGGACACGGTATCGGCGCGGGCGAAATGGTAGGAGATGAGGGGGAAGTCGGCGAAGCCGGTTCCGGCCAGCGCCGCGGCCGCGAGGTAGAGCCAGAACACCCGCGGCAGGCCTGTGGTGGTGACCTGCGCCGGGCCGGCCGCCAGGTCTTGCGGGCGCGGGTACAGGACGCGCGCGACGGCCAGCAGCGACAGCATGATCACGGCCGGCACGGCCAGGGACGCGAAGGCGATCTTGTAGTCGTGACGGGTCACGGTCAGGATCAGGGCCACCAGCAGCGGGCCGAACATGGCACCGAACTGGTCGAGCGCTTCATGCACCCCGAACGCCCGCCCGTACCCGATCTCCCGCGCGGCGTGCGAGAGCATGGCGTCCCGCGGCGGGTTCCTAATCGCCTTCCCGACCCGTTCCAAAATGATCAGCAGCGCGGCCACCTGCCAGTTCCCGGCGAGGGCGAGCAGCGGTACGACCGACATCTGCAGCACGTAACCGCCGATCGTGATCGGCCAGTACCGGCCGGTGCGGTCGGCGCCGCGCCCGGAGAACAGCCGCAGTCCGTAGCCGAGAAACTCCCCGGCACCGCTGATGACGCTGATCGCGAACGCCCCGGCGCCGAGCAACCCGAGGTAAGGGCCGATGATGCTCCGGGAGCCCTCGTAGGTGAAATCGGCAAAAAAGCTCATGATGCCGACCATCACCACGAACTTCAGCGCCGGCGAGGTATCGGCGATCCGCTGCCTGACGTTCACCGCGACCGGTAGATCACGCCGACGGGGCGACCTGGGCGGCTGAGTATCACGTGACCTCCTGGCTCTTGCCAGGGACCGTCAGCGGGCCAGACCCGCGATTTCCAAGGTGAGCCCCATCACCCCCTACGGGGCTCATTCTGCCATCATCCCTCCGGCGAATGCGCGGCCGGCCGGATGACGAGCGCGATAGCGTGGCCGGAAGGCGGAGGGGCCCGCCTGATCCGCGGTGATACCGCCAACGGTCCCTGCCAGGGTGATGCCGACGGCAGGGAGGTCCGGATGGCCAAGGTGAGTGAAGACGAGGTGCTACTGCTATGGCGGGCCCTGGTGGCGTTCCGCTCCGGCCGGCGGCCGGCGTGCGGGGCGAAGGCCAGGCCGCTGCGGAGCCCGTGCCCGCTGTATGACCGGTGCCCTCGCTGGGACGGGCCGGATGACTATCTGGCGGTGATGGAGGAAACGCCGGAGCAGACCGAGCGCAGACGTGCCCCTTGGCCCTGCAGTAGGCTCGCTGACCTGCTGTCCCCGGAGCTCAGAAGGATCGGGCCGGGGTGACGTCAGCGGTGAGGTAAAATTATGGCTGGCGATGAAGCTCGCCTATAACCGCCGCCGTGGCTGATGGCTTCTGCCGCACTAGGTGGTGGCGGAGGCTGGCGTGAATCCTGCAGTGCCGTTCAGGAGCATCCTGTTCGAGCATCCCGACGACGAGGTCCAGCGCGAGGATCCGTCGATGTTCCGTGACCTGAACCTTGATCAGGTCTTTGCCGCGGTGGCCTCTGGGCGGGACGAGTACGACCTGACGCCGTTCTTCGCCGCTCCGCTGCGAGATGTCCGGGCGGTGGAATACCGGCACCGGGTCCAGCAGGACTTGGCTGACGACGCCCTGTCCAAGGCGGTCGCGGAGTTCACCCTGGCGATGCGCGAGATGCGCGAGAACCTGGGCCTGGCCGGTCGGCTCCGCGAGCGGTACCAGAAGGAGCGCTGGTTCCTGGACGCGGCCCGCATCTACGGTCAGGCCGTCACGGCCCTGGCTGAGGCGCTCACCGCGATCGAACCCGGCTCCCACGGCTTCACGGCCTTCCGGCGGTATCTCACGGACTACACCCAGTCTGAGACGTTCACCGGCCTGACCGCCGACGTCGCCAGGGTGACCAGCGCGCTGGACGAGGTGAGGTACTGCGTCCTGATTAAGGGCAACCGGGTCCGGGTGACGAGGTACGAAGGTGAGGCCGACTATAGCGCGGAGGTGCAGCATACCTTCGCGAAGTTCGCCGAGCGTACGGTCAAGGACTACCGCGTCGGGTTCCGGGGCCGGGCGGAGATGGATCACGTGGAGGCCCGGATCCTGGATCTGGTGGCCCGGCTGTACCCCGAGGTGTTCCAGTCGCTGGATGAGTTCTGTGCCGGTCATGCCGCGTATCTGGACGAGACGATCCGTGTGTTCGACCGGGAGGTCCAGTTCTACGTCGCGTACCGGGACTTTACCGCGCCGATGCGGGCGGCGGGGCTGGAGTTCTGCTATCCCGTCATGTCGGCCGACGCTAAGGAGGTCAGCGTCCGGGGGGCGTTCGACCTCGCGCTGGCGGCCAAGCTGATGCCCAAGGCCGGCGCGATGGTACGCAACGACTTTCACCTCACCGGATCCGAACGTATATTCGTGGTGACCGGCCCCAATAGCGGCGGCAAGACGACGTTCGCGCGGATGTTCGGCCAGCTGCACTATCTGGCCAGCCTGGGCTACCCGGTCCCGGCGGGCGAGGCGGGCCTGTTCCTGCCGGACCGGGTCTTCACGCACTTCGAGCGGGAAGAAGACCTGGCCACGCTGCGCGGAAAGTTCGAAGACGAGCTGGTCCGGATCAAGGGCGTGCTGGACGAGGCGACCGGGGACAGCGTCCTGGTGATGAACGAGAGCTTCGCCTCGACGACGCTGCGGGACGCTTTGTTCGTCGGTGAGCGGGTGCTGGACCGGATGACCGCCCTGGGCCTGCTCGGCGTGTACGTCACCTTTGTCGATGAGCTGGCGTCACGGAGCGCCGCCTGCGTCAGCATGGTGGGCACGGTGGTCCCGGAAAACCCGGCGGAACGGACGTTCCGGATCGTCAGGAAGCCCGCCGACGGCCTGGCCTACGCGGCGGCGATCGCCGGCAAGTACCGCCTGACCTACCGGCAACTGAAGGAGCGGCTGGCCTCATGAAAGCCTTCCTGATGTACCCGGACCGGGATTTCGACCTCGAGCGGGACCTGCCGCCGAACGAGTCCGACCTGAGCAGCGACCTTGAGCTGGAGATTCTCCTGCGGGCGATGGCCGGCGGCGACAAGTTCCTGTTCGACGTGGCCAGGCACGGCCTTCATTCGGGCCTGGCCAGCCCGGCGGAGATCGTGTACCGGCAGCGCGTCCTCGCCGACTGTATCGCCCAGCCCGCCGTGGTCCGGGATCTCTACGACGTCGCGGTCGCCGCGATCACCGGGGAAAGGCATCTCTTCGGCTGGACGTTGCGGGATTCGCCGGACTCCGTCTTGTACCGCGCGCGGCAGGCGATGCAGCTGTACCTGGACATGTTCCGGCGGCTGCGGGGCATCACCGATGCCCAGGCTGCCAGCTTCGGATCCGGGGGGTTCACCCGGTTCTTCGCTATGCTCACCCGCGAACTTGCCGATGAGTACCTGGCCGAGGTAGACGCTCAGATCGGCGAGCTGGAGTTCCGCCGCGGCACCTTGATCAGCGCCACGCTCGGGCCGGGCGGCAAGGGCGCGGGTTACCTCCTGCGGCGGCATCCGGAGCAGGGCTGGCGGGACCGCATACCCGGCCTGAACAGGTCTGGCTACACCTTCTACGTCCCGGAACGGGACGAGGGCGGCATGCGGGCGCTGTCGGACCTGACCAGCCGGGGAGTCAACAGCACGTCGAGCGCGCTGGCTCAGTCCGCGGACCACGTCCGGTCCTTCTTCGAGATGCTCCGCGCCGAGCTGGGCTTCTACCTGAGCTGCCTGAACCTGCGGGACCGGCTGACGGCCAAGGGCGGCCCGGTCTGCTTTCCCGACCCGGATAGCCCGGTCCTGGTCGGCGCCGGGCACGCCCGGCTGTCCGCCCGCGGACTGTACGACGGGTCCCTGGCGCTGAGCCTGGATGACGGCCAGGCGATCGGCAACGACCTGGACGCTGACGGCAAGCAGCTGATCATGATCACCGGGGCGAACCAGGGCGGCAAGTCGACGTTCCTGCGAAGCATCGGGCAGGCGTACCTGATGATGCAGGCTGGGATGTTCGTGCCGGCCTCCTCGTTCGCCGCCAGCGCCAGCACCGGGGTCTTCACGCACTTCAAGCGCGAGGAAGACGTCACGATGGAGATGGGCAAGCTGGATGAGGAACTGGACCGGATGAGCGTCATCGCCGGCCAGATCACGTCCGGCTGCCTGCTGCTGTGCAACGAGTCGTTCGCGTCCACCAACGAGCGCGAAGGGTCCGAGATCGGCCGCCAGGTCATCCACGCGCTGACCGAGGACGGCATCCGCATCGTCTTCGTCACCCACCTGTACGACCTGGCCGAACGGTATTACACGCAGCATGACCCGGCGGCGCTCTTCCTTCGCGCGGAGCGGCAGCCCGACGCTCATCGCACTTTCCGGCTGCTCGTGGGTGAACCCCTGCCGACCAGTTACGGCCAGGATCTGTACCAGCAAGTATTCGGTGCGGCGGGCCAGGCGCAGGCTGCGGACCAGACACGCACAGCGCGGGTATGAGAAGGCGGCATGGAAATCGAGGTCATCATCGAGGTCCCGCGGGGGTCGCGCAACAAATACGAGGTGGATCACGCGAGCGGGCGGATCCGGCTCGACCGGATGCTGTTCACCTCGACGCGCTACCCGCTGGATTACGGATTCGTCCCGGACACGCTGGCCGAAGACGGCGATCCCCTGGACGTCATGGTCATGCTCGAGGAGCCCACCTTTCCCGGCTGCCTGATCCTGGCCCGGCCAGTGGGCGTGTTCTGGATGCACGACGAGCACGGCCCCGACGCCAAGATCCTCGCCGTACCGGCACGGGACCCGCGCTTCGCGGCGACGCAGGATCTGGTCGACGTACCAGGGCATCTTCTCGCCGAGATCGGCCAGTTCTTCGAGATCTATAAGGAACTGGAGCCAGGCAAGAGCACCGATGTCCGCGGCTGGCAGGACCGCGCCGAGGCCGAGCGGGTCATCGAGGCGGCGTACACCCGGGCCCGCCGTCCGGCGGACAGCCGCAGCGAGGTGCATCCCTTTCGGGGTGGGACCGCGCGCCCGCATGTCGGCGATGAGCATGGCTGATGACCTGCGAGCCCAGGACCTGGCCGCGGCAGCCCTGTTCAAGCCCTCTCAGGGCGGCTGGATCGTGCAGGCCTTCCCGGCGGGATCAGGCGGCGCCCGGCCCGCCGTCCTGACCCCGCTGTCCCGACCAGGACCGCGCGGTAAGCGACCGGCAGGCCTTGTGGTGAGCGGCGGCAAGGTTCACAATGACCACTGGCGATGAGGCTCGCCACCGTGCGGCCCGGACCGATTCCCGGGCCGGGAAACCGCGGGTCGGCTGTCCCGCTGATGGCCTCTGTACCTGTCTCGCCGGGGCAGGAGAGGAGGCTGGCATGGCTGCCGTCACGTGCCGTTCGATGGGGTCGCCGCGATGAGCGCCGAAGGGTTCCGGCGGGTGCTGGTCGGCTGGGATGGCTCGGCCGGCGCCGCCGCCGCCCTCGCTACCGCGGCCGCGATCGCCGACGGCGAGGTGGGACGGGTGGTGGCGCTCGCGGTCCTGCGCCCGGTAGCGCACGGGGAAAGCGAGGAAGACCGGGCCGCTGAGATGGCCCGCGACCGGCGCCAGGCGGAAGAATCCTTCGGAAAGGCCCGGGACACGCTGCCAGGCGCCTCCCGCGCCAGGGTCACGCTGAAATTCGCGGAGAGCTCAGACCCGGCCCGGTCCCTGTGCGAATACGCGGGCGCGCACGAGTTCGAGTTGCTTGTCCTCGGCCGCCACGGCAGCGGCGGCATGCTGCGATCACGGCTGCAACTGGGGCGCGTCGCGGAGACGGTCACCAAGAAAAGCGGCATCTCCCTCCTGCTGCTCGGCCAGAGCTAACGCGAGAGGCAGGACAGCAAGAACGCCGCGCGGATTATCGACGTGACGCCAGCAGCGGCGCGATGTATGGTGTGGTTGATCACGCGATGAGGCTCGCGTACCGCCGGGCCCGGTAACTCCGGTCGGCTGATGGTCTCTACCTGCAGGGCGTTCTGACGTCGCACAGGTAGGGAGGTCCGCGTGGTCCCCGAGCTCATTCAGGTGCTGCAGAGCCTTGTGGTGATCGCGCTTGCCCCTCTGTATGCGGGCGTGCTGGCCCGGGCCGAAGCCGTGGTCGCGTCCAAGCGCGGACCGAGCGTGCTGCAGCCGTACCGGGATCTGGCCAAGCTGCTCCGCAAGGGCAGCGCGATCAGCGATCAGGCCTCCTGGGTATTCCGCGGCGCGCCATTCGTCGCCTTCGCCTGCTACCTGACCGTCTCGGTGATCGTCCCGGTGATCACCGACGAACCGCTGCCGCTGGCCTTCCTGGCTGACCTGATCGGCGGCGCGTTCGTGCTCACGCTAGCCAGCTTCGTGATCTCGCTGGCCGGCCTGGATACCGCAAGTCCGTATGGCGGGCTCGGGGCCAGCCGGGCGAGCTGGATTGGCAGCATGGCTGAGCCCGCGCTGATCCTGGTGTTCTTCACGGTTGGTGCGGTATCGGCGTCGGACAACCCGTACCTGATGAACCACGCGGTCGCCTCGTCGCCGTACGTGGTGGTGCTGCCGACGCACGTACTCGGGCTGGTCGCCTTCTTCATGATTGTGCTGGTGGAGAACGGCCGGATCCCGATCGACAATCCGGGCGGCACGACTGAGATCTCGATGATCGAGGAGAGCCGGGTGCTCGAGTACTCCGGCCGCGAATACGCGCTGGTGAAATGGGGGGGCTGGATGAAGCTCTTCCTGCTGTCCTCGATTTTCATGAACGTCTTCGTGATCCCCTGGGGGCTCGGCAGCGCCGCGAGTCTGCCCGGCGCCCTGCTGGCGATTCCGGTGCTGCTCGGCAAGCTCGCGCTGTGCGGGCTGGCGATCGTGATCATCGACACCTCGTTCGCCAAGCTGCGGTTCTTCCGTATCGCCGAGTTCCTTGGGGCCGCGTTCATGCTCGCCCTAGTCGGCGTGGCCACCTCTTATGTGATCGGAGCGTGAGCGAGGTGGAGAGCCTGTCCTCGAGCAGTGCACCAGGTGTCCTGCTCGACTTGTCCGGGGTGCTGATCCTGCTGCTGGCCTTCGCCTGCCTGGCGTCGAAGCTCTTCAACCGGTACGTGGTTTATTACGGTGCCCAGTCGGTGGTGCTCTCGTTCGCCGCGGGGACCGCGGCCGTCGCCTTCCACAGCATCGAACTGTGGATCCTGGCCGTACTCACGCTGGCGGTCAAGGGCATCGCGATCCCGCTGGCGGCGCGCAGGTTGCTGGTCACTCGGCTGGCTCTGAAACGCGATGCCGCGATGTCCACGGGCCTGTCCACGTCGCTGATCGCCGGCGGGGCGCTGACGGCGTTCGCCTACCTGGTGATCCGGCCGGACCTGCTGCCACACGGCACGGTCGCGGCCGCCG
>PMST01000347.1 GCA_003168295.1 Actinomycetota bacterium
ACCTGCTGACGCGCACCTCAGCCCGGGACCTGGAAATCACCGCTCGCGGCATCGAGGACGCGTTCCTCGCACTGACCGGCGACGACGCCGAGCCAGGCAGCGTGAACACGGGAGCTATCGGATGACCACAACGGCAGGACCAGATCTGAGCGGCCGGCGGACCCCGGCCCTCGGCGGCTTCAACCTGACCGCGCTGAATCTGGAGATCCGCCGGCTGCGGCGGAACCCGCGCGCCGTGATCATCACGGTCATCGTCCCGGTCATCTTCTTCTTCGCCTTCGGGCTGAACAAAGCCAACACGACAGGCAACTACGGCCACGGGAACTACGCGGCGTGGGTCCTGATCAGCCTGGCGCTTTATGGCGCCATATTCTCGACCACCTACACCGGCGCGGGAGTGTCCGTCGAGCGCGCCCAGGGCTGGAGCAGGCAGCTCCGGCTGACGCCGCTATCGCCTGCCGCCTATATCGGCATGAAGGTGGCCACTGCGCTGGTGCTCGGGCTCGTTCCGATTACCGTCGTGAATGTGGTCGGCGGGATCCTGACCCACAAGGCCTCAATGCCCGTCTACCTGTGGATCGTCAGCGCCCTGTGCGTCTGGATCGGCTCGCTGCTTTTCGCCGCGTTCGGGCTGTTCATCGGGTTCCTGGTGCCCGCCGATGCCGTCCCGCAGCTGCTTGGCCTGATCATGTCGCTGTTCGCGTTCGTGGGCGGCCTGTTCATCCCGATCAGCCTGCTCCCGCAGACGATTCAGGACATCGCCAAGTGGTCTCCTGAGTACGGGCTTAACCAGCTGGTGCACGCGCCGCTGCTCGGCGGCGGCGTGGACTGGACCTGGATCGTCAACGTCATCGCGTGGCTGGCGATCTTCGCCGTGGGCGCGGTCTGGCGATTCAGCAAGGACACCGCGCGAGTCTGAGCCAGGTCAGCGGATCCGCGGCGCCGTGGTGTCCGGTGCCCTGGCTAGGAGAACGCGGCGGCGTAGTCGGCGGTGAACTGCTCGAAGGAGCGGGCGGGGCGGCCCAGGAGCGACGGGACGTCCTGGGTGACCCATTCGGCGTCGCCTTCGGCGGTCAGGCTGAACGCCTGGGCGTTCATCTCCGCGATCTCCTCTTCCTTCGCCGAGAATGGGTTGATCGCCGAGGTGAAGAGCAGCCAGGGCCAGGGCGGCTGCCCGCCCTCTCGAAACCGCTGACCGGCAGCGAGTCGATTCAGGCGAGGTCAGCGCAGGGCTGCTAGGCGCCCGGCGGGATCGCCTTGGCGATGACGGTGATGGCGAAGACGAGGTAGGCGGCGATGATCAGGGCGCCGCTGCGGCGGTTGATNNCGCGGCCGGCCAGGGCCAGGGCGATGGTGGCGACGGTGAGGACGCCGTACCAGACGGCAACCCGCAGGGCGCCGCCGAGGCCGGGGCTGGCGATGATCACAGCCGGGATCAGCAGCCCGGCCAGGACGTTGAGGGTGTTGCTGTTGAAGGCCTCGCTGAGNNACCGCGGCCAGGACGATGCCGCCGGTGATCACGCCGGGCACCGCCCAGCGGGCGCCGAGCGTTGAGGCGGTGCGCTCCATGGCCGCGCTGGCCGCCACCACGACAGCGAGCGCGAGGACGGCGATGGCGGCGTCTCGCGGGCCGCCCTTGCCGGGGTGGATGGCGTCGGACAGTTCCTGTTCTTCTTCGGCGACGGCCCCGGCGAGCCAGGATCGCAGCCGTGGCGGGAGCGGCAGGGCGGAGCGGCCGGAGGGGTGCACAGCCGACACGTACACGTACGGCACCAGCACGGCCAGGGCGAGGATCATGGCGGCAGCCGGCGTGAGCAGGCCGGTCACGGCGGCGATGGCCAGGGCTGCTATCCACAGCGCCACGGCGCCCTCGAACAGGACGACCCGGCGGTGCAGTTTGATGCCGCCGGCGACAACCGCACCCAGCCCGATCAGGGCGGCCAGGTTGAACACGTTGGAGCCCAGGATCACCCCGGTGCCGATATCGCGCTGGCCGCGGGCCAGCGCGGTCACCGCCGAGGTGACTTCCGGGGTGTCCGCGGCCAGCGCCGCGACCAGGCCCAGGAGCGCTTCTGAAAGGCCGAGCCGGGCGCACAGCCGTTCCAGCCGCACCACCAGGACCGCGCTGGCGCCCAGGCTGAGCACGGCAGCGGCCGCGAACACCGCCCCCGCCCAGGGCGACGACATCACCGGATGCTGCGGCCCGGCCGGATGGATCCGGGCCGGGCGGGACCGCACCAGGCACACCTGTGCCACCGGGCGGCGCCCGGCTGGTTGGTCAGGACACGCTCCGCGCGGTCCGGGTGACGCCGAACGCCTGCCCGGCCTGGCCGGCCAGCGTGACAGCGACCAGCCGCGCCTGCAGCGAGGGCCTGGAACCCGGCCTGGCCTGGAGCATGAACCGGCCGTAGTACTGGCCGTTGCCGAAGGTACGCAGCTCGATCTCCTGCGCGGGCAGGCCCGACAGCTCAACGTCCCACCGGGAGTGTCCCACCATCACGGTCCCGTCTGGCTCCAGGCGCGGCGGGTGGCCCAGCAGGGCCCCGTACTCGAAGCGTGCTCCGTCCAGATCCAGCAGGCCGGTGAGCTGCTCCCTGACATGATTGACCACGACTTCGGGGACCGTGGCTGACTTCGCCAGCGAAGCAGTCTCGTGGATCTGCGCGAGGTAACCCGCATCCGTGACCGCAACGACCTTCAGCCGCCGGGCACGGGCCGCGAGCTGCGACACCACCAGGCCAGTGAACAGCAGCAGGACGGCCGTCGTGACATCCGCCGGGCTGCGGATCGTGAACCGGTAATACGGCACGGTGAAGAAGAAATCGAACCAGGCAGCCGCCACCACCGCGGCCAGCCCGCCAGCCACCCGGTTCCCGGCCACCGCCACCCCGACCACGACGACGACCAGCAGCAGGGCCACGTTGGTGTTCGACCAGCTCGCCCGGAACGGCAGCAGGACCGCCGCCACCGCAAGCGGCGCCGCCAGCGCGGCCACGATCGCGATGCGGTCCCTGGTCAGGTAACGGGTCATCGCTCACACCACCCCCCGCCGCGCTCCGGGCCGCTCACGCCACAGCTTCACGCTGCCGACGGCCAGCACCACCAGCGCCGGGACGAAGAACAACCCCGTGTGCACGATCCCGCCCGCGGCACCCGCGACCAGGACCAGCACTGCGATGACGGCAGCCACCCTGTTCACCGGGGCCGGGGCGAACGCAGCAGCCGCAGCCAGCGGCGCCGGGGCGATGGCCAGCAGCAGCGACGCCCACGTCACGCCCAGCGGATCAGCGCTCGTCAGCGCCGAAATGGTAATCAACTGCGCAGCACCAGCAAGGACAAGTGCGCCCCGCCGCCACGCCCAGCTCGGCGGCGCTGGCACCGGCACCGGGCGTGTCGATGTGGCTGTAATCGCAGCGGCGGAGGTGTCGGCGGGTGCGTTCTGCGTGGTCATGGCGCGCTCCTGGTAAGCGAAGTCGGAGGTCACGAAAATCTTGCCGACCAGGCTTCCCGGCGCACCTGATGTCCAGAATAGACCCCGGCCCGCGTCGGCGCCAGTAAGCATCCAGCGTGCAGGCGACCTTCCCGGCGACCGCTCGCGATGATGCTGGCCTCGCAGGCCAGGGATAAGCGACCTGGCCAGGGCCCTGGATCTCATGCCGTCCGCTAACGGGCGGCTGTGCTGCCGAGCGGCGGCTCAAATACTGGCCAGTTCAGGGATAAGTCTCCGGAATGATCGCATGGCGGCAACGCCGACGCGACCGCAAGCAGATGCACACGGCCGCCGCCCGCGACTGGTTACCGGTAGTCGGGGTTGTGGAAGTCGAAGCGGCAGCCGGCGTCCCATTCCGAGCGCTGGTTACCGTGCGCCGGGTTTCCGCCCGCGTCCTTGAGCATCCGGGCCAGGTGCAGCAGGTTCCAGGTCATGAACGTGGTGTTGCGGTTGGTGAAGTCGTTCTCCGGGCCGCCGGAGCCGGG
>PMST01000198.1 GCA_003168295.1 Actinomycetota bacterium
CGTTCACCAGGCCCATCGCGGGTCACATGTTCGCCAACTACGACGGCGTACTCAAGGTCGACGGCGACGTCGGCAGCAAGAAGGCCTACGACCCGCGCAGCTGGGGCAAGGCGGGCGAGGCCGGAATGGCCGCGCGCGTCACCCATGCCTGCGAAGACCTGTTGGCCACCGGCCACCACCTCAGCTAGGCCAAGGACGGCGATGGAACGCAGCAACCTGCTCGGCGGCCCTCCGGCCACCTACCTGCTCGAAGACCCCGAGGCCGCGGCGGCGCTGGCGGCCGGCGAGGATCCCGCCAAGGTCGCGGCGAACTTCCCGGCGTACTCGGCGGCCTGGGGGGCGCTGGCCGTCCGCGCGTTCGGCCAGGGCGACGCGATCACCGCCTACGCCTACGCCAGGACCGGCTACCACCGCGGCCTGGACCAGCTGCGCCGCTCGGGCTGGAAGGGACACGGCCCGATCCCGTGGGAGCACGAGCCGAACCGCGGTTTCCTGCGCTGCCTGTACATACTGGGCCAGGCGGCCGCCGCGATCGGCGAGGACGACGAGGCCACCCGGTGCGCGGAGTTCCTGCAGGATAGCAGCGCCACGGCGGCGGCCGCGCTGGCCACCGAGCTGGCCACCCGCCAGCCGTAGCGGGCACCGGGCGCTGGGCGTCGGCGCAGACATAACGGGTTGTTTCTGGCTTGGTTACCTGCGGGTATGCGGGTAATCTCAGAACGCAAGAGCCCCTGCCGCGCTTGCGCCCGTGCGGGGGCTTCATCGTGCCAGAGCTGGCCGGCCCCGCGGGAGTCAAGGGCGAGCCGCGGGGGTCCAGCCGGAGCCTGTGCCAGCGAGGAGGATACGCCGATGCCCGCCGTCGTGCTTGTGGGCGCCCAGTGGGGCGACGAGGGCAAGGGCAAGGCCACCGACCTGCTCGGTGACCGGGTGGACTACGTGGTCAGGTACCAGGGCGGGAACAACGCCGGCCACACGGTCGTGATCGGGGACGAGAGCTACGCGCTGCACATGCTGCCGTCCGGCGTGCTGTCACCCTCCGTCGTTCCGGTGATCGGCAACGGCGTGGTCATCGACCCGCAGGTGCTGCTGAGCGAGATCGACGACCTGGCCGCTCGCGGCGTGGACTGCGGCAAGCTGCTGGTCTCGGCGAACGCGCACCTGATCATGCCGTACCACCGGGCGCTGGACAAGGTCACCGAGCGATACCTGGGCAGCTCGCGGATCGGCACCACCGGCCGCGGCATCGGCCCGGCCTACGCCGACAAGATCGCCCGGGTCGGGATCCGGGTCCAGGACCTGTTCGACCCCGGGATCTTGGGTAAGAAGCTCGAACTGGTGCTGCGGGACAAGAACCAGATCCTCGGCAAGGTCTACAACCGCCGCGGTATGGAACCGCAGGCCATCACCGAGGAGTACGAGCGTTACGCGGAACGGCTCCGGCCCTACGTGGCCGACACCGGGCTCGTCCTGGGCCAGGCCCTGGACCGGGGCGAGGTCGTGCTGCTCGAGGGCGCCCAGGCCACCATGCTCGACGTAGACCACGGCACCTACCCGTTCGTGACCTCCTCCTCGCCCACGGCGGGCGGCGCCTGCGCGGGATCGGGCATCGGGCCGACCCGGATCTCCGAAGTACTCGGCATCGTCAAGGCGTACACCACCCGGGTCGGCGAGGGCCCCTTCCCCACCGAACTGACCGGCGAGCAGGGCGAATGGCTGCGCAAGACCGGCGGGGAGTACGGCGTGACCACCGGCCGGGCCCGCCGCTGCGGCTGGTTCGACGCGGTCATCGCCCGCTACTCGACCCGGGTGAACGGCATCACCAGCTACTTCCTGACCAAGCTGGACGTGCTGTCCGGCCTGGAGAAGGTGCCGGTCTGCGTGGCGTACGAGGTCGACGGGAGGCGGCACGACGAGATCCCGATGACCCAGACCGAGTTCCATCACGCGGTACCGGTTTACGAGTACTTCGACGGCTGGTGGGAGGACATCTCCAAGGTCCAGACGTTCGACGAGCTCCCGGCCAACGCGCGTAAGTACATCAAGGCCGTGGAGGAGATGATCGGCGCCCCGGTCAGCGCNNCTCCGCCCCCTCCTCCCGTAGGCTCACGGCGTGCGCATACTCGTCATCGGGTCCGGGGGCCGCGAGCACGCGATCGTCCGGGCCCTGAGCTTCGGCACCGACAGCCTGCACGCGGCGCCGGGCAATCCCGGCATCGCCGCGCTGGCCGAAACCCATCCCGGCACCGACCAGAGCCCGGCCGGGATCCTGGCGCTGGCCCGCAAGCTCAGCCCGGACCTGGTGGTGATCGGCCCGGAGGCGCCGCTGGTGGCCGGGGCGGCCGACGTGCTGCGGGATAACGGCATCAGCTGCTTCGGGCCGGACGCCGCCGCCGCCATGATCGAGGGCTCGAAGTCCTTCGCCAAGCAGGTCATGGCCGAGGCCGGCATCCCCACCGCGGCGTCGTTCACCTGCCGGACGAGCGCCGAGGCGGACGCGGCGCTGGCCGCGTTCGGGCCGCCGTACGTGGTCAAGGACGACGCCCTGGCGGCGGGCAAGGGCGTGCTGGTCACCGCCGACGTCGAGGCCGCGCGGGCGCACGCCCGGGCCTGCGGCACGGTGGTGATCGAGGAGTTCCTGGACGGCCCGGAGGTGTCGCTGTTCGCCGTCACCGACGGCCAGACCGCGGTCCCGCTGATGCCCGCGCAGGATTTCAAGCGGGCCAGGGACGGCGACCGGGGCCCGAACACCGGTGGCATGGGCGCCTACGCCCCGCTCCCCTGGGCCCCCGCCGACCTGGCCGACCAGGCCATGGACACGGTCATCTCACCCGCCGTGGAGGTGATGCGCCGGCGCGGCACGCCGTACCGCGGCCTGCTGTACGCCGGCCTGAGCCTGACCGGCGCCGGGCTGCGGGTGGTCGAGTTCAACGCCCGCTTCGGCGACCCGGAAACGCAGGTGGTGCTGGACCGGCTCGGCACCCCGCTGGCGCCGCTGCTGCACGCCGCCGCGGCCGGCGACCTGGCCGGCGTCACCCCGCCCCGGTGGCGGCCAGGCGCCGCGGTGACCGTGGTCATCGCCGCGCAGGGCTATCCGGAGAACCCAGTCAAGGGCGACAAGATCAAGATCGAAGATGCCGAACGGGCACTGGTACCAGCGCCCGTTCCGAATAATTATGTCTTGCAGGCGGGGACCGCTACCGACGCGGACGGTGACCTGGTCTCGGCGGGCGGCCGGGTACTGAACGTGGTCGGGTCCGGCGTCGACGTGGCGGCCGCGCGCGCCGCGGCCTACGAGCTGGCGGGTTCGGTCTCGTTTCGGGGCGGCTGGTACCGGCGGGACATCGCGGCACGGCTGTGACTAATACGGAGGGGCATTGATCGAGCGGTACACGCTGCCTGAGATGGGGCGGATCTGGAGCGACGCGCACAAGTACGAGCTGTGGTGCCGGGTGGAGGTGCTNNCACGACGTGATCGCGTTCCTGACGGCGTGGGCGGATAACACCACGCCGCGTTCGGCCGCGGCCTACGTGCACTACGGGATGACCTCTTCTGACCTGCTGGACACCGCGCTCGCGCTCCAGCTCACCGAGGCCACCGACCTGCTGGTGGCCAAGGCGACGCGGCTGGTGGCGGTGCTGCGGGACCACGCTTTGGCGCATGCCGGGACGCTGCGGGCGGGCCGGACGCACGGGATTCACGCCGAGCCGGATGTGTGGGGCCACCGGGTCGCTGACTTCGCGTTCGCGATGGCGCGCTCGCGGGACCGGCTGGTGCGGGCGCGCGAGGCGGTGGCCGTGGGCACGCTGTCCGGGCCGGTCGGCAGCTACTCCAACATCGACCCGTCCATCGAGGCGCAGGTCATGCCCGCCCTGGGGCTGCGGCCCGCGGAGGTGGCGACCCAGGTGGTGATCCGGGACGGCATCGCCGAGTGGGTCAGCGCGCTGGCCATCATGGCCACCGTGTGCGAGGCGGTGGCACTTGAGGTCCGGCACGGCCAGCGGACGGAGGTGCGTGAGCTGGCGGAGCCGTTCCGTTCGGGTCAGAAGGGCTCCTCGTCCATGCCGCACAAGCGGAACCCGATCCGGTCCGAGCGGATCGTCGGCCTGGCCCGGATTATCCGCGGCTACGTGACGCCGGTGACCGAGGGCATCCCGCTGTGGCACGAGCGGGATATCTCACACTCGTCGGTGGAACGAATCGCGCTGCCCGACGCGGCCGTCGGCACCGACTACCTGCTGCACCTGACGATTGGCCTGGTGGAGGGCCTGGTGGTGGACGCAGCGCGAATGCGGGCGAACCTGGACCTGACCGGCGGTCTGATGTACTCCGGGGCGGTGCTGCTCGAGCTTGTTTCCGCCGGAATGGCCCGCGAAGACGCGTATGCCCTGGTCCAGGCGGCGGCCATGGAAACCTGGGATTCCGGCGTCCCGTTCCGGGAAACGCTGCGCAAGCAGGCGGCGACACGCGGGCAGACACTGCCAGAAACCCGGCTTGACGAGGCATTCCGCCCGGAACGGTACACAGAGCGGCTAGCTCCGGTATTCCACCGCCTCACCCGGCTAAGCTGACACCCATGACCCTGGGACCCGAGACGAGCTACCGCGTGCGCGGCGGTGCTCCGCTGCACGGCACGGTTTTCGTGCAGGGCGCGAAGAACGCGGCGCTGAAGATGATCGCGGCGTCGTTGCTCACGGCCAACGGCCACACGGTGCTGCGCAACGTTCCGGCCATCGAGGACGTCCGCCGGGCCGTCGAGCTCGCCGAGGCGGTCGGCGCCGTGGTCGAGTTCCACGAGCCGGAGCGGACGCTGGTGGTGGACGCGTCCAACCTGACCAGCCCGGTGCTTCCGGCCGAGATCGCCCGGCGGTTCCGCAGCTCGGTGCTGTTCGTGCCGGCCCTGCTGCACCGGTTCGGCGAGGCGGTCATCGAGGGCGTCGGCGGCTGCAACCTCGGCAACAGGAACCTGGACTTCCACTACCGCGGCTTCGCCCGGCTCGGCGCCATCGTCGACGAGGGCGAGAGCGTCATCCGGATCAAGGCCGGCAAGCTGCAGGGCGCGCACCTGTACCTGGACACCCCGTCGCACACCGGCACCGAGAACCTGATCATGGCGGCGTCGCTGGCGCCGGGCAAGACCATCATCGACAACACCGCGCAGGAGCCCGAGGTCCTCGACGTCATCGCGTTCCTGACCAAGATGGGCGCGCGGATCACCGGCGGCGGCACCGGCTTCATCACCGTGCACGGCGT
>PMST01000047.1 GCA_003168295.1 Actinomycetota bacterium
CGACCGCATCCGCACCGCCGCCGACCGCGACCGGGCCCTCGACCAGATGGTCAACTCTTGGGCCGCCGACGTCGCCGAGGGGCGAGAGGCGGCCATGTACGCCTGGCGGCGGGCCAACGTGGCCGCCCTCAACAGCCGGGCCCGGACCGCCATGGCCGCCGCCGGGAAGCTGACCGGTCCGGAGCTGCGCATCGACGAGCAGACCTTCCAAGCCGGCGACCGGATCGTCACCCTCGCTCCCGGCGGCGATGGACAAACCGTCACTTCCGAACGGGGCCGCGTCATCGCGGTCGATGTGTCCGCCCGCAGTTTGGCCGCCCGCATGGACGACGGGCGCAGCCAAAACTTCGGCCCCGAGGAGGCCACTGCTGGCCGTCTCGCCCACGGATACGCCACAACGGTTCATCGCTCGCAGGGCTCCACTGTCGACGTCGCCCACCTCTTCGCCGACGGCGGCGGCCGCGAACTCGGCTATGTCGCCATGAGCCGGGCCCGAACCTCCAGCCACGTCCACCTCGTCGCCGATGATCTCGGCCAAGCGGTCGAGGACCTGGCCCGCGACTGGAGCTCGGAGCGCCGCCAGATCTGGGCCATCGACACCGGCACCCCCGAGCAGACCGACCGGGTCGCCGCTCATCCGCTCGAGGTCGAAGCCGCCCAGAACACCCCTGCCCAGCTCAAAGCCTCCCTGGGCCGGGCCCGCCTGGCCGCGGAGCGCCAAGCCCTCGTGACCAACCTGAAAGCCGCCGCCGGCGCCGAAGGCCTCGACCACCACATCTACCCCGAAGCCGTCGAGCGGGTCCAGCGACTCGACCGCCACATCCGCTCGCTCAACCAGCGGCTCGCCCCCGCCCCGCCTCCCACCCCCGGTGTCGTGCGGGTCCCGCCCGCCTACCAACCCCACCACACCCCGCCGTCACCCCAACCGGGCGGGCCCACCCCCGGGCTCTGAACCAAACGTGTGGGCGTTCAGCGACGAATCCGAACGGGCTGGGGTGATGATCATGGCCGTGGTTGCGATCGATCCGACCTTCGTCGCCTCGGCCCGTGCGGAGCTGCGCGGTCTGCTTCTCGGCGGCGAGCGAAGCGTGCACATGGCCAAGGAATCACCGCGTCGGCGAAAGCAGGTTCTCGACACCCTGGCCCGCAGCGGGCACCTCTCCGCTGTGGTGCTGCGATACCGGCGCAGCTTGGGCGTCGACCACGTGGCAGGACGGCGAATCCTGCTCGAGGCGGCGGTCGCCACAGTCATCGACATGTCAGCCAGCTCTTGGACCCTCGATGACGTGCCACCCTCCCAACGAGGCCGAGACCGCAACATCATTGGACACGCCCTGTCCCGAGCCAAGCCAGCCATACCGGTCGTCTTCGACCACCGTCCCAGCCGCGACGAACCCCTCCTGTGGGCCGCCGACGCTCTCGCATGGGCGACCGGGATCGGCGGCGACTGGCGTCGACGGGCCGAAACGATCCTGACCGTGGTCGATATCGGCCCCTGACGCGCAACACCCGGCTACTCACCGTCCGGAGAGTGAACCGGGTGCACTTCCGAGCCCCTAGCGAGGCCGGCACCTTCAACTGTAGTTCATCGTGCGACAGTTGCCCAGGGCTTTCCTCCTCAGCCGCCAGTCGCCCGACGGGCCTGTCAGACTCGGGGTCGGTGACCGCCACCCCCTCGCTGCTGTTGCCGGACGGACGCCGGATCGGGCACCGCTCTCGTCGTGTCCCGACCCATCCGCCACGACCGCGGGAGCGCTGCGGGCGAGGGTCGCAGCCTGAAAACACGCGTCCGCGCCCAAAACCAGCCCCCGGGCCCTTTTCGCTCCGTCCCAAGCCGGAAAACCCTTACCACTGCACGGTTTCTGGCCGCCTGCGCCTACGTGCATGTCCGCGTGCCGAGTTTTACGTCAACGGCAACCCACTAAACCTCAACGACCCCAACGGCCACCGACCGGCATGCGACGGCGGATCCGACTGCACAGCCGTCTACGCCGCCTACGAGCAAGGCCAACGAGTAGCCGCCGCCTACCGAGTCGTCGAAGCTGTGGCTGAGCAGAATGTCAAGGACTTGGTCATCAAGCTGTACACCCAAAGTGGAGTTCCCGGCAATCCCACCCAAGCAGCGTTTATCGCCGACATTCATAAATGCGAGCATGGCTATGGCGGCGGGTTCTGCGCAGGCGCCGCTGACATCGCCAACGGCGCCACACCCCAGCAGGCGGCACAACTGGCTTCGGCTCTCTGTACCGGCGCAAGCGATTACGCCAGCGCGAACGAGTACTGCGCCAGCGGGCTCGCCATCCCCGACCCTATCGCCAATGGGATCCTCGACTCAGTCGCGACGTTGGGGGTTGCGGGGCTCGTTCGAGGGGGAGGGGGAATCCTCGCTAACGTGCTGGACTCAGCCGCCGAGGACGCGAACGTTTCGGGGTCGTCGACCGTCTTCCGAGTGCTGCGTGCTGGCGAGGATCCGGCGGCGGGCCTCGGATCGAAGGATCCGTTGGCGAGCTATTCGGAGGCCACTCATGTCAGAATGGGTACTCGACTGTCGACCCAATTTATCTCAACGACTAAAGACATCAATGTCGCCCTCAAATGGGCTGCTATCTCGGGAAATCCAATTGCGGCAATCGACCTCGGATTGGTCGACAGTCCGATCTATGATTTGTCGACTGCAGAAGGTCAGCAGATGTTCTTGGCGGGAAACCCGATCGCCCAGGCTTACGCTCGTTCGTCGCTCGAAATACTCATTGAAGGCCCCGTCCAGCCAGGAGCGGTTAACCCTTGGGTGCCTGGATCATGAGAGAGGACGGAGTAGAGCCGCTAATGGCTGCAGTCGAGTCCGTGCTTGTCCCTCTTCGGATGGGACAAGGCCTAGACGATATCGCACTGGCGGGACTCGAAGCAGCTATTGATTCCTTCGCTGATCACTGGAGCGGCGAGAGGTTAATTCCAAAACAAGCGGCTGCCATTGTGGCCGAAATATGGCCGGCGCTGGACTCTTGCGCAGCTCTGTATGACGAGGCAGGCAGCGATCTGATCCGCCGAGTGGCCGCTCGCTTAACGGAACGAGTGAGCAGATGCTTCCTAGAGCCCGAGTGATGACCAAGAGGCACCATGGGCCTCCCTGGGCTCATCGCCCCTCGTCTGCGGGCGGTGCCGTCGATACCCGCTCGGGAGGCCATGCGCGGCCTGCTGCTCCCCCGTGATGCGACAGTTACCCAGGATATTTCTTCCTCAGCCGCCAGCCGCCCCGGCCGGCCTGTCAGACTTGGAAGCGGTGACGACCACCCCCTCGCTGCTCCTGCCAGCCGAGCGCCGGGTTGGTCGCCGCACCCGTCGTGTCCCGCCCCATCCGCCCCGCCGGCCGGAGCGCTGCGGCCGAGCCCGTGATCCCGAAAAGTCGCGTCCGCGCCCAAAACCGGGCCCGACCCCCTCCGGGGCCCGCTGGGAGTCGAAAAACCGTTGCCCCACAAGGGTTTCTGGTCGTCTGCGCCTACGTGCACGTCCGGATACCGAAGTTTACGT
>PMST01000187.1 GCA_003168295.1 Actinomycetota bacterium
AGCAGCGCGCCGAACGCGCCCTGCACCGCCCGCGCGGCCACCAGGGTGGCGAGGCCGTTCGCGGCGCCGCCGGCGGCCGAGGCGGCCGCGAACCCGGCCAGCCCGGCGATGAACGTCCGCTTGCGGCCCAGCAGATCGGACAGCCGGCCGCCCACCGCCAGCAGGCCGCCGAAGGCCAGCGCGTAGGCGGTGATGACCCACTGCCGGTCGGTGACGGAGAAGCCCAGCGCTCGCTGGGTCGAGGGCAGCGCGATGTTCACGATCGTGGCGTCGAGCACTACCATCAGCTGGGCCACGCCGATCACGGCCAGGATCAGCCAGCGGCGCCGCCCCGGATCGGGGACAGCGACGGCGGCGGCCCGGGCCGGCGCGGCGGGAAGAGCTTCGTTGGTCATGGCCCATCCTTCTAAGTTAGTTAACTAACTCAGAACTGTAGCGGCCGGATTGGGTTGTGTCTATACTTTGTTAGGTGACTAACTCAGTTGATTCCGGCGGCCCGCAGACGACCCGGGGACGTTCCCGCGGAGACGCCGGCCGGGAGGCGGGTAAGCGCGAGCGCCTGGTTACGGCGGCCCGCCGGGTGCTGTACGAGCACGGCGTCGAGAAGGCGACGCTGGCCGACATCGCCACCGCGGCCGATGTCCCGCTGGGCAACGTCTACTACTACTTCAAGACCAAGGACGCCCTGGTGGCGGCCGTCATCGAGAGTTACCGGCGCAGCTACCACGAGCTGAGCGCGGAGCTGGACCAGCAGGACGGCCCCGCCAGCCGGCTCAAGGCGCTGGTCCGGGCCCTGACGGCGCGACGGGATCAGCTGGCCAGCTACGGCTGCCCGGTCGGATCGCTCAACTCCGAGCTGGACAAGCGCGAGGATGGGTTGCGCGCCGACGCCGGGACCATCCTGGCCGGGCTCATTGACTGGGCCGAGGTGCAGTTCCGGGCGATGGGCCGGGGCGATGCCCGTGAGCTTGCGGTGGCCCTGATCGCCGCCTACCAGGGGATCGCCCTGCTCGCAGCCACGCTGCGGGATCCCGGCCTGATCAGCGCCGAGGGCGGCCGCCTCGAGCGCTGGATCGACTCCCTGGCCGAGTGCGGTCAGTAATTCCCGGGTTGCCGGGCCGGGCCAGCCGATGGCGTCAAAGACTGCTAGCGGGTCGAGGTAGTCCCGCCAGTGCGTGATCTTGCGGTCAACGATCGACAACACCGAGATGTAGCGGTTGCGGTAGGCGGTTCCGGTCGGGATGGCACGGCCCTGCGAGGCGTATTCGAGGACGACGACGTCCGTGGCCTGGTCGTGGTGGACGGCCAGGTCATAGCAACGATCAAGGAAGAATGTGGCGCCATAGGGACGGTACAGCTCGGCTACGGCTTGGCGCCCTTCGACGCGGCGCGGGTAGCCAGGGACCGTAATGACGTACTCGAAGACGACGTCCTCGGCCAGCAGGTCGAAAAAGTGCTCGCCGTCCACCAGGCCGGCCACGCCTTCCTCGATGATCCGGAAGAACGGGTCCAGGGCCCGGAAGTCGTCGAGTTTCCCGACGGCCGTCATCGGGGCTCGTCCAGGGCCCGGGCCGCGGCCGTGCGCCGCGCCTGGCCGCTGACCTTGGTCTTGCTAGTAGCGCCGGGTGCGAGCGTAAGAGAAGCCGAGGTCAGCATGACTCCATCTTCTGACCTGTGATCGAGCTAATCAATGCGCGATACGCTCCGGCAGGGCCGGACGCGATTGACCGCTGTTTCATCGTGACCGGCAGACGCGCTGGATCAGGTCCTGCCAGCCTCGGCCGAGGCGTTCGGAGACTTGCGGGGCGGCCTGGGCGAGAATGACGGACGACAGGTAGAGCAGCAGCGGGCCGTCCAGGGCCGCGGTCAGCTGGGTGGCCAGGACATCCAGGTCGGCCGGGCCGAGGCTCATTTCCCCGAGCAGGAACCGGATGTGTGCCTGCGACATGGGCGTCTGCGATCCGGCTGGTACCCGCTCCCTGCTGTCCAGGGCGGCGCGGGCGATCTCGCGGTGCCTGATCAGGAAGTCGATCCTGGCGCGGCCGTAGGCGATCAGGCGGTCCAGCGGCGGGGCGCCGGGACCCAGCGGCGGGGGTCCGGCGAGGACCTGCTTCTGGAAGTCCCGCTCGTCGTCGTCAAGCAGCGCCCGGAAGATCCCGGCCCGGGTGCCGAACCTGCGGAACACCGTTCCCTTGCCCAGGCCCGCGCGTTCGGCCAGCCCGTCCATGGTGAGCTGGCTCGCTCCCTGCCCGGCGATTATCTCGCGCGCCGTGACCAGCAGGAGCCGCCGGTTGCGGGCGGCGTCGGCGCGCTCGGGGGGCGGCGGTCCCCAGGTCACGGGCTGGTTCATGGGTTCCACCCTACGGCCGGAATATAACCGGGGTAAGGTCCGATTACGCCTCCAGCGATGCACGGCTCATGACCAACATCGAGCTGTACGGGCGCCAGGTCATTCCGCGCGTCCGCGAGCTGCTCAGCTAAACCCGATCTGCTAGACGCCCGCCGGCCGCGGAAGTCCGAGATGGTCGCGCAGCGTGTGGCCGGTGTACTCACGGCGGAATCGGCCCTGGCGTTGCAGGATGGGCACGACATGGTCGACGAACGCGGTCAGCTCGTACGGAAGCGTCGATCCCATGATGGTGAAGCCGTCGACGGCGCCCGCGTCCTGCCAGGCGATCACGTGCGCGGCGAGTTGCTCGGGTGTCCCGGTGAAATGCATCTGTCCCGCGCCGCCCGTCACCTGCTGGGCGACCTCGCGCAGCGAAGCGTTCGGCCGTGCCCGCGCGAGCGCGAACAGCTGCTCCGCGCGGCTCGACGGGGCCGGCTGCCCGGCCCAGAGCTCAGCGGGCAGTGGAACGTCCGGGTCGAAAGCGTCCGGGTCAAGCCCGGCCGTGTAGAGCGCGTTCTGCCAGCGGAACTCGGGACTCATCAGCTCTTCCAGCCGCCGCGCCCGGGCCTGAGCTTCGGCCTCGGTGCCGCCCAAGGTCACCATCAGCGCGGGCAGGACGAGCGCCTGCGCCGGGTCACGGCCTGCGGCGGTGACCTGGGCGTGCAGGTCAGCCCGGAAAGCCACCGCGGCCTCTAGCGACGGCGGCCCGGAGAACACCAGCTCGGCGTACCGCGCGGCCAGCCCCACGCCGGCCGCGGACTGCCCGGCCTGAACGAGCACCGGGTGACCTTGCGGGGAGCGGGGGAACGGCAAGACTCCTTCGGAGTCGTAGTACTTCCCGTGGAACCGAGGGTCGTGCAGCTTACCTCGGTCCGCCCACACACCGTTTTCGCGGTCACCGACGACCGCGTCGTCCTCCCAGCTGTCCCACGCCCGCGTGACGACGTCGACGAATTCGTGCGCGCGCGCGTAACGGTCGGCATGTCCGGGATGGGCGGGCTCGCCGAAGGCCGCCGCGGCCAGCGGCGTGACGGTGGTAACGATGTTCCAGCCGGCCCGGCCGCCGCTGAGATGATCCAGCGTCGCAAACCGGCGGGCGAGCTCCCACGGCTTGCTGTAGGTCGTCGAGCCGGTCCCGATCAGCCCGATGTGGCTGGTGACCGCGGCCAGAGCCGAGAGCACCGAGATCGGGTCGAATTGCGTCTGCGGCAGGTACGTGGCGCGGTATTCGGCGATGGCGATGTTGTCGGCCAGAAAGATCGAATCCATCAGGCCACGCTCGGCGATCCGGGCGATGTCGGTGTAGTAGGCGAGCCCGAGAACGCCGCGGACATCGTCTTCGACCACGCGCCACGCGGACTCGTGATAACCGTCCGGCCAGATGAAAGCGTTGAAATGCAATGGCCGTACGCTCATGGCTGGACTCCTTCGTGAATTTTTTCTGCGCGCGAAGCATACTTCGGCAGCCGCTGCGGCTCCCGGCCGCGGTTACCGCGCGGTCGTAGCCGCCGCCGGACGCTGGCGAGGATGTCCCTCGGCCGGATCTTCTGGTGGTAACGGGCGCCGCGAAGCTGACCAAACGCATAATCAGCAGGTGGAGAGTTCGGTGACACACGAAGGCGCAGCATCGACGCCGCGCGCCTGCGGCCCGATGATCACACCGAGTTCGGGCCTCAAGACGGCAGGCAGACCGTACGGCAGCGGCGGGTGAGACGACCCTATGCCCGCAAGTCCGCACCCTGATCACAGAGCCCCGCTGAACATAATGACGTTCAATCTCCGCTATGCCAGCGCGAGCGCCCCTCATTCCTGGGCCGAGCGCCGCCCGGTCACGCGCAAGCTGCTGCGGGGTGAATCCCCGCACCTCATCGGCACCCAAGAGGGCCTCTACCAGCAACTGCGCGACATTGAGCAGGACCTCGGCGCAGGTTACGCGTGGATCGGTACCGGCCGTGAAGGAGGCAGCCACGGTGAATTCGTGGCCATCTTCTACGACACGAGCCGGCTCGCCCCGATTGAATACGATCACTTCTGGCTCTCCGAAACCCCCGGCAAGATCGGATCCAAGGACGAATTCAGGAAGAGATCAGAACGGGCCGGCTCCCCGCGCATGGTGACCTGGGTCCGCTTCGGTGTCCGGGGCACCACCAGCATGTTCTATGCCCTCAACACGCATCTGGACAACCGGAGTGAGACCGCGCGCCGGCGCGCCGCGACTCAGCTAGCCAGGTACCTCACTAACCGCCTTGACCCGGAGCTGCCGCGCATCGTCACCGGCGACTTCAACGCCCCCGCGGCCGCGGGCACGAGTGTCTACGACATCATGCTCAACGAGGGAGGCCTGGTCGATTCGTGGACCCGCGCCGCCAGGCGAGGTGAGCACTACAGCACGTGGCACGGCTATAAACAGCCGGTCCCCGGCGGTGTGCGCATCGACTGGATCCTCACCTCACCCGACGTCATCACCTCCTGCGCCGCCATCAACCCCTACTGCGATCAGGGCCGATACCCCAGCGACCATCTGCCGGTGCAGGCCGTCATCAGCCTTCCCCAACCCGGCCCCAGGCGTTGATGGGGCATCGGCCACGCCGCTACGAGGCGTCCCTGTCGCGCAGATCTGGACGCTCAGCAGCCCGAAGTCCAGCAGGTCGAGCAGCGCGCCTGTAATCGGGGCGGAGTACCACGCGCCGATGGTGCGCCCGATGAGGACGTCGCCGCCGGAGTTGATTCTGGTCCCCGAGAAGTGCCGCCATGCCCACCACTTGACCGCCGCGGAGGCCGAGCGGGCAAGGGGGAGAAGACGGTGCAAGTCCTGACACACATCTTGGGGCGGTAACATATATATTACGCCAAGTAACGTCGACTTGCGCCTGTCATCCGCGGCCGCTGTCAGCCGGCGTGCGCGAGGATGGCCGTGATCAACGAGCGCGCCGTCGCGCTTACCGGCCGGTGCCGTGGATAGCACAGCGCGATCGTCCGCGGCGCGCCCGGCTCATCCGGCAGCAGCCAGGTGAGCGCGGGATCGATCGCCCTGGTGGCGGCCAGGCGGCCGATGCAAGCGTGGCCGAGCCCGGCCGCCACGAGTCGCTGCAAGGCCAGGTTATCGTCGGTGCGATACACGATCTTCGGCGCGAGGTCGGCAAGACCATCCGCTGTCCCTACCACGCCTGGACCTACAGCCTGGACGGCCAGCTGGTCGCGGCGCCCAACTGGCGGGCGCTGGACGGGATCGACCGCGGCCGCTACCGGCTGCACCAGGTCCACGTCGCGACCTGGGAAGGGCTGATCTGGGTCAGCCTCGCCCGCCAGCCCGTGCCGCTGGAGGACTACCTGCGGCCGCAGATCGAGGACCGGCTGGGCGACTACGGAAAGTTCCAGCGGTACCGGCTCGGCGAGCTGGCGGTGGGGGCCAGGGCCGAGTATGACGTGGCGGCGAACTGGAAGCTGATCTACGAGAATTTCCAGGAGTGCTACCACTGCCACAACATTCACCCCGAGCTAGTGTCGACGATCCCGCAGTTCAAGTCCCCGGCCATGGGGGCCGCGGGCTATGACCCCGGCGGCTACCCGATCGCCGCTCCCCGCCCGTCCTTCTCGCTGACCGGGCAGACGGTGCTGCCCAGGCTTCCCGGCCTGCTGCCCGCCGACGACCGGCTCTTCTACGGGATGGTGGTGCGCCCGAACTGCTTCCTCTCTCTGGTCAGCGACCACGTGATCGCGCACAGGTTCGAGCCCGTCGCGCCGGACCGGACGCTGGTCGTATGCGAGTGGCTGTTCCCGGCCCAGACGCTGGAGGCCGGGCACGACGTGGCCGACGCGGTGGCCCTGTTCAGCAAGGTCAACGAGCAGGACTTCGCCGCCGCCCAGTGGTGCCAGCCGAACATGAGCTCGCGTGCCTACGCCCGCGGTGGGGTCCTAGTGCCCAGCGAGGCCCCGGTGATCTCCCGTTATTACCAGTGGTACGCCGGCTTGATGGGGGACGCATGCCGCAGCACTACCGGGTGATCGTCATCGGCTGCGGCGCAATCGGCGCGGCGACCGCATACTGGCAGCTCATGCACCGGACCGGCGGGCTGGTCATCGCGGAGCGGAACACAGCCGGGATCGAGTCTCTCGCGGCCACCGCGACCTGTCCGGGCCAACTCGATGTAAGCAGGCCCGCCGCCGCGCCGGCCTGAGCCCGCGGACGGCAGGCCATCAGGCCGCCGGATCAGGCGTGGAACAGGTCCACGATGCAGGTGGCCGCGGGGAACGCGGCGGCGGGCGAACGGACGGTGTCGGCTGGCTCATCATTATCGGCGACGGCGCCGCCCGGATCTGGGAACGCGGGCCACCGCACCCGCCGGATGATCGAAAAAAGGTTCCCCTAAGTCTCGAACAAAAGCTCGAAAGCTGGTATTCTTGTTCCCAAGCCTGCTTCCCTCTTTCTCCCGAACGAGAGGTGGTGCATGTCCTCCCCCACGTTCCCCGACCCCGACCCGGACGCCCCCGAGCCAGCCAGCTCCGGGCCGTCGGGCTCCGGCTCTGGGCCAGTCGGCCCGGGTTCGCAGCCGGTCCCGGCGGGTGGGAACGACGGCGCCCCCGAACCCCCGTGGTCCGGGGACGAGGAAGAGGACAGCGCGGCCTACCTCGCCGAGCTGATGGCCGCGGCGGTCGCGGGGGAGGAGCTGACGGCCGGGGATATCGCCGGGGCGGGGTTCGGGCAGGACGGCACCGCGCACCAGATGCACCCCGGCCCGGTCCTGGCGACCCTCGTGCACGCCGCCACCACCGATGAGAAGATCCTGGCCACGCTGTCCGATGACGACCTGGCCGGGGTCATTGTCGCGGTCCGGCGGATCGGGTCGTTCGCGGCCTGGGCCGAGCTGACCGCGATCCGCGAGTTCGCCACCCGCCCCGACCCCCGCCGTCCCGCCCCAGCCTCCGATCCCGCTTCCGGAGGCGCCTCTGGCGGCCGTGGCCGTGTCCGGGGTGTGGATTCCCGTGATCCCAATGCGGGGGTGGCGGGCCTGCCGGGCGCGCCGACGGTGCGGGAGTTCGCGGCCGAGGAGCTGGCCCCGGATCTGCACCTGAGCGGGCAGAGCGCGGCCGGGCAGATCGCCTACGCGTGCACCGTAGCGGCGCGGCTGCCGGTCACCTTCGCGGCGCTGCGGACCGGCAAGATCCACCCCGTGCACCTGCGCATCGCCGACGACGAGACCGCGTACCTAGACGACAAGTACCTCGCCGAGGCCGACGCGAAGATCGCCGCGGCGGCGCAGTCCAAGACGAGGGGGGAACTGCGGTACTACGCGCACCGCCTCGTCCTCAAGCTGGACCCGGAGTCGGCGCTGCGGCGCAAGAACGAGGC